>NZ_JAEKFD010000030.1:0-273 GCF_016650735.1 Pseudomonas sp. TH37
GACTAGAAATCAACATTCATCACCGTCTTGGTGGAATGCTCATTTCTAAGCTTTCAACAAACAGAAGCAGTAGTGGTGGAGCCAAACGGGATCGAACCGTTGACCTCCTGCGTGCAAGGCAGGCGCTCTCCCAGCTGAGCTATGGCCCCGTATTTCTACAGGCGTTTCCCACACAAAATTGGTGGGTCTGGGCAGATTCGAACTGCCGACCTCACCCTTATCAGGGGTGCGCTCTAACCAACTGAGCTACAGACCCAATTTCGGGCTGCTTCT
>NZ_JAEKFD010000031.1:0-233 GCF_016650735.1 Pseudomonas sp. TH37
ACCCTGACCAATGCCGCCGGCACTCCGGTCACTGTCACGTTGAGCAACGGCGCGATCATCACCATCGCGGCCGGTGCGACTACCGGCTCCGTGACTGTCGACGCACCGAAAGACGACGTCTACAAAGATGCCGGCACCGTCGAAGCAACCATCAAGGATGCCGTGGGCGGCAACTTCGAAAACCTGGCAACCAATCCGACGGCGGCGGTCACCGAGGTGACCGACACCCTCGA
>NZ_JAEKFD010000032.1:0-214 GCF_016650735.1 Pseudomonas sp. TH37
TACCTCGACCGTAAACCTCACTGCGACCAGCACTGTAGCCGAAGGCGGCACCGTGGTTTACACCGCGTCCATCAGCGCACCGGTCACCGGTTCGCCAGTCGTTGTCACCCTGTCCAACGGCCAGACCATCACCATCCCGGTCGGTTCGAGCAGCGCCAGCGTGAATTTCACCGCGCCGAACGATGCACTGACCGGTGGTGGTTCGCTGAGCGTG
>NZ_JAEKFD010000033.1:0-202 GCF_016650735.1 Pseudomonas sp. TH37
AAACCTCACTGCGACCAGCACTGTGGCTGAAGGCGGCACCGTGGTTTACACCGCGTCCGTCAGCGCACCGGTCACCGGTTCGCCGGTCGTTGTCACCCTGTCCAATGGCCAGACCATTACCATCCCGGTCGGATCGAGCAGCGGCTCTGTCGACTTCGTTGCGCCAAACGATGCACTGGCTGGCGGCGGCTCCCTGAGCGTC
>NZ_JAEKFD010000004.1:0-504394 GCF_016650735.1 Pseudomonas sp. TH37
CTCTGCCTGTCGCGACCGGCTGCAATGGGTCGGCAGCTGCCCTTCGCGACGGGCAGCAATCGGCCCAGAGTGTGTGAAAACCTAACAATCTGCTGGCCGGTTAAAGAAAATGCCCGTATCGCAAGATACGGGCATTTTTCATGCGCTATATCCAAGGTGAAAACCGCTCCCAGACCGCGCTGTTTCCACTCTCGCTGGACGAACTCATTCCCGAGGATCATCTGGTTCGGGTCATCGAAGCCTAATTTCCCTTCTGGACTTTGAGCAGTTGGGCTTCGACAAAGCCAGATCCAGGGCCACGGGACGCCCTTCGTACGATCCCGCCGACCATTGATAATAATTGGGCGGAGAACCAGATCCGGCCTTGGGCTCTTGGACGGCCCTGCTGCAGCCCAAATGAGCGAATTTACCCCTTATCTCGGCATAACCCCCAAGAGATCCAGCGGCTTGCCAAACGAAAAGTCAGGCACTAAGGTAGCGCCCTCTAACGACTGGCCCCGGACTTTGGGTGAGCGGTAGCGGCTACAGACAAAAAATCAGATGGCAGCGCACCCTCCTTTGGCGAGTAATTCACCGCACAAAGATAGCGCTGTCTCACTATCAAGGTGCCTGAGGCTCGATAGAGCTTTCCTTGAAAGTAACAATCACAAGAAAGAGGAAGCCCGTGATGACGAACGCTAGTGCTAGCGCGACTGTCACCAACAGTTTGGCAACACCCCACGCCCAACGGATGAGCACCTACGTGTTCGCGCTGTTTTTCATCCTCGGCAGCATCACCAGCCTTAACGATGTCCTGGTGCCAAAACTCAAGCACCTCTTCAGCCTCAGCTATACCGAGGCCATGCTTGTGCAGTCGTCATTCTTTTTTGCCTATTTCATTTTCGCCATACCCGCAGGCGTGCTCATTTCGCGAATCGGCTACATGAGAGCGGCCGTCCTCGGGTTGCTGCTGATGGCTGGTGGATGCCTGCTCTTCATTCCTGCCACCCAGTCCGCATTGTTTCCAGCCTTCCTCGGCGCCCTCTTTGTGCTTGCGATTGGCGTGACAACCGTTCAGGTCGTTGCGAACCCGCTGCTTTCACTACTCGGAACCGCCGCAATGGCCCCCAGCCGCCTCACCCTCGGCCATGCGTTCAATTCGCTGGGAACCACGGTCGCACCCTACCTGGGTGCCATACTGATCCTGGGCTCCCTCAATGCGGTAGATACCTCCGCATTGTCGCCAGCAGAACTGACGTCCTTCCTGTCGCAGGAAGCCAGCGTGATCAGCAACACCTATGCAAGCATTACGCTCTTCATCTGCATCGTCGCCTTGATCGTCTGGCTGAAAAGAAATGAGCTGCAACCGTCAACAAGACCTGAACGTCTCAATCCACTCGCTGCGCTCGACCTTCTAAAGCAGCCGCGCTTTGCACTCGGCACCGTTTGCATATTTCTCTATGTCGGCGCCGAAGTCACGATTGGCAGCCTCATCACCGACTACCTCATGCTGCCGACAACCCTGGCCCTTCCCGCCGAAGCCGCAGGCAAGCATGTTGCCTTCTATTGGGGTGGCGCCCTGGTTGGCCGCTTTATCGGCTCGGCGCTGATGCGCACTTTCGCGCCCGGGAAACTGCTGGCCTTTGCCGCCACGGCAGTCATTGTGCTGTTGACGATCTCTGCCACCACACAAGGCGTTGTTGCCGGATGGTCGCTGCTGGCCGTCGGGCTGTTCAACTCCATCATGTTTCCGACGATCTTTACCCTTGCGACCGCAGGGCTCGGTCATCGCGCGGCGGAAGGTTCGGGCCTGTTCTGTTGCGCCATTGTTGGCGGGGCATTTATTCCGCCATTGACAGGGTATGCGGCCGACCTCTCGACGCTCGCGATGGCATTGAGCGTGCCAGCGACCTGTTATGCCGGCATCGCAATCTACGGTTGGTATGCCCGCGCTCCGAAGCACTAGCATTCCCTGGCGCGGCTAGCCCATTGGTAGAAGCTAACGATCAGATTCAACCGTTTGTTCGCCGTGCCAGGATCGAGCCCCAGCTCGCCTTGAGACCAGTCCCGGTAACGAGATAGGACGCTCAGACCGTTAGCAGGGCTCTCTTCATCCCGGGCCATTGGCTTCCAAGAAGGCGAAGTAGTCGTACAGACGACGTCCGTAGGCTTCCCAAGTCAGTTCGCTTCGTGCCTCACCGGACTCCACGAGAATATGCCTGAGGAAGGATTGCACGGGCTCAACAGGCCAGCCATCTGAGCCAACCAACAGCGGAAAACCTTCGAAAGATCGACCTGCTAACGACAGGTCTTTTGTTGCGAATATCAGTCTCATTCCACAGCCTTCAAACACCTTCCAGCGGACTCCCCATCAGTGGCCAGGATGGGAAAGGGGCCGGTGGCTGTGCCCTGAACGTTTACAGTCCCTAGGATTAGGGTTGAATTTTCGGTTTTGCTGGCTTCGACCAATGCCAAGTACATCGGGCTTATCGCAAACAGACCAATCGACAACAGGGGCCAGAGAGGAAAACACAAGTTCACATATCTACGGAGGGTGATCAAAGCAGTGCAGGAAGCGCTACACCAGGAAAAGCAGCAGGTGGCAACCTGACCAATCCTTCTTTTTCACACACTCTCCACAATCAGTTGATGCTTCGTAGTCTCGATACGCGTAATCGCAGGCACTTGGCCCGGCTGAGAATGGATCATTAAGTACTGTTGGGTACGCTCGGTGTCAAAGACCTGACCTGCTGCCTCCATCTCGTCAATCAGCTGCCGATCGACTGAGTAGTAGCCACAGTTCGAACATTTAAACTCATCAAAACTGCCTACTGGATAAGCTTTCTCGGCGCTATCGCCACATACGACGCAGACAGTGATGCTCATACGCACCTCCTTTTGAATCATCTATCAACTGTAGCTGATCTCGCCTCTATCAACCCTTCCACCGCCCGGGCATGACCCGGCATAGGACGCCCCATTACGAGTGCAGACCAGGCCGCGTGGAATACATACCAACTGGATCGCGCCGCATGAAACGCATCTACTTCAGTGCCGCCATGACCGGCTTCACCGATCTGAACTTCCCGACCTTCAAAGCTAGCGGCTAATCCCGGCACTCGTCATCACCTTTGCCTGAACCGCTTGCACGACTGCGAACCAGAAGAATCTGTTGCATTGCCAGTTGTGCATCAGGATCTCCGCATTCAGCCATGCACTCAAGACAATCGCCTCCGCAATCTTCGAGCTCTGGCGCGGTATCGAGAGGACGCTTGCAAATATTGCATGTACGCATTCTGGGCTCCTGCCTCAGTGTTCAGGCAAATCAGCAGTGCGGATGAGCAGCTATGACGGAAAGATTAAACACCAACCGAGCAGCCAAAGGTAACCGCAACCCGGCTACTGCTGCTCCCTCTTCCTTCAATGTCAGCCGCTATAGCGGTAACGATCCAATGGCATCAGGGATAAGGGACAAAATCCCCTAAGCGTTCTCGGGCGATCGGGACAGCGTATTCAAGCAGCTCAAGCGGAACGTCCTGTACGAACAGAGTCACCTCAAAGCGAAGCCTCTCGTCGTTTCTGAAAATTTCAAATAGGGGCCCTTTGTTGCCTCTCCAGCACTCCAGCGCTAGGCCAACCACCGCCCCATGGCCTTCAAACTTGAGTCTGACCTTGGTCAGCATGGTTGATCTGGTTGGCATCGCAGGAACCTCTTTGATCGGTCCTGCTTGATCAGGGCCTTCGTGCAGAGATGAGTTTTGGGCCATGGCAGCAGGACTTATCGATGCACAGATTAAAATCATCGAGAGGCTCAACCACACAGTCGATCGAGCGTTTCTTTTTCTCATGTCGATACTCCATGCGCCGAGCCCTTCCTGATTTTGTCAGGCAGTCGCGTTCGACTCGGCAAGATGAACTTCAGTGGCATTGCGACCCGCTAACCAAGCGAGCGCAGACGCGGCGACCAATACGGCTGCGCTGAGCTCGAATGTGGCTTTGTAACCACTTAGATCAAATGCCAAGCCGCCGATAATTGCGCCGCCTGCGATAGCCAGTTGGACAATGGCCACAAGCAAGCCCCCTCCGGTTTCCGCATCATCAGGAAGAGTTTGAGCCAGCCATGTCCACCATCCAACGGGAGCAGCAGTAGCGACCAGCCCCCATAGACCGAGCAACACTGCGGTCAGCCACGGCGATGCGCCGAAGTTCACTAAAGCCAGCGCTATGACAGCCATTATCAGAGGGATAACCGTCAGCGTGCGGTAGAGGCTATTCCCGATGAATCTTTCGATCAGAAAGGTCCCGATCAAACCTGAAAGTCCCAGCCCCAGCAGCATGAAAGACAATGTTGAGACGCTAACACCGGTCACGACCTCAAGAAACGGGCGCAGGTAAGTGAACAGCATGAACTGCCCCATGAAAAATACGCTGACGGCTACCATCCCCAATGCGACTGGCAACTGTTTCATCAGCCGCAAGGCGTTGCCGCTACCTGTTTGGCGCTCGGCCTTGAAGGACGGAAGACTTATCAGCAGCCACACGGCCGCAAGTGCTGCGACAGGTACAACACAGAAGAATGCGCCGCGCCAACCTATCAGCGAGCCAAGGAAGCTGCCCGCCGGAGCTGCGATTACCGTAGCGAGAGCGTTACCACCATTGACGATGGCCAGCGCTCGGGAAACTTGATCAGCCGGCACCAGGCGCATTGCGGTCGCCGCCGACAATGACCAGAAACCACCGATGGCTATCCCGATCAAGGCACGCCCAAGCATGAATGAGGGGTAGCCCGGCGCGAGCGCGACGATCGTACCTGACCCGATCATTAGCAAGGTCAGACACAGCAGCAACTTCTTGCGTTCGACGCGAGCGGCGATCGATGCAATGACCAGGCTTGTGATCAATGCAAATGCACCGGACACCGAAATGCCCTGCCCTGCCTGGCCTTCCGTGATGTGCAGGTCTGCCGCAATGGGAGTCAGCAGGCTGACAGGCATGAATTCTGATGCGACCAAGGCGAATGCGGCCAACGACATGGCCAGCACGGCACTCCAGCCGCGTTTTTCTGTAGAAGGAAAAGTCATGGAAATTACCTGTGGTGCGAAAAGCGTGTTGGTGTGATGCGCAGGGGGGTCGAGCAGTTTGTCGCCCGCGTGGGCACTCCCCCTGTAACAGATCGACACATTCTCCCGGTCGATCTGCTTGAGCCCTAGTGCATTCCTCTTGAATGCTTGCCTGATCCTCTGAGGCTGCAGGGTGATGGATAGGAAACGTCTGTTCAGCGGATTAGAGTTCGGACAACAGGAGCGACCAACCATGATTCATATACCCCAGCGCCATGAATCACCTTTGGCGTTGAACATTGACCCGCGCGTGAGCGTACCGGGTGACTTCGCGACATCTATTCCCGGCCTGTCGCTGTTTCGTCGCGATCTGCCGGCGCCCCCCGCCGTGTGCATGATCGAGCCGAGCCTGACTCTGGTGGGCCGTGGTGAAAAACGGTTGCGGGTGGGTGGTGAGGGTTACAGCTACGGCCCTTCGCGTTTTCTGGTCACGTCACTGGATCTGCCAGCCAACTCCGAAGTGATTCTTGCCAGTCCCGAAAAGCCCTGTGTCGGCCTCGTACTGAAACTGGATGTCAGCCTGCTCGCCGAGGTAATCACCAAAAGTGGCTTGCCTGCGAAGCGACATCAATCAACGGGTACGGGCGCTGGCATTGGCAACATGTCGTCCTCACTGCAAGGGGCGCTCGATCGCCTGCTGGCATTGCTCGATGAACCCGAGGCGATCCCGGTGCTGGCGCCGCTGATTCTGGCCGCCTGTTCGGTACCACGCCCAGTCGTGACATTGCGCTGCTGCGTGGACAGCCACTCGAAACAGAAGCGCTCGGCAACGCGGCAAGTTGAACGAAAGACAAGCTTTTCCGGTGATGCGCCTCGCAGCGTTTCACTACTAATAACAATGCAAGTCAACCGATGATCAAGCGGGTGAGCCATGGAACTACGAATCAACCAGAAGACCTATCAAGTCGATGCCGACGCCGATACGCCCTTGCTGTGGGTGATCCGCGATGATCTGGGCATGACCGGTACCAAGTACGGCTGCGGACTGGCGCAGTGTGGTGCCTGCTCCGTACTGGTGGACGGCAATGTGGTGCGCTCGTGCGTCACGCCGGTGGCTGGTGTGGTCGGCCGGGAGGTCACCACCATTGAGGCCATCGAGGCAGATGAAGTGGGCAAGCGGGTCGTCTCCACCTGGGTCGATCTTCAGGTCGCCCAATGCGGTTACTGCCAGTCCGGGCAGGTGATGGCAGCCACTGCACTGCTCAAACAAAACCCCAAGCCGAATGACGCACAGATCGAGGCCGCGATGGTCAATCTGTGCCGCTGCGGCACTTACAACGCCATTCATGCCGCCATGCATGAGCTTGCCGGCAAGGGAGACGCATGATGAACGTTCGTATCGACCCGTCCCAGGAAGCATCAGCGCTTGATCTGCACGAACCGGTCAATTTGTCGCGCAGACGTTTTCTGACCGGTACCGCCGTGGGCGCACTGGTGCTCGGCTTCGGCCTGCCGCTCGGTTCGACACGCGTGCAAGCGGCGGCAGCTGCGACCGCCGAGCGTGGCACGCAGGTGCCGGCGTTTCTGGAAATTCGCCCAGACAACCGCGTGCGTCTGCTGTGCCCGTTCATGGAAGGTGGGCAAGGTACGTTCACCGCGATGGCGCAGATCGTCGGTGAAGAACTGGATGCCGACCCGGCGACCTTCCTGGTCGAAGCCGCGCCGCCCGGCGAGGCCTATGTGGTCATGGACAACGGCATGCGCATCACCGGCGGCAGCATGTCGGTGCGCATGAGTTACCCGGTCATGCGCCGCCTCGGCGCGCTTGCCCGCGCCATGCTGCTGCAGGCGGGCGCGGAAAAGCTTGGGGTGCCGGTGGGCGAATTGACCACCGAACCTGGCAAAGTGGTGCATGCCGCGTCGGGCCGTTCGTTGGCGTACGGTGAATTGGCCGAGCGCGCGATGGATCTGCCGGTTCCCGCCCCTGACACAGTGCAACTTCGTGATCCGAGCCAGTTCCGCTGGATCGGTAAGCCCGTGAAGCGCGTCGATGCCTATGACAAGTCCACGGGCAAGGCGCTCTACAGCATCGATCTGAAGGTCGAAGGCATGCTGCACGCCGCCGTTCAGCATGCCCCACGCTTGGGTATGACAGTGGGCAACGTGCGCAACGAAGACCAGGTCAAGGCCATGAAAGGCGTTCACTCCGTGCATCGTCTGCCGGGTGCCGTGGCAGTGGTCGCCGAGCGCTGGTGGCACGCAAAACGTGCGGTAGAAGCGATTCAGGTCGACTGGCAAGAGCCAACGGTCGACAGCAAAGTGCGGCCGATGCCCGCAGATTTTTCCAGCGATGACTGGCTCAAGCGACTCGCTGAAGAAAAGGGCCCAGCCAGGGATGACGAGAATGAAGGGAACGTTGCTTCGATTCTCAGTGATGCCAAGTCTCGAGTCGACGCCACCTATCACAACCAATATCTGAACCACGGGCAATTGGAACCGCCTTCTGCGCTGGCCAGATTCAATCCGGACGGTTCGCTGGAAGTCTGGCTGCCTAATCAGGCGCCGGACATGTTCCGTGCGGATATCGCCAAACGCACGGGTCTGGATCCGTCTCGCATCACATTGCATTCACCACTGCTGGGTGGATTCTTCGGTCGGCATTTCCTCTACGACTCAGCCAGTCCTTATCCCCAGTCGATCGAGCTGTCCAAGGCGGTTGGCCGCCCGGTCAAACTGATCTGGAGTCGAGAGGAGGAGTTTTTGCGTGACGTGCTCCGTCCCGTTGCAGCGGTGAATTTCCGAGCCGCGCTGGATAACGACGGCTGGCCGCTGGCAATCGAAGCGATCAGTGCCACCGAAGGTCCTACTGAGGCCATCGCCGGCAAACAGGGTGAAAAGCTAGACCCCACAGCACTTGAAGGGTTGTCGGGCAAGTCCTATGCGATCCCCAACAAGCGGATCGCGCAGATCTATGTCAAAGGTCCGGCGATGTTGGGGTACTGGCGTTCGGTGGGCAATTCGCTCAACGACTTCTTCTATGAATCGTTCCTTGACGAACTGGCCGACAAAGGCGGCAAGGACCCGTTCGAACTGCGCCTGCATTTGCTGCGTGACAACAAGCGCCTGACCACACTGCTGCAGGCGGTGGGTGAGCTGTCGGGAGGCTGGAAGCGTGGGCCGTTTACAGCCCAGGACGGCACCAAACGCGCGCGAGGCGTGGCGATGGCTTCGCCGTTCGGTACACAGACGGCGGTGATCGCCGAGGTATCCATCGAGAACGGTCAGGTCAAGGTGCACGACATCTGGCAGGCGATTGACCCCGGCAGCATCGTCAATCCGGCGATTGTCGAGGCTCAGGTTAATGGCGCCGTTGCGCTGGGGCTGTCTCAGACACTGGTAGAGGAGTCAGTGTGGGTTGATGGCAAACCTCGGGCTCGCAACTACGACCTGTATCCGATCCTGCCGCCTGCGCGGATGGCACGGGTACACGTTCGTGTCGTCGAGAGCGGGGAAAAAATGGGTGGCATCGGCGAACCGCCGTTGCCGGCCGTGGCGCCAGCCGTCGCGAACGCGGTGGCAACGCTGACCGGGCAACGGGTTCGAAGCCTGCCCATGAGCCGACACACCTTCACCTGATCAACGCCGGAGCGCCCATGAATAACAGCCGATTCGCAAGAACCGCTGGCTGGCTGGCGGTGCCGTGCCTGGTAGCGGCAGGCCTGCTGGCCTGGTATGTCACTCGCGAGCCCGCCTCGCCTTTTGAAAACCACCACATAGCCGTGGCCGACATCAACCCTGCGCTGGTCGCCCGTGGCGAATACGTCGCCAGGCTCAGCGATTGCGTGGCTTGCCACAGCGTGCCAGGCGGAGCACCGTTCGCCGGCGGCCTGGAAATGGCCACACCGCTGGGAGCGATCCATGCGACCAATATCACACCGGACACTGAAACCGGCATTGGCCATTACAGCCTGACGGATTTCGACCGTGCCGTCCGCCACGGTGTGGCACCCGATAGCCGCCGTTTGTACCCGGCAATGCCCTACCCGTCTTACGCAAAGCTCAGTGATGACGACGTGCGTGCGCTGTATGCGTTCTTCATGAAAGGCGTGGCGCCGGTCAAACAGGCGAACATCCAGAGTGGAATTCCCTGGCCACTGAACCTGCGCTGGCCGATTGCACTGTGGAACGGTGTGTTTGTTGACGCCGAGCCCTATGTTGCAAGACCTTCGCAGGATGAAATGTGGAACCGCGGTGCTTACCTGGTTCAGGGCGCCGGGCACTGCGGCAGTTGCCATACGCCACGCGGCCTGGCGTTCAATGAGAAGGCACTCGACGAATCCGGTGCGCCGTTCCTCGCCGGCGCCTTGCTGGATGGCTGGTATGCGCCGAGCCTGCGTGATGACCACAACACGGGTCTGGGCAGATGGAGCGAGCCGGAGATCGTGCAGTTTCTCAAGACTGGGCGCAACAGACACGCGGTGGTCTACGGCTCGATGACCGAGGCGTTCAACAACTCCACGCAGTTCATGACCGATGACGATCTGACGGCCATTGCCCACTACCTGAAATCGCTGCCCGGGGACCCTCAGCGCGATGGAGCGCCCTGGCAGTATCAGAAGGCATCTGCCGCTGAGTCTCTGGACACTGCCGGTGCCCACACCTACGTGACGCGGTGTGCGTCATGCCATGGTCTGGACGGCAAAGGGCAGCCCGAATGGATGCCGCCACTGGCCGGAGCGACCTCCGCATTGGCCAAAGAGAGTGCATCGGCGATCAACATCACCCTCAACGGCTCGCAGCGTGTCGTGGCCGCCGGTGTGCCGGACGCCTATCGCATGCCCGCCTTCCGCGAGCAGCTGTCGGATCAACATATCGCCGAGGTCCTGACATTCATGCGCAGCGCCTGGGGCAATCAGGGTAGTGCTGTCGATGCGCAGGCGGTTGGCAAGCTGCGTGAACACACCGATCCGGCTAGCAGCAGCCCGACCATCCTCCACATGCGCTAGAGGAGAGTTTGATGGAAAGCATCGATTTGCTGGTACTGCGCACGGCGCGGGACTGGCTCGCGGCCGGAGAGCGCGTGCTACTGGCCACCGTGGCGCGAACCTGGGGCTCCTCACCGCGCCCGACAGGGTCGATGATGGCCTTGCGTAACGACGGTCGGGTGGTCGGCAGCGTGTCCGGTGGTTGCATTGAGGATGACCTGATCCATCGCTACACCACGGCCTATGGTGGGAGTGGCTTGAAGGACGGCGCACCGGAAGTGGTGCGCTATGGCGTCAGCGCCGATGATGCGCATCGATTCGGCTTGCCCTGCGGCGGTACGCTTGAGCTGATTCTCGAGTTCAACCCGTCTTGGCAGTCGCTTGATGAACTGCTGGCCCATCTGGATGACGGGCGGCTGGTGCGCCGCTGCCTGGCAGTAGCGTCCGGTCAAGTCACGCTCCAACCCACCGCGACACCGGAGCAATTCAGTTTCGACGGCAAGCATATGCTCAATACCTTGGGGCCAGGGTATCGAATGCTCATGATAGGTGCCGGCGCACTGGCCGAGTATCTAGCCACCATGGCGTTGTTCAACGGCTTCAAGGTATCGGTTTGCGATCCACGTCCGGAATACATCGAGACTTGGGCGGTGACCGGCGTGGAGCGAATCGTCGGCATGCCCGATGATGTTGTCCGCGACTTCGCGGTCGATCTGAGAACCTGCATCGTCGCCTTGAGTCATGATCCCAAACTCGACGATCTCGCATTGCTCGAAGCCCTCCATAGCCCGGCGTTTTACATCGGCGCAATCGGCTCGCGGCGCAACAGCCAGCTGCGCCGCGAACGCCTGATTGAGCATTTTGGTGAGACCCAGGCGTCACTTCAGCGTCTGCACGGGCCGATCGGCATCTACATCGGCAGTAAGACGCCTGCAGAAATCGCCGTCAGTGTGATGGCCGAGATCCTTGCGGCCAAGAATGGTGCCAGCTTGCCGAGTGAGTTCAGTGTCGCCCAAGCTAAACACTCCATTGAATCTGTGCCCTCATCACCGTAGACCTATGCTTGGTTGAAAACCTCCAGGGGCCCCGCCGGTTGTCAGCTCTTCCCCGCATACGGTTCTTCCAGTAACGGCCTCCGCACCCTACTGCCTTCGTGTAGGTCGCGGACTTAAGCGATCCGGATTTCATTTTGGCTGGCCGACAAGCACTCCCAGCTCGGAGCAATGGGTGTGGTGCCCAATGGGTGTTCATCGAAAGCCGAGGCCAGCGCCCGCTAGTTGGCCGGATGTACGCCCAATACAGGAATACCCATACAGCACGGTTATGGGAAATACCGACTTGCAAGGGTATGGGAGCGCCCGTAATACTTCGCGGATGGAATTTAAAGAAAGACTCAAAGCCGCCCGTCGCCATGCAGGTCTAAACCAGACCGAGCGTGCTGAGCCCGCAGGTCTCACGCAGACGATATCGTCGACGGCGACATGTACGCGATCAACCACAACGGCCAACTCCGCGTGAAGCTGGTCTACCTGAAGAAGGGTTGATCAATGCCAAAGAAACATCAGGAAAGCAAAGCAGCGACGGCTGCTGACATTGAGCGCTCTATCCAGGCGCTGAACAAAATGGCTGAACGCCTCTGGGGCGATGGCCGGGAAGCTGAGGCGAAAGCCCTCCTCGATGCCTTGGATGCGTTAAACAGGGCACTCGATCGGATCAGGATTGGAGAGAGCCGCAGGGTTCTTCATTGAAACGTACACGTCCCGGCTGAAGGCTGGGAGTATAAACAGCAAGGTAGATGGCTGATGGGGCTGCTCGAGTTTCCACCGGCAACCAGCGGAACGGAGTGCAGCCGAGTGATTTTGGATCAGGTCACGATCTGAATGCACGACTGGAAATGCTGACATTATTTTGGTCTGGATCTTTGGCATTGGAAAAACTGTATCCCTCTGCCTCGTGTGTCGGGCCAAAAAGCAGCCCCTTTTCTGCAGAGGTCTCCTTGAAAACCTGAACGTCATCCACGTCAAAAACGATTTTGACGCATGCCTGACCGTTCTTTAGGCCTTTGGCCGCCTTGTGCAGAAGTAGCTTGGCGCCACCTGCTGACGAAGTCAGTTCCGTGATGCCATTGAGCTCCGGCAATGCGGAAAACCCAAAATGCCGAGTGTAGAAATCAGATGTCTTCGCGACATCCTTCGCATAAATGATCACCGCATTGATTGCTGGCTTCATATCACCCTCCCTGGTTGGTCACTCAAATCAGCTAGCCATCTTAGACGTAAATCCTCAACACACCACATCCAACTCATCCCGCCACCCTGGAGGCGCCCATGTCAGCATAATGCAAGGCTCAGTTCCAATTCTGCCGCCTCCGGTGAGCCAAGACGACCTGACTGAGGTTGATTGGCTGGAAGCGAAGGCGGAAAACCTGATGCGGCTTCGTCGTCAGTTGGGGTATCCGTGCAGATGAGCGTCCAAGCCTATAAAGTAGCCACCTCCAAACAAGGAGGATGGAATATTGCTCATCAAAATTGAGCTGCTGGACGAGCTGCTTCAGCGCTATGCCGGATACCTCGGCAATGACTTCACCGGATACCGGAATCATGTGTACCGAGTCATCAACTTTTGTTGCTCGCTCAACGTGCTGGATGCTGTAGGCCTGGAAAAAATAGTTGTGGCCGGGGTATTTCATGACCTTGGCATATGGACGGCCAGGACGTTTGATTATTTGCCCCCGTCAGAGCAATTGGCAAAAGACTTCCTTCGGGAAATCGATAAGCTGGGTTGGACGGAAGAGATTATCTCGATCATTCACAACCACCATAAAATAACTCGGTCCCATACCGATCCACAGAACCTTGCAGAGGTTTTTCGGAAAGCCGATTGGATCGACGTATCCCACGGAGCGGTTACTTTTGGACTCTCACGACAGAAGCGACGTGAGGTGTTTTCGACCTTTCCTGATGCAGGATTTCACTTTCGCTTAGTTCAGCTTTCGCTCAAGCGACTGCTAACGAACCCGCTGAGTCCACTGCCAATGATGCGGCTCTGAATGTAGTAATTCACTCGTCACCCACCCTTGATAGCAGCAGAGCTGCTTTATTGGCCAAAAATTACTAGCAGCGCTATTTTCTGAAATATCATACTCTTGTCGCCATGAAAACACGCCGCCCCCTTACCCCTGAAGAAGTCGCCGAAAGCACCAGGCTCAAGGCTATTTACGACCAGCGAAAGTCTGCTGCCAAAGCGGCTGGATCAAATCTCACTCAAGCGGATGTGGCTGAGGCCTGCGGATGGTCAGGCCAAAGCGCCTTCAGTCAGTACGCAACCGGCAAGGTTCCACTGAACGTCGAGGCACTCCTGAAACTGGCAAAAGCCTTGCGCTTCGATGCCAATGAAGTGAGCCAGCGCCTGATGTCGACCGTTGCCAGCGTCCAGTCTTCCGAGCGCATCCAGCCCAGCGTATTGATGTCGGACATCCAGCCTTGGGATGACGACACTCCCCTGGATGACGATGAGGTCTACGTTCCCTTCTTGCGCGAAGTGGAACTGGCGGCCGGATCAGGCCGTTTCGTGATTGAGGAAAGCGACAGTGCCCGGCTGCGCTTTTTCAAGAAGGACCTTCGCCATAACGGCGTTCAGTTCAGCAACGCGAAGTGCGTGGTTGTCAGCGGCAACAGCATGCTGCCAGTGCTGCGTGACGGCGCAACCGTAGGCATTAACGTCGGCAAGAGCTCACTGGGCGATATCGTTGACGGCGACATGTACGCCATCAACCACAACGGTCAGCTACGGGTGAAGCAGGTTTACCGCCTACCGACGAGCATCCGCCTGCGCAGCTTCAATCGCGACGAGCATCCGGATGAGGACTACACCTTTGCCGAGATCCAGGAACAGCAGATCGTGATCCTCGGCCATGTGTTCTGGTGGGGGATGTTTGCCCGCTGATTGACCGCATAAGGCATTTGCATAGGGAAATGGACATGAGCATTTTACGGATTACGACACCTCTGCTCGTAGCCCTCCTCGCTTCTGGATGCACCAGCGTGCCGAAGGAAAAGACCGAGTACGAAAAACAGATCGAGGCGATGCCAATACCCACCACAGAGGCGGACCGGCTCGAGCAGTGCAAGAACCTCAATGACGCCGTCTTTTGGCAAATGCTGGAAAATGGGATGCAGAGCAGAAGAACCTCATTCTTCAAGCCTCTCGATTACTCAAAGGTATTCGCACTCAATCGCCGCATGGTTGCCATGAAGTGCCCCAAGGTGGAAATACCGCGGATGAAGCTGCAGAAAGCTCAATGAGCGAGGTATGGCCTTGGGACATGTTGGCGATCCGACTTCAGGCGCAGATCGACACTCTGTAGAACCCGCCCATCGATTAGAAGCCCGCCAAGCGCGGGTTTTTTTGTGCCTTTCAAAAATAATATTAGCAGCGCTATTTACTTCAAATAGCAGCACTGCTACTTTTATTTGCACACCCAGACAACACCAGTCCAGCAACGAAAGCATCACCTCTGCCCATTCACTGAGTGGGCAGTGGGATGTAGGCCTACATCAAACGTAAGGCTCAACTGAGCACAGGGTGACATCAAATGAAATAGGGAAATGACCATGACCGTAGACATCAGCAACTACACAATCGCTACACCGCTTCCTATCTCCGACACCAACCCCATTGCACTAGAGCTCATCGGCTGGCGGGCACTGCTTGAATGCCCGGAAGTCGTTACGATGCTTCCAGATGGCTCGCTGCAAATGACGGCGCCGACGCTCGGCGCTTCGAGCAAAAGCACGCACCGCACCCGCTGCGAGTGGAAGGAGCCGGGTTATTGGCTGTTCGCCAGCGCTGCCGACCACTGGAACCGACAAGAAATGCGGCTGACGAAAGTCAACTCGCTGCAGAAGGTCGTGATCAGCCAGATTCATGTGCAGGGTTCAGAGCGACCACCTGTAAAGGTGTTTTGGAACAAAGGCCGGATCACCATGGGGTTCCGGTCGAGTTATCTTCAAGAAGACCCGGTGAACACGACGGTTCTGGAAGACGTGCCGCTCGGGGCACTTTTCAAAATCAACATTCACGCCAATTCGAGCGGCGCCGTCTCCGTTTCGGCGAGCTGTAACGGCGTCAAATCGACCTCCGCAATCATGCGCCTCGACAACACCTGGGACACGAAAACGCTGGCCTTCCACGGCGGTGTGTACAACCAGATTGATTACTCCGACACCACCGACCCCGAAGACGGTTCGGTGTGCATCATCAGCGACCTTTCCATCACCCACGCTTGATATCGCCTGAGTAAAACGGACCTGTAGGAGCCAGGCTTGCCGGCGAAGGCGTCCTTAAGCGCGCCTTCGCCGGCAAGCCTGGCTCCTACAAAAGCGCATCATCGGGCAGCGATTGGAAGTCATCCACCACCTTGTCTGTCGTAATGACCGCATCAAGGCCCCAGTCGCCAGGCACGTGCCAATCCTCTCCAAACATCTCCGCCGGATGCATCGTCCGTTCGGAACCATTGCCGCACGCCAGGGACTTCGCCGGACAATACAGGTCACATCCCCAACAGATCCGTTCGGGGTGCTTGGGGTTGACGGGGAAGTTCTTGGCCATGCCGATCTCCGATCATTGAGTGGCGTCGTTCCAACCTACAGCCCTTGCGCAACGCCAGCCTTGATACATATCAAGAATCGACATCAAGCGACTTCCCTCCCCCATCGCGATCCTGCAGCTAAGCTTCTAACGGCTGAACAGACCTGGAGACGTCGCTCATGCTCAATAAAAATCCTTTCCCAAGCGTTGGGGTCCCGGACCATCCAACCCTGTCGACATGGGACGATCAAAACGCCGCAACATCCATCGATGGCGACGCGTTTACCGCCCCGCCCGCCTTGACCAACGCCGAACTGGTTCACTTGCGTGTCCGGGTAATTGCCTTGGAAAACCTGGTCATCGCGCTGCTGGCAGAAGGTTCGGAACGTCAGCTCGCCATTGCCCGGGAAATGGCCGACTACATAACCCCCAGACCCGGTTTTACCCAGCATCCCTTGACCGTTCATGCGGCGGCACAGATGACCCACAGCGTTGAGCGCGCCCAGCGATTTCGCCAACGTGACGAGCCATCCGTTTAATTGCGCAAAACTTGATAACAATCATTATTGTTCGCAGCAAAGCTTCCTAGACTCGGGCTCCTACTCGTCAGTGTTCAGGAAGCTATTATGCGTACCCCTTTTTCGCTATCACTCGCCCTGCTCTTGCTCACACCTCTGGCTCACGCCAAGGAATACCCGATCGGGGAACCACAGTTGTGTCCCGGGCTGGAAGTCGGGGCGGTGTATTTGCAGCCGATAGAAATGGCACCTGCGGGGATGATGCGCGCCACTGCGGATTCCGACGTCCACCTGGAAGCTGACATTCGGGCCACCGCGGACAATCGGCAGGGCTTTCAGGAAGGTAGTTTCGTGCCCTACCTGAACGTCTCTTTCAACCTGAAAAAACACGGCAGCGACCCCGAGATCAAAGGCGATTTCCACGCCATGGTGGCCAATGACGGTCCGCACTATGGCGACAATGTGAAGCTGCTTGGCCCCGGTAAATATCAGCTGACGTTCACCGTCCTGCCACCCGGCGGCCATGGCTCCCTCGGGCGCCACACCGATAAGGAAACCGGTGTCGCTCCCTGGTTCGAACGCTGCGAACTGCACTACGAATTCATCTACGCCGGCATCGGTAAAAAAGGCGGCTATTGAATGAAGCGCCTGCATCTTGCCTGGCTGATTGTGGCCGGAACAGTTGCACCGTTGACGGCCCATGCCGAGTTGCCGAGCTTTGAGCTGATCCTGCGCGATGGCCACTTCACGCCGGCCTTGCTGGAGGTGCCGGCCGGACAGCGCTTCAAGATCGTTCTGAAGAACGTCGGCCAAGGTCCGGCCGAGTTCGAGAGCACGCCGTTGCGGGTTGAAAAAGTCCTGTCGCCGGGCGTGACGACCTTCGTGGTCATTCACTCCCTGAGGCCCGGTCACTACCCCTTTTTCGACGAGTTCAATCCGCAATTGCCCGAAGGCGGCATCCTCGCGAAATAACCTGTTAGCGCACGGAGCTTCCATGAATCAATCAATGTTCATCGTCTGGCGCGAAAGCGTCGAGGCGTTGCTGGTGATCGGTATTCTCCAGGCCTGGGCCAGCCAGCAAGGCCAACGTAATCGTCTGGTCAAATTCCTCTGGGCGGGTGTGGTGCTGGGGTTGATGCTCTCGGGCCTGCTGGCGGTGTTGATTCTGTTTGCCGGTGAAGCCATGAGTGGATCGGCCAGCGAATGGTTCCAGGCCGCACTTGCATTGGTTGCCAGCTTGTTGATGGTGCAGATGGTGAGCTGGATGCGTCGTCACGGGCGCAGCCTCAATCACGATTTGCGACGACACGCCGACAGCCACCTGGCTCGACAAGGTGGCGCAGGTCTATTACTGCTGGCCATGCTCGCGATCAGCCGCGAAGGCAGCGAAACGGTGGTTTTTCTCTATGGCGCTGGCGCCCGGTTGCGAGGTCCGCAGCTCGGTTTGTTTGCCGTCGGCGGCGTGTTGGGGCTGGTGCTGTCGGCGCTGACCATTACGCTGCTGCACAGCAGTCGCCGATTCATTTCATGGCAACGATTTTTTGCCATCAGCGAAGTCATCTTGCTCATGCTCGGCGCGGCGTTGCTGGTCAGCGGTACCGAACGAATCGGCGGCCAACTGCTCGCCCTGGATTTGCCGGACATGGTTTACAGTCTCGTTGGCGAAGCGCTTTGGGACAGCAGCACATTGCTGAGTGACAGCCATGGATTGGGTGGCTTTCTTGCAGGGTTCGCCGGTTATCGGGCAAGCCCCAGCGGCCTGACCTTGTTGGTGTGGATCGGTTATTGGCTGGCCGTCCGCGGCTGGCTACGGCAACGGACTGCGGACAACCTGCCATGCCCGACCTGAGCCGGCGCAATCGATGGCTCCAGCGACTGGGCGACGGGATGCGTCGCCATGCGCCCGTCATCCGTGCGGTGCAGTGGGCTGTTGTAGTGTTTTACGCGGTGCTGTTGGTGACCCCGGCGCTGTTGCCGCTTCCAGACAGCCAAGCTCGGATACTCGACAACCTGACCTTGCTCGCGCAGTTTCTATTCTGGGGAATCTGGTGGCCGTTCGTGTTGCTGTCGATGGTGTTCTTCGGCCGACTCTGGTGCGGCGTACTGTGCCCGGAAGGCTCGCTCAGCGAATGGGCCAGCCATTACGGTAAAGGCCTGGGTGTGCCGCGCTGGTTGCGCTGGGGCGGCTGGCCAACCTTGGCGTTCTGCCTGACGACCCTCTACGGCCAGTTGATCAGCGTCTATGACTACGCCCAGGCCGCGCTGTTGATTCTGGGCGGTTCGACGGTGGTAGCGGTTATCGTCGGGTTGTTGTTCGCCCGAGGCAAGCGGGTCTGGTGCCGTTACCTGTGCCCGGTCAGCGGCGTTTTCGCCCTGCTCGCCCGGCTTGCCCCTGTGCACTTTCAGGTCGATGAACAACGCTGGCTAGAAAATGCCGCACCGCGCCTGCCGCCGCCCAACTGCGCTCCCCTGCTCGATATCCGCCGCCTGCAAGGCGCCAGTGATTGCCACGCCTGCGGACGCTGCAGCGGGCAACGCGGTGCCGTTCAACTGATCGCCCGCTCCAGCAATCAGGAGATTCTTCACGCAACGGCGCGGACCCTGCCCCCTTGGGACGCACGCTTGCTGCTGTTCGGCGTGATCGGCTTGGCCATGGGCGCGTTTCAATGGACGGTCAGCCCATGGTTTGTCGCCCTCAAACAATCCCTCGCCCAGTGGCTGGTCGAACACAACCAGCTCTGGGCCCTGCAGGACAACGCTCCTTGGTGGCTGCTCACCCATTACCCCCAGCTCAACGACAGCTTCAGCTGGCTCGACGGTTTCAGCATCGTCGCTTACCTGAGCTTGAGTTCGATCGTGCTCGGCACGGCGTTGATGCTGCTTCTGCGCCTGACGGCCCGACTGGCGCAAGATCGCACTCTGTATTGGCCTTTGGCGCTGACACTCACGCCCCTGGGAGGTGCCGGACTGTTTCTCGGACTGTCGGCCACCACCGTCAAACTACTGCGTTATGAAGGTCTGCTGCTGGAGTGGGTGCAACCGGCCAGAGCCTGTCTGTTATTGGCCGCGATGGGCTGGAGCCTGCTCCTGGGTTGGAAACGGCTGAGTCGCGAAGGTCTTTCCCAGGTGCGACGCGGGTCCGCCATCGCTTGCCTGCTCCTGGCCGAAGGCATGGTGGGATTTGGCTGGTGGTTGCAATTCTGGGGCTGGGCTTGAGTTCCCCCAGCCCCCGTTACCCCCGCAACACGAAGGCTGGAAACAACTCGCGCATGGCCTCCCACAACTCTGGCAGCAATGCTTGAGCCGAAACGCTAGGCAACAGCGGATCGAACATCCGCTCGGTGCGAACCAGTTGCACGGCGAAGCGTTTGACGCCAAGCGCATTCAAGCGTTTGGCCAGGATCAGCAGACGCGCCGGTTCGAACAGATGCCAATGCACGGTGGTGCGACATTCGTAGTCGACACCACTGGCCAGCAGATGCTCGAGGCTGCGCCAGTTGGCGGTCCCGCTGCCTTCGACCCGGGTGATGGCCTGGCAATCCTCGGGCAACGCCTTGATGTCGAAACCGACCCAATCCGCCCCGGTCAATGCCTTGGCAAATGCAGCAGGCTTGATGCCGGCGCTGTGCAAGCCGATGCGAAATCCCATGTCCCGCACTTCGTCCATGGCGCTAAGCAAGCCGTCCTGCAGAGTCGGTTCACCGCCGCTGAACACCACGGCATCAAGCAGATCCTGACGACGTTGCAGAAACGCCAACACCCGCCGCCAATCCACTTCCTCACTGCCACGAGGGGGAATCAGCTGCGGGTTATGACAGTAACGACAACGCCAGGCGCAACCCTGGCAAAACAGCACGCAGGCGAGCTGTCCCGGATAGTCGATAGTGGTCAGGGGCACCATGCCCCCGACCCGAAGCATTCGACTCATTGGCGCCCGGCCAGTGCCGCGCTTTCAGTGAAGTGCACCCGCTCACGGTGCTCCGACTGTTTACCCGGATTGAACGCCGACACAGGACGGTGATAGCCCATCACCCGGGTCCAGACTTCGCAGCGTTGACGTTGAGCCTGGGGCAGTGTTTGCGATGCAGTCATGGTGAAGCTCCTTGCGGTTGAGTGGATCGAAATCAATGAACGGCGCCGGCTTTCTGTTCTTGCAGCAGCAGGACCTCGTCGCATTTGGGGCAGAACTCATGTTCGCCATCGAGGTAGCCGTGCACCGGGCAGATGGAGAACGTCGGGGTCACGGTCAGGTACGGCAGGCGGAAGCGGCCAAGGGCTTTTCGCACCAGTTGCTTGCAGGCCTGGGTCGAGGAAATTCGCTCGGCCATGTACAGGTGCAGGACCGTGCCGCCGGTGTATTTGCATTGCAGTTCGTCTTGAAGCTCCAGGGCCTCGAAAGGGTCTTCGGTGTAGCCCACGGGCAGTTGCGAGGAGTTGGTGTAATACGGCGCCTGCACACTGCCGGCCTGGAGAATGTCGGGATAGCGCTTGAGGTCTTCCTTGGCGAAGCGGTACGTGGTGCCTTCTGCTGGTGTCGCCTCCAAGTTGTAGAGATGACCGGTTTCCTCCTGGAAACGCAGCAACGTGGCGCGCACGTGGTCCAGCATATTCAGGGCAAACTTGCGGCCCTGCTCGGTGTGCATGCCCTCCTTGTCGCCGGTGAAATTGCGCAGCATTTCATGCAGGCCGTTGAGGCCGATGGTGGAGAAATGGTTGCGCAAGGTGCCCAGGTAACGCTTGGTGTACGGGTACAAACCGGCGTCCATGTGGTGCTGAATGACTTTGCGCTTGACCTCCAGGCTCTCCATCGCCAGTTCCATCAGCGTGTCCAGGCGCTGCAACAAACCACTGGTGTTGCCCTTGAACACATAGCCCAGACGCGCGCAGTTGATGGTCACCACGCCGAGCGACCCAGTCTGTTCCGCCGAGCCGAACAAACCGCCGCCGCGCTTGAGCAACTCGCGCACATCCAGCTGCAAACGGCAGCACATCGAGCGCACCTGATTGGGCTGCAGATCCGAATTGAGGAAGTTCTGGAAGTACGGCAAACCGTAGCGCGCCGTCATCTCGAACAGACGGTCGGCGTTTTCACTGTCCCACGGAAAATCATGGGTGATGTTGTAGGTCGGGATCGGAAAGGTGAACACTCGCCCTTTCGCATCGCCAGCCTGCATCACCTCGATGTAGGCGCGGTTGAGCAGGTCCATTTCGACTTGCAGGTCGCCATAGGCAAACGGCATTTCCTCCCCGCCGATGACGGGTATCTGCTCACGCAAATCCTGCGGGCACACCCAATCAAAGGTCAGGTTGGTGAACGGCGTCTGGGTGCCCCAGCGTGACGGTACGTTGAGGTTGTAGATGAACTCCTGGATCGCCTGGCGCACTTCTTGATAACTCAGCTGGTCCTTGCGCACATAGGGCGCAAGGTAGGTGTCGAACGAGCTGAATGCCTGGGCACCGGCCCATTCGTTTTGCAGGGTGCCGAGGAAATTCACCATCTGCCCCAAAGCGCTGCTCAAGTGCTTCGGCGGACCGGCTTCGACACGCCCCGGCACACCGTTGAGCCCTTCGTGCAACAGGGTGCGCAGCGACCAGCCGGCGCAGTAACCGGCGAGCATGTCGAGGTCGTGCACATGCAAATCCGCCTCGCGGTGGGCCTGGCCGATGGCCTCGCTGTACACCTCGTCCAGCCAGTAGTTGGCAGTGACTTTGCCCGACACGTTCAACACCAGCCCGCCCAGTGAGTAGCCTTGATTGGCGTTGGCCTGAACCCGCCAGTCTTCACGGTCCAGGTACTCGTTCATCGAGGTCGCCACTTCGACCATGGTCCGGCGGTCGCGACGCAAACGTCCGTGTTGTTCGCGGTAGACGATGTAGGCGCGCATGGCGAAGAAAAAACCGGCGTCCATCAACACCCGTTCGACACGGTCCTGGATCTGCTCGACATGCAGCCTTGGCAGTCCGTCCAGACGAGCGAGTACCGCCTGAAGCAAACCTTCAACCTCAACCTCGGTGTACTCCCCCGTAGCCTTGCCGGCAGCGATCAACGCCTGACGGATTTTGTCCGCATCGAAGGCGACCAGACTGCCATCGCGCTTGTGCAAGCGGTTACATCCTACTGAGATCAGCGTGCTCTGCATTCGGCCTCCAGATACTACATATAGATGTTTATAGACAAACAAACACAACATGCAGTGAAGACTACGGACAAAGGGCTGATCTGCAATTGATCGATATCAAGATTTTGCGGTGAATCTGTGACAAGCGCGGGTCCCATGTGGGAGCGGGCTTGCCCGCGATGGCGGTCTATCAGTCAACATTGATGTTGGATGTGATGGCCTCTTCGCGGGCAAGCCCGCTCCCACATGGATTGGTTGTATTTTTTGAATTGTGCAAGACAGCTCAACCGCCACTCATGTTCATGAACCGCACTATCTGCACCTCCCCTTCGGGGCTGAAATCGTGGCGCAACGGCTTGCCGCGCAAGGCCTTCTGCACCGCATTGATCACCGGTTGATCATCCAGCGGATATCGCCTCAACAATCCGCGCAAATCCAACGCGTCCTCCTGCCCCAGACAAAGCAACAGCTTCCCTTCAACAGTCATCCGCACCCGATTACAGCTGCCACAAAAGTTGTGGCTGTTGGGTGAAATGAAACCGATCCGGGTATCGGGATGGCGTTCCAGGCGCACGTAGCGCGCCGGTCCGCCGCTGTTTTCAGTGCTGTCGAGTAACCGATGCTGGCTGGCGATCAGCGCCCGCACTTCGTCGCTGGAACAAAACGATTCGCCCCGGGAACGCCCGACGTCGCCCAAGGGCATTTCTTCGATGAAACTGATGTCGATGCGCTGATCAATCGCGTACTGCACCAACGCCGGGACTTCATCGAAGTTGCGCCCTTTCATCACCACGCAGTTGAGCTTTATCCGTTCAAACCCCGCGTCCCGTGCTGCCTCAATGCCGTTGAGCACCTGATCGAGATCGCCGATGCGGGTGATCGCGCGAAATTTCTGCCCGTCCAGGCTATCGAGGCTGATGTTCATCCGCTTGACCCCCGCCTCCGCCAATGGCCGGGCCAGACGGCTCAGTTGCGAGCCGTTGCTGGTCATCACCAGTTCGCGCAAACCGGGCAGCGCGGCGATGTTGCGGCACAGTTCGACAATGCCCGGACGAATCAGCGGCTCGCCGCCGGTCAGGCGAATTTTGCGTACGCCCAACCCGACGAACAGCGTTGCCAGACGCTGCAACTCTTCCAGCGTGAGCACCTGCTGACGCGGCAGGAAGGTCATGTTTTTCGCCATGCAATACACACAGCGAAAATCACAACGATCCGTCACCGACATCCGCAGATAATCGATCTGCCGTCCAAAGCCATCCTGCATTACAGCGTTCATCACATCTCCCGGTTTGCCTCGATGCTCACTGCACCAGCGGTGAGTCGGCGCCCTGCAAGTGGATGCCGCGAATATCCGCCGCACCAATCAGGGTTTGCAGGTACTGCACCAGCGCTTTTTGCCAAACGCCTTGCTGCAACTGCGTGCGGATCGCCGTCGACACCACTTCATAGGGCAACGGCATGCCTTCGATCCGCTGATCGACACTGACCACATGCCAGCCGTAGCGACTTTCCAGCGGTTTGCTGGCCAGGCCCGGCGCCAGAGTGAACAGCTGACGTTCCAGTTCGGGCACGGTCTGGCCCTTGCTGATCTGCCCCAGGGAACCGCCCTGAGCCTTCGACGGACAGGCCGAATACTTCACGGCCAGCTCGGCGAAACTGCCGGGAAAATCTTCCAGACGTTGCAGCAGAACCTCCGCCTGATCATGCGCAACGGCGCGTGCCTCGACATCATCCGGCGCGCATTCGAGCAGGATGTGCCGAACCGCCAGCAACGGTGCGCTGTGGAAACGCCCGCGATTGTTTTCGTAGTAACGAAGACTGGTTTCCTCGTCGCATTGAGGCACGTGCACCTCACGTTCAAGCAACAAGCGCGTGGCCGCTTCTTCTTCGTTCTCGCCGGCACCGATCTCCATCGACACGCCGAGTTCGGCGATGCGCTGCTGCAACAACTCGCGGATCACCAGCGCCCGGGCGGCCAGATAGACCGCCTCTTCGCGGCTTTCGGCCGGGTGATATTGCAGCTCCTGGGCCATCGCTTCCGGGGTGATCGACACCTCGTTGACGCTGATGATCGGCCACTCCTGCTCGCTACTGGCGATCAACTGCGCCGGGGCGTCATCGGCAGCCGCCGGCTCAACCGGGAGTGCTTCAAACTGCGCCTCTGCGACCGACGCGATGTCGAGAACGTCCTCGGCTTTTTTGGAAGACCCGCAGCCACCGCTGCCGCCGTTACCACCACCACATCCACATCCACCTGACATGATTGTCTCCTCAGTACTTCTGACGAACGATTTGATAACGACGCCCCAGGTACCAGATCGGTGCGCTGATCATGTGTACGAGACGGGTGAAGGGGAACAGCACAAACAGGGTCAAACCGAGAAACACGTGCAGCTTGTAGGTCAGCCCGACCGGCGCGATGGCCGCCGCCGCTTCCATCGGCCGCAACAGCACGGTGTTCTGCGCCCAATCAGCGAGCATCACCATCACCGAGCCGTCCATATGCGAGGTGGACGCGACGATGGTCAGCAGACCGAGCAGCAACTGCGCCAGCAGCACCAGCAGAATCAGGATGTCCGAAGGGCTGGAGGTGGCACGTACCCGAGGATCGGTGAGCCGCCGATTGACCAGCATCAGCAAGCCGATCAAGCACAGCAGGCCAAAGAATCCGCCGGAGACCATGGCCAGCAACTGCTTGTTCTCAGTGCTGATGACATGGTGATAAACCGACGCAGGCGTCAGCAGGCCGACGAAATGCCCGGCCAGCACGAACAGCACACCGATGTGAAAGAGGTTGCTCGCCACGCGCATGCCGCGTTGGTTGAGCATCTGGCTCGAACCTGCTTTCCAGCTGTATTGCGACAGGTCGAAGCGTGCCCAACTGCCGATCAGGCAAATGGCTAAAGCGACGTAGGGATAGATCCCGAATAACAACAGATTCCATTTAGACATTACCGACCTCCTTGGCTGGCACGGCGGCCAACCCTTCATGCTGAAAATCCACCCAGTGCAACGGCACTGCGCTTTCTTCCCGAGCCTTGCCCGGTGCGCTTGGCAGTCCACTGCAACGGTCCTGCTGTTCGGCCTGGAGAAAATCCACGGCCTCCTCTTCCCAGATCTTGTCGAGGGCTTCGAGGGAGTCGTCACGGGGTTCCGCGGCGACCTGCGCCCGCAGGTCAGCCACTGCTTGATGAGGCTCGGCCCCGGCAATTTGCAGCAGTGCCCGGAAGCAGCTGGCATAGGCGCTTTCGCGCTCTTCCAGACGTGCGGCGAGCAAGGCCAGCAAGTGCGAAACATCCGCCAGGCCCTCGCGGGCCTCGATGTCTTCGCGGGTGGACAGGAACTCCAG
Organism: Pseudomonas sp. TH37; assembly: GCF_016650735.1. NCBI lineage: Bacteria > Pseudomonadati > Pseudomonadota > Gammaproteobacteria > Pseudomonadales > Pseudomonadaceae > Pseudomonas > Pseudomonas sp. TH37. The sequence continues at coordinate 25,600 of NZ_JAEKFD010000004.1, forward strand.
GTACAGCGGGATATAGTCCGGCAGCTCTTTGACGCCGATGGCAAAACCGGCTTCTTCGTATTGCGCCATCATGTCGACCATGGCCTGGCCACGGTCGCGGGATTCGCCGTGCACATGTTCGAACAGCAGCAGCGACAGCGAGCGACCTCGGCCGAACAGCGCACCGTAGTGCTCCTGCCCATCCATCAGGTCATTGCCGCAGATCAGCTCGAGCAACTCGAACAACGCGCCGCGTTGCTTGGGGCTGATTTCCCGTGACTGGATAATCGCCTGCTCCAGTTCGTCGCGACCGCCAATCAGCGTCTCCGTCGGGTAATCGAGCAGCAGCGAAATCACTTTGAGAATTTGCATGCTCATTCCTCCCACAACTGGACGGTTTTCAGGATGTCGCGGCGGTTGGCTTTCTTCGCACCGAACATGTTGGTGTCGGAGCTACCGCTGCAGCCGCTGCCGAAACTGAAGCCGCAACCGGAGCGTTCGGCAAAGGCGTCGCTCATGGCGTCTTCACGGTGCGCGCTCGGTACCACAAAGCGGTCTTCATAGTTGGCAATCGCCAGGTAGCGATACATCTCCTCGACCTGGGCCACGCTCAAACCGACATCCTTCAGAACTTGCAGGTCCTGAACGCCATCGACTTGCTCGGAACGTTTGTAGGCGCGCATCGCCAGCAAGCGTTTAAGCGCACGCTTGACCGGTTTTTCATCGCCGGCGGTCAGCAAGTTCGCCAGGTACTTCAGTGGAATACGCAGGCTGTCGACGTCCGGGATCACCCCGTTCATACCAACGGTGCCGGCAGTGGCAGCGTTCTGAATCGGCGACAGCGGCGGTACGTACCAGACCATCGGCAAGGTGCGGTATTCCGGGTGCAGCGGCAGTGCGAGTTTCCAGTCCACGGCCATTTTGTAGACCGGCGAACGCTGGGCTGAATCGATCACCGACTGCGGTACGCCATCGGCCAGAGCCTGACGAATCACTGCGGGGTCGTTCGGATCGAGGAAGATCTCCAGTTGTTTCTCGTACAGGTCCTGCTCATTGGCGGTGCTCGCCACTTCGCTGATGCGGTCGGCGTCATACAGCAGCACCCCGAGGTAACGAATGCGCCCGACGCAGGTTTCCGCGCAAACAGTTGGCATCCCGGCTTCGATCCGCGGGTAGCAGAAGATGCACTTCTCGGACTTGCCGCTCTTCCAGTTGAAGTAGATTTTCTTGTACGGGCAGCCGCTGATGCACATCCGCCAGCCACGGCATTTCTCCTGGTCGATCAGGACGATGCCGTCTTCTTCACGCTTGTAGATCGCCCCGCTCGGGCACGACGCCGCGCACGTCGGGTTGAGGCAGTGCTCGCACAGGCGCGGCAAATACATCATGAAAGTGTTTTCGTATTCGCCGTAAATGTCCGCCTGGATCTTGTCGAAGTTCTTGTCCTTGCGACGCTTGGCGAATTCGGTGCCGAGGATTTCTTCCCAGTTCGGGCCCCACTCGATTTTTTCCATGCGTTTGCCGGAGATCAGCGAGCGCGGACGCGCAGTGGGCTGATGCTCGCCCAGCGGCGCGGTGTGCAGGTGCTGGTAATCGAAGTCGAAGGGCTCGTAGTAATCGTCGAGGCTCGGCAGATCCGGGTTGGCAAAAATGTTCGCCAACACACGGAATTTACCGCCGATGCGCGGGTTGATCGTGCCGTTGGCATTGCGGATCCAGCCGCCCTTCCACTTGTCCTGGTTTTCCCATTCTTTCGGGTAGCCGATCCCGGGTTTCGATTCGACGTTGTTGAACCAGGCGTATTCCATGCCTTCGCGGCTGGTCCAGACGTTTTTGCAGGTGATCGAACAGGTGTGGCAACCGATGCACTTGTCCAGGTTCAGAACCATGCCGATTTGTGAGCGAATCTTCATCTCAGTTCTCCTCGATATCGGTCGGCAGCGGACGTGGCAGGTCATCGCCACTTGAACCATCGAGCCAGTCGACTTTGGACATTTTGCGCACCACGACGAATTCGTCGCGGTTGCAACCGACCGTGCCGTAATAGTTGAAACCGTAAGCCTGCTGGGCATAGCCGCCGATCATGTGGGTCGGCTTGAGCACGACGCGGGTGACCGAGTTGTGGTGGCCGCCACGGGTCTTGGTGGTTTCCGACCCTGGCACGTTCACGATCCGTTCCTGTGCGTGATACATCATCACCATGCCGTCCTTGACGCGCTGGCTGACCACCGCCCGGGCGGTCAGTGCACCGTTGACGTTGAAGCATTCGATCCAGTCGTTGTCCTCGATGCCGGCGCGTTTCGCGTCGTTCTCCGAGAGCCACACGATCGGCCCGCCACGGCTGAGGGTCAGCATCAGCAAGTTGTCGCTGTAGGTGCTGTGGATGCCCCATTTCTGGTGCGGAGTAATCCAGTTCAGGACGATTTCGATCTCGCCGTTGCTGCGCTTGCCTTTCACCCCTTCGATGGTGCGGGTGTTGACGGGCGGGCGATAACTCATCAATTGCTCGCCGAACGCCTGCATCCACGGGTGATCCTGGTAGAACTGCTGGCGACCGGTGATGGTGCGCCATGGGATCCCCTCGTGAACGTTGGTGTAGCCGGCGTTGTAGCTGACGTGATCGTCTTCGAGACCCGACCAGGTCGGGCTGGAAATGATCTTGCGCGGCTGTGCCTGAATGTCGCGAAAACGAATCGCCTCGTGGGCCTTGGACAGCGCCAGGTGGCTGTGGTCGATACCGGTGAATTCCGACAACGCGGCCCAGGCCTTGACGGCGACTTGGCCGTTGGTTTCCGGCGCCAGGGACAGAATCACTTCGGCGGCGTCGATGGCCGTGTCGATTTTCGGACGGCCGTGACTGATACCGGCATCGCCTTCTTTGTGATTGAGTTCACCGAGGAATTTCACCTCGTCTTCGGTGTTCCAGTTGATGCCCTTGCCGCCGTTGCCGTGTTTTTCCAGCAATGGCCCGAGGGACGAGAACTGTTTGTAGATGTTCGGGTAGTCACGCTCCACCACGTGCAGGTTCGGTGCGTTCTTGCCCGGCACCGGTGCCACGCCGTCGCTTTTCCAGTCGGTGCCGCCAAACGGTTGGGCCAGTTCGCCGACGCTGTCGTGCATCAACGGGATCGTCACCAGGTCCTTTTCAACGCCCAGATGCCCTTCGGACATGCTGGAGAACGCCTTGGCGATGCCTTTGTAGATTTCCCAGTCGGAACGCGATTCCCACGCCGGGTCGATGGCGGCCGACAACGGGTGAATGAACGGGTGCATGTCCGAGGTGTTCATGTCGTCTTTTTCGTACCAGGTCGCGGTTGGCAAGACGATGTCGGAATAGACGCAGGTCGAAGACATGCGGAAGTCCAGCGTGGTGACCAGATCAAGCTTGCCAATGGCGCCCTCGTCCACCCATTCAGCTTCTTCGGGTTTGCAGTCGCCGACCTGGCCGATGTCTTCGTTCATCACCCCGTTTTTGGTGCCGAGCAGGTACTTGAGCATGTACTCGTGGCCCTTGCCCGAGGAGCCCAGCAGGTTGGAACGCCAGATGAACATGTTGCGCGGGAAGTTGACCGGGCTGTCCGGCTGTTCGCAGGAGAAGCGCAGCGAACCGTCCTGCAGCGACTTGACCACATAGTCTTTCGGGTCCATGCCGGCCGCAGCCGCGTCGCGGCAAATGTGCAAAGGGTTAGTGTTGAGTTGCGGCGCGCTGGGCAACCAGCCGGCGCGTTCGGCGCGGATGTTGTAGTCCAGGGCATGCTCGGGAAATTGTGATTTATCGGCCAGCGGCGAGAGCACGTCGTGCATGCTCATCTTCTCGTGGCGCCATTGCGAACTGTGGGCGTAGAAGAAGCTGGTGCCGTTCATTTGGCGAGGCGGACGATTCCAGTCCAGGCCGAACGCCAGTGGCAGCCAGCCGCATTGCGGACGCAGTTTTTCCTGACCGACGTAATGCGCCCAACCGCCACCGGTCTGGCCGACACACCCGCAGAGCATGAGCATGTTGATCAGCCCGCGGTAGTTCATGTCCATGTGGTACCAGTGGTTCATCGCCGCGCCGACGATGATCATCGAGCGACCCTTGGTCTTGTCGGCGTTATCGGCAAACTCACGGGCAATCTGGATGGCTTTCTCGCGGCTGACGCCGGTGATCTGCTCTTGCCACGCCGGGGTGCCGGGCACCGAGGCGTCGTCGTAATCCTTGGCCACATTTTCGCCGCCGAGGCCGCGATCAATCGCCAAGTTGGCAGCCGACAGGTCGAACACGGTGGCGACTTTGGCCACGCTGCCGTCCGCCAGCACCACGTTATGCACCGGCACGCGGCGGTATTGCACGGCATCGCCGGCCACGTGCTGGAAATGCTCGTGGGATTCGCCGGCAAAATACGGGAACGCCACTTCGGCAACGTCATCGCCGATCAGGCTCAGTTTCAGATCGATCTCACGGCCTTCGCCGCCTTCACGGGACAGGATGTTCCACTTGCCCTTCTCACCCCAGCGATAGCCGATGGAACCCTGAGGGGACACCAGTTCGCCGCTGACATCAAGGGCGATGGTTTTCCATTCCGGGTTGTTTTCCTGGCCGAGGTTGTCAGTCAGGTCGCTGGCGCGCAGGAAGCGGTCCGGCTGGTAACCGGCGCCCGGTGCCTTGTCGACCATTTGCTTGAGCAGCACCAGCACTGGCAAATCGGTGAAGCGCTTGGCGTAGTCAGTGAAATAAGCGCTCGGTTTGTCCAGGTGGAATTCTTTGAAGATCACATGGTTGAACGCCTGGGCCAGCGCCGCGTCGGTGCCCTGCTTAGGGTTCAGCCACAGGTCGGTGAGCTTGGCGACTTCCGAGTAGTCCGGGGTAATCGCCACAGTCTTGGTGCCCTTGTAGCGGACTTCGGTAAAGAAGTGCGCGTCCGGGGTACGGGTCTGCGGAACGTTGGAGCCCCAGGCAATGATGTAGTTGGAGTTGTACCAGTCGGCCGATTCCGGCACGTCGGTCTGCTCGCCCCAGACCATCGGCGAGGCCGGTGGCAAGTCGCAGTACCAGTCGTAGAAACTCAGGCAGGCGCCGCCGATCAGCGACAGGTAACGCGAACCGGCCGCATAGCTGACCATCGACATGGCCGGAATCGGCGAGAAGCCGACGATCCGGTCCGGGCCGTATTGCTTGATGGTGTAGACGTTGGCCGCGGCAATGATCTCGTTGACTTCTTCCCAGTTGGAACGAATGAAGCCACCCATGCCGCGTTTGCTTTTATAGGAATCGGCCTTGACCTTGTCCTCGACGATGCTGGCCCAAGCTTCGACCGGCGCCATGGTCTGCCGCGCATCACGCCAGAGTTTGAGCAACGGCTTGCGGATTTTTGGGTACTTGAGGCGGTTGGCGCTGTAGATGTACCAGCTGTAACTGGCACCACGCGGGCAGCCACGGGGCTCGTGATTGGGCAGATCGTTACGGGTACGCGGGTAGTCGGTCTGCTGGGTTTCCCAGGTGATCAGGCCGTTCTTGACGTAAATTTTCCACGAGCAGGAGCCGGTGCAGTTCACCCCGTGGGTGGACCGTACGATCTTGTCGTACTGCCAGCGCGAACGGTAGACGTTCTCCCAATCGCGAGACTCTTTGCGGGTCTCTCCATGACCGTCGGAAAACTCGTTTTGCTTACGGTTGAAAAACCGCAATTGATCCAGTAAATGACTCACGGTGTAGTCCTCTCAGGCTTTGTCGCGGAGTCTGTGCCCCGCCCACGCAATGGTTGGATGCAGCTCGGCTCAGCAGGGTGTCGCGGCGCCTTTGCGCGCGTACCACCACCAGGTCACCACGATGCAGCTCAGGTAAAAGCCGACGAACATGTAGAAGGCCATCTCCGGGCCGCCGGTCTGGGCCATCGAAGTGCCGAAGGATTTGGGAATAAAGAACGCGCCGAAGGCGCCCATGGCCGAACTGAAGCCCAGGACCGCAGCTGATTCTTTGCCGGCATCCTTGAGCGCTTGTTCGCGCACGGCGGCTGGTTTGCCGGCCGAGGCTTTTTCATGTTGGGTGCGGAAGATCACCGGGATCATGCGGAAGGTGGAACCGTTGCCGACGCCGGTGGTGATGAACAGCAGCATGAACATACCGAGGAAGCCGTAGAAGTTACCGCCCTGGCCGCTTTGCGGCAGAAAGTGCAGAACACCGAACACCATCACGATCATCAGCACGAAGTTCCACAAGGTCACTTTCGCGCCACCGAGCTTGTCGGCCAGCCAGCCACCCAATGGCCGTACCAGAGCGCCAACCAGTGGACCGAGAAAGGCAAACTTCAAGGCAATCACGTCAGGGAAGGAGGTTTTGATCAGCAGCGGAAACGCGGCGGAGAAACCAATGAACGAACCGAAGGTCGCCAGGTACAACCAGCACATCAGCCAGTTGTGTTTGCGTTTGAAGATCACCGCCTGTTCGCTGAAAGAAGCGCGGGCACTGGACAGGTCATTCATGCCGAACCAGGCCAACACCGTCACCAGGACAATAAAGGGCACCCAGATGAAACCGGCGTTCTGCAGCCACAACTGGCCACCGTCCGGCAGTGCTTGCGGCGAGCCGCCCATGAAGCCGAACACCCCGAAAGTAATCACCAGCGGCACACAGAACTGCATCACCGAGACGCCCAGGTTACCCAACCCGGCATTGAGGCCCAGGGCCGTGCCCTGCTGCGACTTGGGGTAGAAGAAGCTGATGTTGGACATGCTCGAGGCAAAGTTGCCGCCACCAAAACCGCAGAGCAAGGCAATCAACACGAACACGCTGTACGAGGTGCTCGGGTCCTGCACGGCGAAGCCCATCCAGATCGATGGCAACAACAGCGACGCGGTGCTCAGGGCGGTCCAGCGACGGCCACCGAAGATCGGCACCATAAAGGAATAGAAGACGCGCAAGGTTGCACCGGACAGTCCCGGCAATGCCGCCAACCAGAACAGCTGGTCAGTGGTGAAGGTGAAGCCGATGGCGTTCAAACGCACAATCACCGTGCTCCAGACCATCCACACCGCGAAGGCCAACAACAGCGCAGGAATGGAAATCCACAAGTTGCGAGTGGCGGTCTGTTTGCCGCTACTTCCCCAGAACGCGGGGTCCTCGGGGCGCCAGTCATGAATGACCGGGCCTTTGTCAGGCTTTTGCAGAACGGACATGTTCTTCTCCTAGGGCAATGCGGGAAATCGGGGACGGGGTCAGCAGCGGCGCTTTACCCAGCACCGGGCTTTTGCGTATTTCGCTGAAGTACATCCAGGTGAGGGAGACCCAGACCACGCCGTACATCAACATGAAGCAGGAAGAGCGCACGCCGGTGAGGTCCACCAGGGCGCCGAACAGGATCGGCAGCACGAAGCCACCCAGACCACCGGCGAGGCCCACGATGCCGGACACCGCGCCCATGTTTTTCGGGTAGTCATTGGCGATGTATTTGAAGACCGAGGCCTTGCCGAACGCGAAGGCGATGCCCATGACGAACAGCAGCACGGTGAACAACGCAGGGCTCAGGCCGATGTGGAAATCCACCGGGCCGTTGATGGTCTGCACTTGCAGTTGGGTCTGGGGATACGAGAGCAGGAACAGGCAGATCCAGCTGACCCACAACACCCACCAGGTCACGCTTTGCGCACCCCAGCGATCCGACATCCAACCGCCGACGGCGCGCAGCACGCCACCGGGCAGGGAAAAACAGGCCGCCAGCAGCGCCGCGCTTTGCAGGCTGAAACCGTATTCCTGCACGTAGTACTTGGTCATCCACAGGGCCAGGGCGACGTAGCCACCGAAGACGATCGAGTAGTACTGGCAGTAGCGCCACACCGCAGGGTCTTTCAGCGAGCGCAATTGCTCACGCAAGGTGGCGCCGGTGGCACTGTGGTGGTCCTTGTTTTCGGCACTGAGGAACCAGAACAGCAGCGCGGTAATGAAGAGGATCGCGCTGAAGACTTTCGGCACCAGCTGCCAGCTGCCGGCTGCGATCAGTGCCGGAGCGAGAAACTTGGTCACCGCAGCCCCGGCGTTACCGGCGCCGAAGATGCCCATCGCAAAGCCCTGGTTCTCCTTGTCGAACCATTTGGCGACGTAGGCAATCCCCACCGAGAACGAGCCGCCGGCCAGGCCGACGAACAAGCCCAGCACCAGGAACTGCCAGTAGGCAGTGGCGTGGCTGATCAAATACAGCGGCGCGACGCAGGCCAGCATCAGCAGGAAGAACACGCTGCGCCCGCCAAAACGGTCGGTCAGCAAACCCAGCGGCAAACGCACCAGCGAGCCGGTCAGCACCGGGGTCGCGGCCAGCAGGCCGAACTGAGTTTCGTTGAGCTGGAGAAGGTCCTTGATCGGCACCCCGAGCACGGCAAACATCATCCAGACCATAAAGCACACAGTGAAGGCCAGCGTGCTCATGCCCAGCACCAAGCCTTGTCGTACACGCGGTTGGGTCACAATGCTCTCCAGTCAGTTAGCCATGGCGGCAGACTAGAGAGGCCAACCCCGCAAAAACTTGACCCATGTCAACGAAGCCCTAGGGGGCATAGGCCTATGCTTGTGCGGTCTACCTCTAAGGAGGTAGTGCAAGACAACCTTAAAACCCTTTATTTATCAGCCTGTTGAGGGTTTTAACCGACGCTTTTGCTGACAAGGAACAGTCGACAACTCTTTAGAGGTAGCGCGCCCGGGATCGGCGGCAAAACCACACGCTGGAACTTTTCATGCTCTGTTTTCTGATTTTTTTCCCGGACCGGACCCGATGATGCGCTGGTTGCGCAGCTCCCTGCCCGCTCGCGCCGGGCTGGCGGTGATCCTGATCGCCGTGCTGGCGCTCGCCAGTTCGTTGAGCGCCGGGTTGATCGCCTGGTTCAGCCAGGGCGATGCCGCCGCCATCAACACCGCAGGCTCGGTGCGCATGGAGACTTACCACCTGAGCTGGAAACTGGCCGCGGGTGCAACGCCCTCAGAAATCGCTGCCATCACCGACAGCCTGCAAACCCGTCTCACCAGCCAGTCACTCAAGGCCGTGCTGGAAGATGGCCCGACCGCCGCCCTGCAAGTCAGCTATGGGCAAATCCAGCAACAATGGAACGAGGATTTACGCCCGGCACTTGAGCGCGGCGATGCGGCTGCCTTTCAAGTCCAGGCTCATTCCTTCGTTGAGCAACTGAACCAGTTCGTCAATCTGTTGCAGCGTCAGAGTGAACAAAAGCAGGGCTGGCAACAGGCGATTCAGGGCATGGCCTTGTTTACCACCATGATTGTCCTGCTGATCGGGTTGTACGAGTTGCAGTACGGTGTCGTCACGCCCCTCAAGGAGTTGGTGGACGCGACCCAGCGCTTTCGTCGCGGCGACTTCAAGGTGCGGGTCAACCATCAGTCCCAGGACGAACTGGGCCAGTTGGCCACGAGTTTCAACACCATGGCCGAAACGATCGAAGAGTCGCATCGCACCCTGGAAAGTCAGGTCCGGCAAAAAACCCTGAACCTGCAACAAGCCAATGCCGCCCTGGAGCTTCTGTATCAAAGCAGCCGAAGCCTGGCCACACGCCTGGCCAATGCCGAAGGCCTCGATGAATTGATTCGACGCTTCCAGCAGCGCCTGCCCGGCTTGCGCCTGTCGCTGTGCTTGCAAGGCCAACTGCAGGCACCGGCCCAACAGCTACTGGCCCTGCACGGCGCGAACATCCGCGAAGTCTGCGCCAGTACCGACTGCGCCACTTGCCAGAAGCACCACAAAGCCAATCCGCAAGCCTTCAGCATCAGCAACCAGGGCAGTGAACTGGGTGAGCTGAAGGCGCACTTTGTCGATGGCCATCCCATGCAAGCCTGGGAAACCCAACTGATCCAGGCCCTGGCCAACCTGATCGGCACCTCACTCTCGCTCAAGCGTCAACGGGAACAGGATCATCGCCTGCTGCTGCTCGAAGAACGCACGATCATCGCCCGCGAGCTGCACGACTCACTGGCCCAGGCCCTGTCCTACATGAAGCTGCAAGTCAGCCGCATGCAAACCCTGATGCGTCGGGGCGAACCGGTCCAGACCCTGGAAACCGTCACCGCCGAATTGCGCGAGGGACTGAACAATGCCTATCGCCAGTTACGCGAGTTGCTGACGACTTTTCGTTTGCAGATTCACGATGCGGGACTGGTGCAGGAACTCAAGGACACCGCCGAGGAATTTTCTCGTCGCGGGGAGTTTCAGGTGCATCTGCACGTCGACACGCTGGCCTTTCAGCTAACGGCCAGCGAACAAATCCACATTCTGCAGATCACCCGCGAGGCGCTCTCCAACTGCTTGCGCCACGCCCATGCGCAAAACGCCTGGCTACAACTGCGCCAAGACGGCGAGACAGTCAGGTTGTCGGTCGAAGACGACGGTCGCGGCTTCAGCGGCAACGTCGACCAACGCGAACACCACGGCCTGAACATCATGGATGAGCGGGCTCGCAGCTTGCACGGCCAGCTGCAGATCATCTCCAGGGAACCCCAAGGCACCCGTGTCCAACTGGAATTCCATCCGGAATTTCTCGGGCAGCAAACAGAAGGTAGCGTCACATGACCCCGTCCCCGCAACACAGAATCCTGCTGGTAGACGACCACCCGATGATGCGTCATGGCATACGCCAGATGCTCGAACTCGAAGATGATTTCCTGATCGTCGGCGAAGCCAGCCAGGGTGAAGAAGCACTCGGCCTGATTGAGCCGCTTCGACCGGATCTGGTCTTGCTCGACAACAACATGCCGCAAATGAATGGCATCGAAACCCTGCGCCGATTACGGGCGATGAACTACACCGGCAAAGTGCTGCTGTTCACCGTGTCGGACGCCGAAGACGATATTCGCGATGCACTACGGCTGGATGCCGACGGTTATCTGCTCAAGGACATGGAACCCGAACTGTTGATCCAGTACATCCGCGATGCCTTGAACGGCGCCTTGGTGATTAGCCCCGGCCTGACTCAAGTCATGGCCCAGGCGCTGCGCTCGCCGCCGCGCCAGGCCGTGGTGGAATTGACCGAGCGTGAACGCCAAGTGTTGAAAACCATCGCCAGCGGCTTCAGCAACAAGGTCATCGGGCACAAGCTGGGCATCACCGAAGGGACGGTCAAGGTCCACGTGAAAAACCTGCTGCACAAACTCGGCTTGCGCTCGCGGGTGGAGGCGGCGGTGTGGGCCATGGAGCATCTGCGCAGTGCGGGCTGACGGGCATCCCTCCTTGGAGGTAGGCCTGCAGAGGCATAGGTCAATTGGCCTGCGCTCTCTACTATGACGGTCAGCGGAGGTACGCCATGCTGACCCACCCTTCCATCGTTTTAACGTTGCGTCGTCATCATCTGTTCAGCCAGCTCCCGGAGAAAGTCTTCGAGGAAGTCTGCAACCTGGCCATGCTCAAGCGCCTGAGTTGTCACAGCACGCTCATGCATCAAGGGGATCCGGCCAAGCGTTTTTTCCTGCTGGTCAGCGGCCAGGTCAAGTTGTACCGGCTCACCGGCGAAGGCCAGGAGAACCTGGTGGAGATCATCCAGCCCGGCCAGACCTTTGCCGAAGCCTTGCTGTTCAGCCAGGCCCGGCTCTACCCGGTGAGCGCCACCGCGCTGAAGGACAGCGTGCTGGTGAGTATCGAGGGCAACCATTACCGCAATGCCCTGGAGGACCAGCCGAAAGTCTGCCTGGCGATCCTCGCGAGCATGAGCGTTCACCTGCACCTGCGTCTGCGCGACATCGATACCTTGACCATGGCCAGCGCGAGCCGTCGGGTGATTAATTTTCTATTCCAGGAACGCCACCCGGTTACCGGCCAGATTGTCTTGCAGGTGTCCAAACGCCTGGTGGCGTCGAAGCTGGGGATTCAGCCGGAAACCTTCTCGCGGATTTTGCATCGCCTGGTGGAGTGCGGCCTGATCGCCATGGAGCGTCGCCATATCAGCATTCTCGCTGAAGAAGAGCTGGCGGCTTTCCAATAGTCGGAATTGACCGTCATCAAGGCGCAATGCCACGCGCCTTGCACACTGGCAGCGTCCATCCACGGAGAGTACAAATGCCCCGTTCAACCCTGCCTTTGGTTTACTCCTGCTCAGGTTGCTCCAACGTCGCCCAACTGGCCAACACCCTGGCCGTGCGACTGGACCGCAGCGGCCTGGCTGAAATGTCCTGCGTCGCCGGTGTCGGCGGGCATGTGGCGGCGCTGGTCAACAAAGCGCGCTCGGGGCGCCGGATCTTCGCGCTGGATGGCTGCCCGTTGCAATGCGTTGAAAACTGCCTCAAGCAACATGGCCTGCATGCTGATGTGCACCTGATTCTCAGTCATTACGGGCTGCGTAAACGCCATGGTGTGGATTGCACGCAGGCGCAGAGTGATGAGTTGTTTGAAGGGATCAGGCAGTTGATTGCCAGTGATGCTCGCCAGCATGAAAGCCGCCGGGAAACGATGGCCTGAAGAACAACAAAAATCCAATGTGGGAGCGAGCCAGCTCGCGATAAGGGAGTGTCAGTCGACATCAATGTTGAATGTACCTGCCTCATCGCGAGCAGGCTCGCTCCCACACTTAATCTGTGTCGGTCATCCTGCCGCCAACCCCTTCCCCGCCCGTTCCAGATTGCGCCACAACCACACAGGCAACACATCAGGATCCAGACTGTCGATCAGATTCTTCAACGCCAACCCCAACTCCGTATCCCCCTCAATCACCAAACGCCGGCGAAAAAACAACGTGTCCGGATCTTCCTGACGACTCGCTAGCAGCAAAAACTCCCGCCAGTTACCACTGATCGTCACATGCGCAGTAGCGTGCTCAGCAATCCGCAACCCTTTACCACTGAGCGTCAAATACCAGGACAACCCCAGATCCGGAATCCGCAAACACAACCAACGCCCACGCAAAACCTCGAACTCACCATCGCGTAACGGCTCGGCGAGGCAGCGATTCAGCGCCTGTTGCAACGCCAGGCGCTGCACGGCAAAAGGCACCCGGCGCACCAACGGCAACAACCGGTCGGCACCTTTCAACAGCCACTTTTTTCGATTCAACACAGGCCGACCTCCTCGACGCGCAGCATGCCGGCCTGGCCATGCCAATAACCATTGCACCCTTCGACGAACAGCGGCGGTGTCTCGCCCAGGCGAACCCGTTGATAGGCCGCGACCACTTCGGCCATGCCCTGAGCACGAGGGCTCAAGCGCAACAGATCGGCGCCGCAGGCCACCAGCCCGGAGTAATCGGCCAGCAGATTGGTCACCTCGGCCGACATCGTTTGAATACCGTTGATGGTGAACAACGCCTGCCCTTCCTGACTGGTCAGCGCCAGGCCGTCGGGGTAGTTGATGCAGCAAAACTGACAGTCGTCCTTGGGCCGGTTTTCCGCCCGAGCCGTAAAGCAGCGGGCGGAATAGGCCAACGGCAAATGCCCATAGGCGAAGATTTCAACTTCCGGCACTGCACGGCCCAGTTCGCGTACCTGTTCGATCACATCGCTAATCAGCGCCGCCGAACATTCCACGGGCGGCACCCAGCGGGTCATGCCGCTGTCGAGCAATTGCGCCAATGAGTGACCGTTGTACAGATTGAGGGCCGGGCCGCCCACGAACGGCAGCTTGCGCTCGGCCAGGAACTGCACCGCGCCCATGTCGTTGGCTTCCACCAGCAATTGGCCGTTGTCGCACAGCCGGCGCAGGCTAGAGAGTTCGGACGCCGCTTCGATCAGCGTCAGGCTGGAAAGCACCAATTGCGCCTGGCTGCATTCCTGCAACTCACGGCCCAACCCCAGCCATTGATCCAGTGAAAATGCCCGGCGTTTCGAGCACACGGTTTCCCCCAGGTAAATCACATCCAGGGGCAAGGCCGACATCTCGGCGTAAAAGTTGCTGAGTTGCTCTTTGTCCCAATAAAACAGGACCGGTCCCAGGCTGAGTTTCATGTCGAATCCCTCATTGCCATGATCGATGATAAGCACCCAGGGTGGTCTGGCTGCCTTCGGACAAACCGGCCAGCACCTGACGCCATTCCTCCTTGACCCGAAAATTGCCCGGTGCGCCACGATGGGCGTCCAGTGCCGCGCGCCAGACGCGGGTGACTTGTTCAACATAGGCCGGGCTGCGTTGGCGGCCTTCAATTTTTACCGCTTCGACGCCGATGGCCGTCAGTTCCGGCAGCAAGTCCAGGGTGTCGAGACTGGTGGGCTCCTCCAGCGCATGAAAGCGTTTGCCGCCGACCAGGAAACGGCCCTTGCACAAGGTCGGGTAACCGGCCGGTTCGTCAGGGGTGTAGCGATCGATCAGCACTTCGCTGAGGCGCGCGCTCAAGCCTTCGGCGTCCTCGCTCCAGCGCACAGCCTTGGCCGGCGAACAGACACCGCACAGGTTCGGCGACTCGCCGGTGATGTAGGAAGACAGATGGCAACGCCCCTCGGCCATGATGCACAAGCTGCCGAAGCCAAACACTTCGATGGGCACCGGGCTGCTGGCAGCGACCTGGCGTACTTGCGCCAACGACAACACTCGCGGCAGCACCGCGCGTCGAATGCCATAGCGCTGCGCATAAAACTCCAGCGCCACGGCATGGGTCGCCGAGCCCTGGACCGACAGGTGCAACGCCAGTTGCGGATGCCGCTGACTGGCGTAGTTGAGCACCCCGGGGTCGGCGGCGATCAGCGCATCGACGCCGAAATCGGCGGCACGATCCACCGCCCGCTGCCAGCGCTCCCAGCCCTTGGGTTGCGGGTACGTGTTGACCGCGACGTAGAGTTTGCGTTGATGCTGGCGAATGTGGGCGACCGCGGCGTCGAACTGTTTGTCGTCCATGTTCAGCCCCGCGAAATGCCGGGCGTTGGTGTCATCGCGAAAGCCAACATAGACGGCATCGGCGCCTTGGCGCACCGCCGCTTTAAGCGCAGGCAGATTCCCTGCCGGGCAGACCAGTTGCATGGGTAATCCTCATGAAAAAACGCGTCTGGGCCATCGCCTGATGCCCATGACGCGAAGGTCCGGGGCGATCGAAAAAGGCGCTGCCAGTCTAGCGAGACCGGCAGGCACGGCCTTGACGGCAATCAATTGCCATCAATGCATCAGGTCGGCGAAGGACAGGAACATCACGTTGTCGTGCTTGAGCACTTGCTGCTCGCACTCGATCACCGCCAGCCCATCGGCCCAGCACGCGGCGGTCAACATGGCCGAGCTTTGCTGAGGGTGCAGTTCCACGCTCAACTGGCCGTCAGCTCCGGGCGTCAATCTGGCCCGCAGGTACTGCCGACGCTTGTTACGCTGCAACCAGTCGAACCCGGCTGGCACGGCTAACGGCACCGGCAGTACGTCAGTCACGCCTTGGGCCCTGAGCAGGAACGGACGCACCACCACCAACGCGGTAATCAGCGCCGCCGACGGATTTCCCGGCATGCCGATCCACGGTTTGCCGGCCACTTCACCAAAGGCCAGTGGCTTGCCCGGCTGAATGGCCAGCCGCCAGAAATCGACGTTGCCCAGTTCCTCGATCGCCTGTTTGAGGTGATCTTCCTCGCCCACCGATACGCCACCGGAACTCAACAGCAAGTCGCATTCCGAAGACGCCAGACTCAAGGCATGCCGGCTGGCCGCCAACTCATCGACCATGACGCCATAGTCGTGCACCTCAACGCCCCAGCCGCGCAACAACGCGGCGAGGCAATACCGGTTGCTGTTGTAAATCTGCCCCGGCGCCAAGGGATCGCCCGGCTCACGCAGTTCATTACCGCTGCTGAGCAGGCACACCTGCAACGGCCGATAGACCTCGACCCGCGCGATACCAGCGCCAGCCAATAACCCCAGTTCTTGTGCGCGCAGGCGTTTACCGGCCTTGAGCAACAGATCCCCGCGGCGAACTTCCTCACCCTCCTTGCGCACATGGTCGCCAACGGATACAGGCGGGAACCAGACGCGCTCGCCCTCGACCCGACAGCGCTCTTGCGGCACGACGGTATCGGCACCCGGTGGCAATGGCGCGCCGGTAAAGATCTGCACCGCCTGCTGCGCGAGCAAGGGCGAGCACGCTTGATCCCCCGCCGCAATGCGCCCGCCAATCGATAAACAGCCACCCGCCTGGGGCAGGTCAGCTGCCCTGAGGGCATAGCCGTCCATGGCACTGTTGTCCCAGGCCGGCAGGTTCACCGGGGAATGAATGTCCGCCGCCAGCACCCGCCCCATGGCTTGATCCAGACGAACCATATGCGCCAGGGGCGGCGGCGGTGCCTGATCCAGCAGACGGCTGATGGCCTCGTCCACGGGCATCAGGTTGCCGATGTCGCACACCCGGCCGGTCATGTGCGCGTCCCGCAGGCGTCGATGATCCGCTGCGCTTGCGGTTTCAAATGCGGGGCGAAATTGCACGGGCCGGTGCGACTGTCCAATTGTTCGAGCAGGATCTTGTTCCAGGCAGTCCGGCAGGCACCCGGCGAGCCTGGAACGCAGCACACCAGTACGCCGTTACTCATGCCGGCCAGTGCCCGGGACTGCAGGCTGGACATGCCGATCTCCTCCAGAGACACCTGCCGGAACAATTCGCCGAAGCCTTCCACATGTTTGTCCAGCAATGGCAAGACCGCTTGCGGTGTGTTGTCGCGAGCGGTGAAACCGGTGCCGCCGGTCATCAAAACCACTTGCACTTTGGGGTCGGCGATCCACCGGGAAACGGTTGCGCGGATCTGATAAATGTCGTCCTTGACCAGATCACGATCGATCAACACATGCCCGGCTGTTTGCAGCAAATCCGTCAGGGTCTGCCCCGAAGTATCGGTGTCAAAGGTGCGCGTATCGCTGATGGTCAGTACGGCAATGTTCAGGGGTTCAAACGTGCGTTGCGCCAGATGGGCCATATCCAGGTCTTCCCGTAGATGAGGGTATGGCCCGAAGCCTGAACCGGAATAGCGAGCGAGCCAATTCCTCCAAGGAGGTACCTCGTCGGGGACATAGGGGAATACCAGTCGGCGGTGACGACAAGTAACACAGCCTGTGGCGAGGGGGCTTGCCCCCGTTGGGCTGCGAAGCGGCCCCAAAAACCTGCC
This sequence comes from Pseudomonas sp. TH37, assembly GCF_016650735.1. Taxonomy (NCBI): domain Bacteria; kingdom Pseudomonadati; phylum Pseudomonadota; class Gammaproteobacteria; order Pseudomonadales; family Pseudomonadaceae; genus Pseudomonas; species Pseudomonas sp. TH37. The sequence goes on from NZ_JAEKFD010000004.1 coordinate 42,593, forward strand.
ACCGCATCTTTTCAGGTAGCGCGCATTAGCCTGTTTTACGACTGCTTCGCAGCCGAACGGGGGCAAGCCCCCTCGCCACAGGTTCTGCGTTCGGCTCACCATTTTCCCTTGGTAATGGGGCTCAAGGCGCCAACCGGCTCCGTTTCCACAGACCATCACGCAACCGGTAATCAAGTCGATCATGCAAGCGGTCGGCCCGCCCCTGCCAGAACTCCAGACGTTCAGGGTGCAGGCAATAGCCGCCCCAATGCTCTGGACGCGACACGGCCTGGCCAACGAAGCGCTTGATGGTTTCAGCCAGCATGGATTCCAGCGCTGCGCGACTGGCCAGCGGACGGCTTTGCGGTGAAGCCCAGGCCCCCAGGCGACTGGCCATGGAGCGAGAATCGAAGTACGCATCCGACAACGCCGGATCGAGCCTGGACACCTGCCCTTCGATACGCACCTGACGCTCCAGTCCCGGCCAGAAAAACGTCATCGCGGCATAGGGATTAGCGGCCAGTTGCTGACCCTTGTCGCTCTGGTAGTTGCCGAAAAAAGTAAAGCCTTCATCGCTCAATCCCTTGAGCAGCAGAACTCGACAGTGCGGCCGTCCTTCAGGGTCGACCGTCGCCAGCACCATGCTATTGGCCTCGACAGGTGCGCACTCGGTGTCGCGAGCCTGTTGCAGCCACTGCCGGAACATCGCCAGCGGATCGTCCAGCGCCGCCTCATCTTGCAGGCCATTAAGGGTGTAGTTACGGCGCATCTGAGCCAGGGAAAGCGGCATGACGGTGATCTCCGGAAGGTTTTACGCAGTGTGCGAGGCACTGCGCGATACCACCTTGACCGCCATCAACACTGTCGCCTACTTGAGACGCAGCCGCCGCGCCAGTTTGTGCAGGTTGCTGGGATCGACTTCGAGGATTCGCGCGGCGCTGGCCCAGTTTTCCCCGGACAGGCTCAGGGCCTGGAGAATTTTCTTGCGCTGGTAATCGTCGACGGCTTCACCCAAGGGCTGGAACGGCAGATCAGCCGTAACGTCCGGGGATGGTTCGACCACCGTCCCCGATGCCGCCATCGCGCTGTCGAGATCGAGAATTTCAGGCTCCAGCGTCATGATCAACGCGCGACTCGTACCGCGACTGAGCTGCTTCAACGCAGCCCGACTGATCACATGCTCCAGTTCGCGCACATTGCCCGGCCAGGTATAAAGCAGCAGCGCGCGTTCGGCCGCCGGCGACAGGCGCAAACCACGCAGGCCGAGCCGCGCCCGATTGAGTTCAAGGAAATGCCCGGCCAACATCAACACATCGTTACCGCGCTCGCGCAGGGGTGGAATCGGCACTGGATACACCGAGAGCCGGTGATACAGATCGGCGCGAAAAAAGCCGTCGCGGATACTGTCCGGCAGATGCCGGTTAGTGGCGGCGATGATGCGCACATCGACGTGCAGCGGCTTGTCGGCGCCGAGGCGCTGGATCTCACCGTTTTGCAGGGTACGCAGTAACTTCGCTTGCACGGCCAATGGCAATTCACCGACTTCATCGAGAAACAGCGTGCCTCCGTTGGCGGCATCGAAGCGTCCGGCACGGTCACTGGTGGCGCCGGAAAAGGCGCCTTTGACATGCCCGAACAACTCACTCTCTGCCAGCGACTCCGGCAAAGCGGCGCAGTTAACGTGGATCAGCGGTTTGTGGTGGCGCCTAGAAAGACGATGCAAGCGCCGGGCGAACAACTCTTTGCCGACGCCAGTCTCGCCCAACAGCAATACCGGCAGATCGGAGTCGGCCAGTACATCCAGCTCATTGAGCAATTGATGCAGCACCTCACTCTGCCCGAGGATCTCGCCCTCCTCGACCGGCATTCGAAAATCCTGGGGATCGCTGCGGGACAGACGCAAGCTACGGTTTTCCTGTTCCAGTCGGGTGACCCGCACGGCGGCTTCGATCTGCAAGGTGCAACGCTTGAGCTCTTCCCGCGCCCGGCTGTCGAAGGTCCCGGCGTGCAGCGCATCGAGGGTGATCGCGCCCCAGATCCGTCCTTCGACATAAAGACTCACGCCCATGCAGTCATGCACCGGCAGCGGTTCGCCGACGTGATTGTCGAGCAAGCCGTCATAAGGGTCCGGCAGGCGACTGTCGGGTTCGAACCAGGTCGGCTCGCGCGACGCCATGATTGCCGCCAGCCGGGGATGCTGGGCGATGACGAACCGGCGCCCCAACGCTTCATGAACCAGCCCCACCGTCGCCACGGGCCTGAGGCTATCGTCATCCAGACGCAGCAAACCCACGGCGCCACTGTTGAAGTATTCGCGCAGGGTCTGAACCAGTCGTTGCAACCGCACGGCATTGGGCAACTCGACGATCAGGTCGGCTGCCAGGCTTTCTCGCAGCATGGTAGTAATCACCCTCTATGGTTGGATTCACCCTAAAGCGTCAGGGTGCCTATCACCACAACTAAAAATAAATTCATATTTTTCAATCATTTAAATATGGCATGCCGGATGCAATGAGCCTGGGGAACCGTTGAAACCCAAACAAGGAACCCTGATGAGCCAGACCCTATTGGAACAAAGCCTCGGCCAACTGGCCTGCGACATTCCCGGTGCCACCCGGATCTTTCATACCTTCAAACTGGACTTCTGTTGCGGCGGGCATAAAAGCCTGCGTGAAGCGGCCCTTGGCAAAAACCTCGATCCGGTCCTCATTGCCGACGCCCTGAACATTCTGCAAGACGCCGGCGAAACGCAGCACGACTGGCGCAACGAACCTTTGGAACTGTTGATCGCTCACCTTCTGGCGCGCTACCACGCCCGCCACCGCGAGCAACTGCCGGAACTGATCCGCCTGGCCCGTCGCGTCGAGCAGGTCCATGGCGCGCGCAGCAGCTGCCCCAACGGCCTGGCCGATCTTCTGACCGACATGCAGCAGGAACTCGAAGGCCACATGCTCAAGGAAGAACAGGTGCTGTTCCCGATGCTGCAACAAGGCATCGGTGCTCAAGCGGCTCCGCCGATCCAGGTGCTGCGCTTCGAACATGATCAACATGGTGAAGCCCTGGAGAAGATGCTCGCCCTGACCAATCACATCATCCCGCCTGCCGATGCCTGTAACACCTGGCGCGCCCTCTATCGCGGGCTGCTGGAATTCAAAGACGACCTGATGCAACACATTCATCTGGAAAACAACGTGCTGTTCATCAATGCCCTGAACCCTCGTCACTGATCGATTTTCGGAGGCCGCTTTCGCGAGCAGGCTCGCTCCCACATGGGATGGTATTCCAATGTGGGAGCGAGCCTGCTCGCGAATGGCGTCACCACGGATTTATGGGTTTTCCAGCACGATCAACCGTGCCAATAGAACATCGCCTTGGCCAGGATCACGATTAACACCATGTGCCCGAGGATGCTGCGGCGAATCCAGGTGGCGCGAGTCGTGGTCAGGCGCGCATGGGTCAGCCAATAGGCCAACAGCAAGTAATGACCGATGATGCTCAGGGCCAGGATGATCTTCAGGCTCAGCAACGTACCAAAGCTGCTGGCCAACGGCTGACTCAATGCACCCCGGTACTGCCACGCCAGGCCGATGCCGGCGCCATACAACAACAGCACTACACCATGCAGTACTTTGCGCGAGCGCACGGCAATCGCCTGATCCGCCGTGGTTTGCGCGGGATCCGCCAACTGCTGGCGCGCGCGATGCCAGATGACCACCTCGAAAAACAGTGTGCCGATGAAGGCAATCGCTGCCAGCAAATGCGTGACCAGTAAAAAGGGATACATCAGCGCCAGCCTCTGTCAGTTCGCGTGCTCATCCCGGATGACCGTCCACCCGGGCGCGCAGCAGCATCGGCCCATAACGCCAGGCATACAGCGCAAACGCCAGCGCCCAGCACACACCGGCCAACCACAATGCCGGCAAGGGAAAAAACTCGATCAACATGACCCGGCTCAGACACGCCAGGTTGAGCAAAATGAACGCCAAGGTCATCCCCGACGGCGGCTCGAGCGCACGGCCGGTATGCCCGAGGCTGACTCGCGCGATCATCGCCAGCACCAGACCACCCATGGCCCCGATGGTCAGGCAATGCACCGCCAGACTCGGGTTAATCGGCGCGCCGAAATGCCACAGCGCCATTCCGAGACACGCCACCGCCAACCAGCCATAAGCCAGGTGCAGCGACCACAGCAACGGTACGTGCCACAGTGCCCGGTCATGCCAGCGCACCAGTCGCACCAGATGTCCCGCCGCCAGCACCGCGAACAGCAGGCCCACCCAGACATTGGGATTGAGCGCAGGTCCTGCGGCATACAACAACGCCACCAGTGGCGAACCTACCAACAGCAGTCGATCCAGCCAGGGCCAGGCGGCAACGCCTTCCACCCGACCAAGGCCACGCTGGGTGAAGAACGGAATCACCCGCCCGCCAATCAACCCCATCATCGCCGCCACCAGCCAGATACCGGTCAGCACGCCCTGGCGCTGCCAGCCTTCATGCCCCTCGACCAAGCCATACAGGGACAACCCGTCGGCCACGGCCAACAACAGCAGAACCACCACAATCGGGTAGTTACGTTTCTGCCGCACCTTCCACAAGGTGAAGCCCATGAGCACCGCCACCGCCAACGGGAACGCCATTTCCAGCACCGCGAGCAACGGCCACGGCACATTGGCCAGCCAGGCCACTCGCGCCAATAACCACAGCAGCGCCAGCGCGGCCAATGGTTTGCCGCTGAGGCCGGGGCGACCGGTCCAGGTCTGCACCGCCGTCAGCAGAAAGCCCGCGATAATTGCCAAGCCGAACCCGAACAGCAATTCATGCCGATGCCAGCCCAGCCAACCGCCTGCCGGCTGCCAGTCGGACATCGAACCATTAAAAGCCGCCAGCCACAGCGGAATGGCCAGCACCGCCAACAGGCAGCCGGCGAGGAAAAACGGCCGGAAGGCCAGCCGTAACAGCGGCGCGATTGCCATCGCTTTACGGCGGTCAAGCACTTGCATAAAGCCACTCCTCTACCTGTTTGCTGACCTGGCGCCAACCCACACGCGCCGAGGTAAATCCAGGGGCAATCATCGGGTATTACCGATCCATTGCCTTTGTCACAGATCAAGTGTGCAAGGGACGTGCCCCGATGCTCATTCGAACCTGTCTGGACTAGGAGAATGGTGGCCCCTGTGGCGAGGGGGCTTGCCCCCGTTGGAGTGCGAGGCGCACCTGAAACCGGCATCCGCGGCGCGTCAGATAGAACCCCTCAGCCGGTTTTACGACTGCTGCGCAGCCGAACGGGGGCAAGCCCCCTCGCCACAAAGGTGATCGGTCGTCAGGGTAAAAATGACCATTTGAGGGTTATTGAAACCCTACACAGCATAGTCTTTTTTACCCTCACGCCTGAGAACCCCAATAAGCAGGGCCCTCCAAGCCTGGCCCGCGTCTTGCTCTGCATGGGCAACCTTTTAGAAATCCTGGATCCCTCTCGATTACCCGGAGTCGTCATGAAAAAAGTCATCCAGCCACTGGCCTGGTTTGTTGTGTTGACCTCAATCCTGGCCCTGGCCAGCGGCGTTTCTCTAGGTCTCGTCTGACCGTATCCCCCTTCTCTATCTTCAGGATGAATTCTCATGGTGCTTCATCGCGTCCATCACCAGATTCTGCGCAGTCATCACTTGTTCGAGCCGTTGAACGAAGAACAGCTGGATGAACTGATGAGTACCAGCCACTTGCTGAGCATCGACAAAGGCGAGCCGTTGTTCCGTCAGGGTGAGCCGGCCGATTCGTTCTATTTCATCATTGCCGGCGCGGTGAAAATCTACCGGCTGACACCCGATGGGCAGGAGAAAGTGTTCGAGGTCATCAGCGATCGGCAAACCTTCGCCGAGGCGATGATGCTGATGGACACCCCGAACTATGTGGCCTCGGCCGAAGCGATCTGCCCCACCCAGCTCTACCGGTTATCCAACAGCACCTACATGCGCCTGCTGCAGAGCAACAGCCGGCTGACCTTTGCACTGCTGGGCAAGCTCTGCGTTCGCTTGCATCAACGGGTCAACGAAATCGAGACCCTGTCATTGAAAAACGCCACCCACCGGGTCGTGCGTTATCTGCTGACGCAACTGGTGCGCCAGCAAACCGTTGACAGCCAATTCGAGCTGCCGATGGCCAAGCAACTGATTGCCGGGCATCTGTCGATCCAGCCAGAAACCTTCTCGCGGATCATTCGCCGCTTGATCGATGAAAACATCATCACTCAGGACGGCCGTCAGATCGCCATTCTTGATCGTCTGCGCCTGGAACAGTTCGAGTGAGCACCATGCCCGTCTGCCTGTATTGCCAACATGCCAACCCACCACAAAAAGTCGAGTGCCGCCAATGCGGCATGCCCCTGCCGGCACTGGCCGAACACGCGGTGCAACGTCGGTTGCGTCGATTCAAGTGGTTCTGCATCGGCCTGACAATCTTCTGCGTGACGATGTTTTTCTGGCTGCCGCGCAGCTGAAGACCGCACATATCCCCTGTAGCAGCTGCCGAAGGCTGCGTTCGGCTGCGCAGCAGTCGTAAATCCTGAGCCCTCGGTATTTCTGAAACACCGCGTTGTATGGTTTTACGACTGCTTCGCAGCCGAACACAGGCTGCGCCAGCTGCTACAAGGACGCAGGTGGTCAAGGACATCACGGTTGAGTCAACTGACGATACAACTGCGGCAAGCGCAGCGGTAACTGCTCAGGCTGACGGATCAAGGTGTAGCCATTGGCGCCAAACATGTACGGCAGGTAATCCCCGGCCTCGCGATCAATCGTGATGCAGAACGGCGTCAACCCCTGGCGCCGCGCCTCCAGCACCGCCTCGCGGGTGTCTTCAACACCGTAGCGTCCTTCGTACAGATCCAGATCATTGGGTTTGCCATCCGTGAGCAGCAGCAACAGTTTGCTGCGCCGCTTGCTCGTACCCAATAGTTGCGTAGCCTGGCGAATGGCGGCTCCCATGCGCGTGTAATACCCTGGTTTGAGACCTTGAATGCGACCTCGGGTGGTGTCGTCATAGCGCTGGGTGAACGCCTTGAGTTCCTGCATGCGCACTTGCTGACGACGCAGCGAGGAAAACCCGTACAGGGCGAAATCATCACCCAGCACCGACAAGGTTTCGCCGAACAGCAGCAGGCTGTCGCGGATGACATCGATGACGCGGTGCTCATCGTTCAGGTGGGCGTCGGTGGACATCGACACGTCGGCCAGCAACAGGCAGGCCAGGTCGCGGCGGGTCTGCCGCTGCTCCATGAACAGACCGCGTTCGGCACACTGGCCATGCTCGCGCTCAACGTGAAAATCCAGCCAGGCCTGCATGTCCAGCTCAGAGCCCTGGGGTTGCTGGCGTAACCATTGACGATCATTACGCAGGTGCTCGAACTGGCGCCGCAAGCGGTGCGCCGAGGCCTTTAACCGTAATGGCAGCGGCTGTGCTTCACAGTCGCGGGGCACCATCATTTGCAGATTGACGAAGCTGTCCTGCATCTGTTGTTTGCGGTAGTCCCACTCCGGCAACTTGATGCCCTCGCCGAGGGGAATATCGTCGACATCGGCCGGTGGCAAATCCAGGTGCAGCTTGAGGCCGCCGCCCTTGCGCAGACGGGTGCGCGACAGCGTCAGTTCATCCAGGTCGTCGGCGACTCGGGCGGCGTCCGGGTCCTCGCTGTCGTCCGACCAGCGATCCAGGTCGACGTGCTCGGTCCAGCTGAACAGGTTCTCCAGACGCACCACCAACAGCCCGCCCTCACGGGTGCTTTCATCGATCCGCGTCGCGCGTTTACGCCCGCTTTTCTGTTCGCCGGGCGGCGTGATCAAAGACTCTTCGGATTCATCGCCCAGATCGGCAGCCTGCGGGCTGGCGAGGTTTTGCGGCGGGTACAGCCACAGCGGCAGCGGCCACGCGGCCCGTTCGCTGCGGGGGAAATGCTCAACACTGCCGGGCTCGCGCAACGCCTGGCATAACGCCCGTTCCAGTGCCGCTTCGCTGGCGTTCAACAAGGCCGGATCGGGGCGCAATTGCAGATGAGCATCGACCAGTCGTTTGTAACGAGCACGCAGCGCGGGATAGTGTCGCAGCAGCTGTTGCGTCCAGCGTTGATTGTCCCGTCCCCAGTGACGCATCTGCCCGGCCTGTGCCGCCAGCAACGCGAGCCAGCGATAGAGTTCCTCGTTCAGTGCGACTTCAGGGAAGACTGCCAGGCTCGATGGCAGCCGCAAATTACTCGCGTCACACCATGCCAACGGCACTTGTTTGCAGGTGCCGGCGATTTGCTGCAACACGTTTCGGCGCAGCAGCAGATCGCGGTCGCTGGCGGCTTCCACACCGATGCCATTGGCGCCGCCCATGGCACGAAACAACAGCGCCAGCGGGCGTTGCTGGCTGACCAGTTCAACCCGTGCTTCAGGGAAGTCCGGGCTGGCACGCCGGGTGATGAAACGATGCCAGACACTGCCTACCCACTCTTCCAGTTCGACGGTAAACGCCATGATGCTTGCCCTTCCTGGAAACCAAAAAAACGGCCCGCTGTATCAGCCGGGCCGACCTTTTCTAGCCGATACACAGGCTCATGAAGGAACCACCGCAGCCGGGGCGCGCAAGGCTGCGCGGCTACGCTGCTTGAAGCTGAACAGGTAACACGCGAGCCCGGCGAAGAACCCGAGACCGGCGCCCAGACGCGCCCAGAACAGCACCTGCAGATGTTCGACCGTGGCCATGAATGGCAACGCGATCCCGTCGGCCTGCCAGCGTTGCAGGTAAACCTGGACGACACCGGCAGCGGTGAGGAACAGCGTGATCATCACCATCGACAGGGTCATCAACCAGAAGCCCCAGATTTCGTAGGTCTGCGAACGCTCATCAGCGGCTTCACCCAACCCGCGCAATCGCGGCATGGCGTAGCTGATCAAGGTCATCACGATCATCGCGTAAGCACCGTAGAAGGCCAGGTGACCGTGCGCCGCCGTCAGTTGCGAACCGTGGGTGTAGAAGTTGACCGGTGCCAGGGTGTGCAGAAAACCCCAGACGCCTGCACCGAAAAACGCGGTGACCGTGGTGCCCTTGGCCCACAGTGTGGCGGCGCGGTTCGGGTGTTGCCGGCGACGATTCTTCACCATGCTGAAGGCGAAGATCACCATGGCCAGGAACGGTAGCGGTTCGAGTGCCGAGAAGATCGAACCGACCCACAACCAGACCTCGGGCGCACCGATCCAGAAGAAGTGGTGACCGGTACCGATGATCCCGGTAATCAGCGCCATGGCGATGATCACGTACAGCCATTTCTCCACGACTTCCCGGTCGACACCGGTGATCTTGATCAGTACGAAGGCGAGCATCGAACCCATGATCAGTTCCCACACGCCTTCCACCCAAAGATGCACCACCCACCACCAGTAGAACTTGTCGCGGGCCAGGTTGCCGGGGTTATAGAAGGAGAACAGGAAGAACACCGCGAGCCCGATCAGCCCGGTCATCATCACCATGCTGACGGTGGTCTTGCGACCTTTGAGCAAGGTCATACCGATGTTGTAGAGAAAGCCCAGGCACACCACCACAATGCCCATCTTGGTGATGGTCGGCTGCTCCAGGAACTCCCGGCCCATGGTCGGCAGCAACTCGTTGTGGGTCAGTTTGGCCAGGCCCGCATAAGGCACCAGCAGATAGCCGAGGATCGTCAGCACGCCCGCGGCGGCGAATACCCAGAACAGGATGATCGCCAGTTTCGGACTGTGCAGTTCGCGGTCGGCCTCTTCCGGAATCAGGTAGTAGGCAGCGCCCATGAAGCCGAACAACAGCCAGACGATCAGCAGGTTGGTGTGCACCATCCGCGCCACGTTGAAGGGAATGATCGGGAACAGAAAGTCCCCTATCACGTATTGCACCCCCATGATCAAACCGAACAGCACCTGACCGAGAAACAGCATCAGGGCAAATACGAAGTACGGTTTGGCCACGGCTTGCGAGGCGAATTTCAGATGCGGATTAGCAATGCTCATCTCTTAGCCCTCCTTGTTTGGCGGCCAGCCATTGGTGTTGATGTTCGAGCTCCATTTGAGGAACTCGGCGATGTCATCCACCTCCTGCTCGCTCAACTTGAACTGAGGCATCGCGCGCCGGCCCGGTACGCCCAGCGGCTGCATTTTCATCCAGGCATGCAGAAAGGGTTTGAAGCCCGCCTCCCCGCCGCGTCGCTGAAACACGTTGCCCAGCTCAGGCGCAAAGTAGGCGCCCTCGCCCAGCAGCGTGTGGCAGCCGATGCAGTTGTTTTGCTCCCAGACCGTCTTGCCGCGGATCACTGATTCAGTTAACTGCGCTTCATTGCTGCGCTCTGGAAAGGTCTGTTCCGTGTGATAGGTCAAGGCCAGGAATATCAGGAAGAAGAAGATGCTTCCCCCGAAGTAGATATTCCTGGCCATGCCTTTGGTGAAGGTCTCTGACATGGTCGCTTCCTCTTTGCTTGGCGTGCCCATGATAGGAAGCGAAGGGTTGAAACCTGCTTGATGGCGATCAAGAAAGGCAGATGGTTTTGGTCGGGTATTGGCGCCAGAAAGCTCACCGGTGGCGAGGCCTGCTCGCGACTTTACTTTGTTTCCTACAGAGCTTTCCTCGTCAGGTCGGAGCCTTCGACAACGATCCGGCTTAACGGAAGCGTCCTACGCTAAACATGGACTCGTCTGACATCACCAATTTGTCGATCCACGCACAGTTCCGTGTATTCAAATAGATACAGGGACATGTGGATGTTCAGCGCCGTCGAACCCGTCGTTTTCACACTCGACATTGAAGGTTTTCCCCACGACCTTCAGGTACTCGAGTTCCGCGCCAAGGAAGCGCTCAACCAGCCCTACGAAGTCAATCTCGAACTGGTCAGCGAACGCCCCGACCTCGACCTCGACACCCTGATGCATCGCTCGGCTTTTTTGCGCTTCGGCCCTGACGGCGCTGGCATTCACGGGCAGGTCTATCAAATCACCCAAGGCGATTCAGGCAAACGCCTGACCCGCTATCAGATGACCCTGGTGCCCCACCTCGCCTATCTCACCCACTGCCACAACCAGCGTATTTTTCAGCACCAGAGCGTGCCGCAAATCATTGCCAGCGTGCTGAAAGACCAAGGAATGCAGGCCGATACCTGGCGCTTTCAGTTGAGCGCCGAGTACCGGCCACGGCTGTATTGCGTTCAGTACGAGACGGCCCTGCACTTCGTTCAAAGGCTGTGTGAGGAAGAAGGTTTGCACTTTCACTTTCAGCACAGCGCTAATGGGCATGTGCTGGTGTTCGGCGACGATCAGACCAGCTTTTCGAAACCAGACCAGTCAACCGCGTACAGGCAAGACAGCGGTATGGTCGCCGAAGCGCCGGTGATTGACCAATTCAAGCTGCGCCTGAATACCCGCCCGACCCACATCAGCCGGCGTGATTACGACTTCGAAAAACCGCGCCTGCAACTGGACAGCGAAACTGAAGTCCCGCTGCAGCCGCACCTTGAGGACTACACCTTTCCAGGCCAGTTCACACATCGAGACCGTGGTAAACATCTGGCCAATCGGGCATTGGAGCGCCACCGTGCCGATTACCGGCGAGCCGATGGGCGCAGTGATCAGAGCGCTATGCGCAGCGGCCATTTTGTCGAGATGACCGAGCACCCACGCGCTGACCGCAATGGCCTGTGGTTGTTGACTGAAGTCGAGCATGTCGGCTTACAACCCCAAGTGTTGGAAGAGTCGATCACCGACAGTCATCCGCAGGATGGCTTCAGTCAGGGCTACCGTAACCACTTTGTCGCCACACCGTGGGACGTGGTATTCCGACCGGCCCTTGAACACCCCAAGCCTCGGATAACGGGCAATCAGCATGCAGTCGTCACGGGGCCGCCCGGTGAAGAGATTTATTGTGATCAGTACGGTCGGGTCAAAGTCCAGTTGCTCTGGGACCGCGACGGCCAGCACAACGAACAATCGAGTTGCTGGCTGCGAGTCGCCACTGGCTGGGCCCATGACCGTTACGGCAGCGTGCAGATCCCGCGAGTCGGCATGGAAGTGCTGGTGGGCTTCACTGATGGCGATCCAGACAAACCCGTCGTCGTTGCCTGCCTGCCCAACGCCGCGACACCGGTACCACTGGATTTGCCGGCCGAGCACACCCGTAGCATTTTTCGCAGTCAGAGCAGCCCCGGTGGGGGCGGTTACAACGAATTGCGCATCGAGGACCGAAAAGGCGCCGAAGAGATTGCCCTGCGTGCCCAGCGGGATTTCGTGCAGTTGGTCCTCAATGACGAACGCATTCAAGTCGACAACCAACGCACCGTGGTTATCGGCGGCCTCGCCAGCCACGACCTGCGCGGCGAAGAACATCACCTGACCCATGGCAACCGCCTGACCGAACTCAAACAGGACGACCACCTGTTGGTCCAGGGCGATCAACAGATTCGCGTCGCCAGTCAGCGACTGAGCGCCCTGCAGCAGATTCACCTCAGCGCCGGACAACAAGTCGTCATCAATGGCGGAACGCGCCTGGCGCTCATGGGTGGCGGTCAATGGCTGACGCTGGGGCCGGAAGGCATTTTCAGCAGCGTGCCGATTCTGCAGGGTGGTTCCCCGCCTATGAGCATGCCGGCGGAGCCTCTGATGCCGGGCGCCTTGCCCTTGCTGAAAGTGACGTTCGATGCGGCCCGGCAACGCCATGCGCTGATTTCAACCCGCGCCTCGCGCTGTCTGATTTGCGAGGCCGCCCAAGCATGAGCCTCTCGACTTCCCTGCCTGAAGACCTGCCCTGGAGCGAGCAACAGGCTTTCCTGTTGCTGGACGGCACGACCTTCAGCGATTTGCCGCAGCGCTTGAAACAATTGAGTCCCGGCGCCAGTACCGTCGCGCTGTATGACTGCCCGTCGTTTACTGCGCTGCGGGATATCTCGCCGCTGTTGGTAGCCGTTCAACAACCTGACGAGCCCCTTGTCCAGTTTTATCTGGAGCACGCACACGAGGAATCGAGCGTGCTGTTGTTCAGCCGGGACTCGGCGCACGCCGTCGCTGAGCACTTGCGCAAACTGCTGACGGTTGAATTGCCAGAGGGGATGCCGGTCTTGCTGCGACTGGCAGACGCCGCCGTGGCGCGAATCCTGTTCGGTAGCGGCGATCAGCGATTGTTTGGGCCTCTGTCCTGTGTGGTAACCGCCGATGGTGTCGAGGTTAATTGGCAACAGCACCAACCCCGGCTGGCCGAGTGCCCTGAATTGCTGATGCCCTATCGCCTGAGCGCTGAACAGAATTCGGCGTTTGACCGCGCTGATTGGCGCCGCGTATTGCTCGAACTCGACGTTCATCTGCTCACGCACTTCCCCGAACGCCATGGCAGCGAAACCGTGGCCGAACGCTGGCCAATGCTCGAGCAACTGGAGGCTGAGGCCAGCACGCTGGGTTTGAGCAGCCAGTCCGAATTGTTTTATTACGCCAACGTCATCGCCTCGCTGGATGGCTCACCGCTCGATCAGCACCCGCACATCAACCGATTGCTGCATACGCCGTCGCTGCAATCCCCCGGCGAGCGCGTGGCGCTGGCCGCTGACCTCGCCCACCAGTGGGCCAGCCAACGAGGCCACCCATGACTTCACCCGCCAACCTCGCCGCAGCGGCGGCCTCCAAATCCCCCATCGGCTCTCTGGGTGCCTGCCCGCTGCGGCAAACCCACGTGCAGTTGTTGCCCTTGCGTTACGGGCTGGTGGAAAAGCCCCTCGATCCGAGTGCCGAACTGAAGCTGCCGTATGCCCTGACGACCCGTCCGCTGGGCATTCGCATGCTGCGCGATGGCTGGTTGTACGTCATCGACAGCGTGACCAGCCACCTGCACGAGTATCAGGTGCTCGACGGACTGGTCAGCGCCTTGCTGCACAAGGGCGCCAAGGTCGACAGCGATCAGCGCACGCCCATCGAAGAGCGTCCGGCGTTAGTGTTTTCAAGGCGCAGCACCCTGCATGTGACCTTCGCCGAAGTGCAGTGGACGGCGGCCAAATGCGCGCAAGTGCTCGACAGCCGTGAGGAACGCGAATACTTCATGCAGGCCGTCGATCTCGGCCCGGTGCATTGCCAAACCGGCGGCGAGCATCTGTTGACGGTCGCGCAAGGCAAGCAGTGGCTGGCGGAGATTGCGACGGACGCAGCCACTCAAACGCAAACGGAGCAAAGTGCCGACGAGCCGGACGCCGTTCTATTGCCGACGGTGCACGTCAGCGATGCCCCCGCGCACGAACGTGAACCGTATCTGTGGGAACAGCCTCGGCGCTTTCGCGAGGCGCACATTGGCGAGTTTCTCGGGCGGGTGCGCCCGGCTTATCAGGACGACACGCTGTTCCTCGTGGTGCAGGATGACCTCGGCGTTCTGCGCGATCTGGCCGAGTATCAGGACACCGTGGTCGGCTGGGTCGACGACTGGAGCAATGCCGACAACAACGAACGCGATTACCTGCTGGCTTGTTACATCGAATCCTTGAGCCAGCTCAGTCCGGTGGATGTCGGCAAACTGGCCGACGCCAGCGACGATCCACGCGTTAAAGCGTTGTTCGCCGATCTGGAGCAGTTGCCCGAACCGGAGCGGGAAAACACCCGCAATGCCTTGCTCGACTACCTGAACAAGGGTGGCAACATCGAGCCTTCGAATGTACCGGCAACGCCTGAATTGGAGCAGTTGCGCGATAAAGCCATAGACCACGCGCGCGAGATCAGCAGGTTCGACAGCCTCGCCCCCGATTTCACGGCCGAAAACCGCGCCATTGCAGAAGCGGACCGGCGTTATTACACGCGCCAGCATTTCGAAGCCGCCCCCGCCGACTTCGTCGACCGCCACCTGCAAACCCTGATCAACCTCGGCCAGGAGAATAACCGGCGCATCCGGGACGTGCTCGAAGGCCCGGTGTTGAGCGGAAAGCGCGGGGTCAATGATTTCATTGACCGCCCGACCATGGACGCCGCGTTGTTTCAGCATCGCGACGACCTTGGCCGCTGGAACCGGATGCTCGAGCGCATCACCGCCGACCGCACGATGCTGGTGTGTGCCGGGCGTTACCACCGTTCGGCCTGGTATTACGATGCGCACGAGCCAAAACAACTGGGGCAGGCCTTCAGCGCCGAATACGCCTGCCTCAAGGACATCTGCCGCAGTGACCACGCCAGCGAAGCCCTCCTCGATTATCTGGAGAAACACCCCGAGCTGACCCGGCCACTGTTCTACACCTTGCCCCTTCGCTTACAACCTGAACAAGCCGCGCAATACACGACGTTGTTCAACGCCGGCATGGGCATGTTCAACAACCTACCGCACTGGTTGGGCGAGTTGCAGAAAATCGAACAGCCGTACCTGCCGGCCCTCGACGACTTGCCCGAACACACCCGCGCCGTCGCGGACGCAGCCCAGCACAGCCTGAGCCCCGCGCTGAACCTGGGCTTGAGCCGCGCATTGGAAGGTTTCGATCTGGCGGGAGGGAAAATCCCCGACCTTGACGAACTGTTTCGGCGCCTGCCCAAAGCCTTGTCGCCACGGATACTCGACGCCGCAAAAACCACCGGCGTGACCTTCACCGTCGCCAGCCCGGCGGAACATACCGCGCTGCAAACCAACCTCAAGGAACTGCTCAGGGAGCGCGATTACCTGAAGACCCTGACCCGTGAACGTAATCAGCTCACCCACAACAAAAACCGCCAGGGGCACAAGACTCCACGGGCGGTGGAGTTGCAGGGCGAGATCGTGCGGGTGCGCGGGCAGTTGACGCAACTTGAAGGCCGATTGGCCGGGGCGTTGAGCCCGATTGCGGAGTTGCCGGATCAGTCGGTTCGGCTGTATGGCGCGACGCAGGCTCGGGCGGGAGTGACGGTGGTGTTTCCGCCGGCGCAGCAGTTGGAGGTGCGGAGTTTGCTGAAGGATATTCGGCTGGGGGTTAGCTCGGTGCCGAATGGGAAGTTGATTCGGAGCGAGGGGATGGGGTTGTTGGTGTTTTTGGTGCAGGGGGTGAATTTGGTTTCGGTGTATAGGGAGATGATGAATCAGACCAGAAATCCCAAGAAACGGGCCGAGTTCTTTGCCGCGTTTGCCGCTACGGGTGCCGCGGGATTTACGGCTGCGCAAAGTCTGGCGGATACCGCTCTGAAGGCGCGTAGCACGGAACTCGTTGCTGGACTTCAACACCATGCTTTACAGAATGTGCGGGTGCAGATGGGCAAGATGCATGTTGGACTGGGTTTCTTTACCTACCTTTTTGGTTTTGTGTCATCTCTGTCCAGCCTCAATTCCCAACAGCAGAAATGGCAGCAGGCGACGCGCAGTGGGGATCATTTGGCACAGGGTAGTGCGGCGCTTGCCACACTGGGTGCGGGGGGCATGACGGCGGCTAATGCCTATGGTTTGGGTCACACCTTGCACGCGGGGTATACCGTAGCGATTGCCAGAAACGCTGCGGCAAGAACGGCTGCTTGGGCTGCTGCGGGGACAAGGCTATCCACCGTATTCTTCCGCTTCAATCTGGCCGGTGCCCTGTTCACCATTTTGGAATTGGGCGGAACCTGGCTGTACAACCGCTACAACATCAGTGCCCATGATAAGTGGCTGAAAACCACACCCTGGAGCTTGGACGCCGATCATCGCGGCGACCATACCCTGGATGAATATCAGCGTTATCTGGCCTATTTGCTCAACGCCCCGTACGCGCAACTGGGCCCGAATGAGCATGACTCCTGGCTGAAAAACTTGCTGCTAAAAGCCAAGCCCAGCGACATTCACTTGGTGCTGCCAAGGCTCAAGCTCAATGATTTCCAGCCACCGTTGAGTGGACAACCGGCTCATCGTCTTGGGATCGGCGCCCACCGTCTTTCCGTTCCCGTCCACAATCGTGGTGTACCGCGCGAGCGCAAGGACGTCATCTGTGAGGAAGTCGCAAACAGCCTGCGCATCGTGCAAACAGGACCCGACCGGCTGGTGTTATGCCTGCAATATCCCGTGGACCCTGACAGCGAATTTACCCCGGCTTCCGAAACACTGGAGCTGGCCGTTTGCATACAGACCTTGAACGCCAAAGGGGTATGGGAGTCGCTGACTGACGTCATTCACCTCAATCCGCGCGGTAAGGGCCATTTTCCTTCGTTGCCCCGTCAATCCGTTACCGAGCATCCACCGTTGTTGTTGGTTGAAACCCATCTGCTGGAGCTGGCCGACCATGCCCACCAAGATTGATATGCCTCTACCTTCCCCGCACCTTGAGCAGTCCCGCAAAGCCGGCGATGTCGAACCGTTTCCCAGCGGGAGAATCACCTATCTCGCGCCATTGCCATTGCCGACACCGCTACCGCCGCTTGGCCCTCATATCGGGGAATTAAATGAGGTGTACATGGACTTTGGGGTGGGTTCACCTCAGGTGTTTATGTGGCAAGTAACATTGGGCGGGCCATTCAGCGGCACTTTAATGCTCGCTTTTCTACCTCCAATGCTTGCTGCGTTCCTCGGGGTTGTGTTCGGTTACAGCCAAGTAGAAATCTGGGACTCGGTACTCGGCGTGTTTGATGAAAGCTATGGCTACGCGCTAGTAAGTGGCTTTTGCTCTCTACTCATCGGCCTCGCCGTCTGGCACCACAACCACAAAAAACGCCTCCACATCATCCCCACCCGCTTCAACCGCCAACGCCGTGAAGTCTGCTTCATGCCCGAAGACGCCACCGCCCCCGTCTTCGTCCCTTGGGAATCCCTATCCGCCTGGGTCATCGAAGCCCAGGGCGCGACCCAATACGGCATCCACCGCCAATACGGCATGGGCATCGGTTTCCAGCACGGCGAGACCCTGACCAGCGTCGAATTCCCCTGCTTCGGTCTTTCCCTGGCCATCAGCCACTGGGAAGCCATTCGCGGTTACATGGAATACGAAATCCACGACCTCAAACCCATCCAGGATCCGCAAGACCTGCAAGGCCCCGACGACCCGCCCCACGAAGGCCTGCACACTTTCCACAACGCCCGCGCGCGTATGCACCAGCAAATCCGTGACGGCCAACGCAGTCGGCTGTCCGGCTTCTTCTGGTACCTGTATCACGTCATGACACTGTGGACGATTCCCAACCACCTGACCGAATGGGAAGTCCGCCGCCTCCAGAAAATGGCCCCGCATGCCTTGCCTGAAGCAATGCGCCAATGGTCTGAGCCGTTGCCAAAGGAGCAATGGGCGAAGCCGAGCGAAGAACTCACTCGGATGAGCGAACAGGTCCGACAGCTGCATAAACGCCAACCGCGACGCCCAATTACCGAGATTTTTGCCGAGGTTCAGGGCTTGAATCCGACCGACAAACGTCGCGCATGAGCTGTTACAACCGTAAAACCCTGCTCGACTATCAGGAAAAACACCCGCAACTGATCCGGAGTGGCAAAGCGGCTCATCGCCTGGGGATCGGCGCCCACCGTCTTTCCGTTCCCGTCCACAATCGTGGTGTACCGCGCGAGCGCAAGGACGTCATCAGTGAGGAAGTCGCAAACAGCCTGCGCATCGTGCAAACAGGACCCGACCGGCTGGTGCTGTGCCTGCAATATCCCGTGAATCCTGACAGCGAATTTACCCCGGCCTCCGAGACGCTGGAGTTGGCCGTCTGTATCCAGACCTTGAACGCCAAGGGCGCGTGGGTTTCTCACATTCGGGTCATTCGTCTGAACCCTCGGGGTGAGGGCCGTTTTCCGGCGTTGGCCCCTCAATCCGTTACCGAGCATCCACCGTTGTTGCTGGTTGAAACCCATCTGCTGGAGCTGGCCGACCATGCTCACCAAGATTAAAAGCACCCTGCCTGGACCGCACCTTGAGCAGTCCCGCAAAGCCGGAGATGTCGAACCGTTTCCCAGTGGGAGAATCACCTATCTCGCACCGTTGCCATTGCCGACACCGCTGCCGCCGCATGGTCCTCATATCGGGGAGCTGAATGACGTATACATGGACTTCGGACTGGGATCTCCCCAAGTCTTTATGTGGCAAATGACTCTAGGCTTACCATTCAGTGGTGCCTTCACGATTGCATTTCTTTTCCCACTATTTACTGGTTTTCTAGGGATTGTTTTTGATTACGGCTGGGAAGACATCTGGATCTCAGTGACGGCTATATTTCATGAAGGTTATGGATATGCAGCAGTAACCGGCCTTTCCACCCTACTCATCTGCCTCGGCGTCTGGCGACACAACCACAACAAACGCGCCGCCATCATCCCCACCCGCTTCAACCGCCAACGCCGCGAAGTCTGCTTCATGCCCGAAGACGCCACCGAGCCCGTCTTCGTCCCCTGGGAATCCCTATCCGCCTGGGTCATCGAAGCCCAGGGCGCCACCCAATACGGCATCCACCGTCAATACGGCATGGGCATCGGTTTCCAGCACGGCGAGACCCTCACCAGCGTCGAATTCCCCTGTTTCGGTCTTTCCCTGGCCATCAGCCACTGGGAAGCCATTCGCGGTTACATGGAATACGAAATCCACGACCTCAAAGCCATCCAGGATCCGCAAGACCTGCAAGGCCCCGACGACCCGCCCCACGAAGGCCTGCACACTTTCCACAACGCCCGCGCGCGTATGCACCAGCAAATCCGTGACGGCCAACGCAGTCGGCTGTCCGGCTTCTTCTGGTACCTGTATCACGTCATGACACTGTGGACGATTCCCAACCACCTGACCGAATGGGAAGTCCGCCGCCTCCAGAAAATGGCCCCGCACGCCTTGCCCGAAGTGATGCGCCAATGGTCCGAACCGCTGCCGAAAGAGCAATGGGCCAAGCCGAGCGAAGAACTGCTGCGCCTTAGCGATCAGGTCCGACAGCTGCACAAACGCCAACCTCGTCGACCGATTACCGAGATCTTTGCTGAAGTGCAGCGCTTGAACCCGACCGACAAACGTCGGGCGTGAGTTGTTTCAGGTTAATCAACCGACCAACACCAGCGTCAGCCCTACAACGGCTGCCAACACCAACGCCCAGCTCACCATCAACCGCCGCCACAATCGCGGGGCATGGCGCATTTCCATAAAGCCATCGGCAATCAGCCAGGCCTTGCCAACCGCCACCAGCAAAATGGCCACCGACAGCAGCCACGTCGCGCCCATCTGTGCCAGCACCACCGTGCACACGCTTAATGTGGCCAGCGCTGCCCAGCAGACCAGCAAAAACCTGGAAGCGGACATCAGAACCTCCGTCAATTCAGAACGTAGACCAGCGGAAACAGCACGACCCAGATCAGATCGACCATGTGCCAATACAGCACACCCGATTCAAGCCCACTGCGGTTGGCGGCGTTGTACAGGCCACGACGGCAGCGCTCGGCCAGCCATCCGAGGATGACCATGCCGAGCAGTACATGAAGAAAATGAAAACCGGTGAGGATCCAGTAGAGGGTGAAAAACGTGTTGTGCTCCATGCCCAGCCCCGAGACCAGCAAGTGTCGGTATTCCGTGATCTTCAACACCACGTAGACACTGGCGGCGAGCAACGCTGCCAGCAGGTAGACAGCGCCGTGGCGGGACCGAGAGCGCTTGACTTGCTCCTGAGCCAGCGCGGCGAACAGCCCGGCGGTGAGCAGGCTGAGGGTCATCGCCAGGCCGGTAGAGGTGTTGAGCAACAGACGGCTTTCGCCGAACAGCTGCGGGTTGAGCGCCTGGGTCACGGCGAACGTCAGAATCAGGATGGCGAACACCGACAGCTCGGCCAGAATGAAAAACCACATCGCCAGATCGCCCGGCAAGTGAGCCGGCGCAACGCGTCTGGCCTCAGCCGAAGTGGACATCAACCACGTCCATCAGCGCCGCAACCGTCAGCGGATCATCGCTCAGCGGCTCGGCCAGGCAGGCCATGCAAGCCTCACGCGGGCTCATGCCGGAGCGGATCATTCGCGCGGTGAAAATCAGCAGTCGCGTTGAGGCGACCTCCTCCAGGTCATGTTGATCGAGCCGGCGCAGTGCCTGTCCCAACCTGACCACTTGCGCCGCCAGCGCGCTGTCTACCTGCGCCTCCCGGGCGACAATGCGCTCTTCATCGGCCACCGGTGGATAGCCGAAACGCATCGCCACGAAGCGTTGTCGGGTGCTGGGTTTCATGCCTTTGAGCAGGTTCTGGTAGCCGGGGTTGTACGACACCACGAGCATGAATGACGGCGGCGCCTGCAGCACTTCGCCGGTGCGTTCCAGGAACAACTCACGACGATCATCGGCCAGTGGATGCAACACCACCACCGTGTCCTGGCGCGCCTCGACCACTTCGTCCAGATAACAAATGCCGCCTTCACGCACCGCACGGGTCAGTGGCCCGTCCTGCCACCAAGTGCCCTGGGCACCGATCAAGTGACGGCCGATCAAGTCGGCGGCGCTCAGATCGTCATGGCAAGCCACGGTGTACAGCGGCAGTTTCAGCCGATGGGCCATGTGCTGGACAAAGCGGGTCTTGCCGCATCCCGTCGGGCCTTTGATCAGCACCGGCATGCCGTGTCGCCAGGCTTGCTCGAACAGCGCCTCCTCATTATTGAGCGGTTGATAGAAGGGTTCGCAAGACTGGATTCGGTCCATGGGCTGTCTGTTCCAAAAGCGGATTCAAGCCACACGCTACGGGCCCCTGCGACAACCTGGCAAGTGACATGGCCGGCAAACTTGATCGCGGTCAAGCGAGCATTGGCCTGCTCGGGCATAGCCTTGCACGGCACTAAGAACCTGCGTTCTGCGCTGCCGTTTCAGCACATCGCAAAGGTCTTGCCTGAGGAGAAATGGAATGCTGATCAGCAATAGAAAAACGTTTGCTCTGACTGTCGCCACATTGTGTTCGGCGCTGGCCCTTGCGGTGACTCATGCGGCCCGGGCCGAAGAGCCCGCTGCCGCTGCGGCCAGCCCGCTGATGGTCAAATCCGCCGGAGCGCCCGACATGAGTCAGGCCGAGTTCGACTCTTCCAAGGAAATTTACTTCCAGCGCTGCGCCGGCTGCCATGGCGTACTGCGCAAAGGCGCCACCGGCAAACCGCTGACACCGGACATCACCCAGTCCCGCGGGCAACCGTTTCTGGAAGCATTGATTACCTACGGTTCACCGGCGGGCATGCCGAACTGGGGAACGTCGAATGCGCTGACCAAGGATCAGATCACGTCAATAGCCAAGTTCATTCAGCACGCGCCGCCGACGCCGCCGGAATGGGGCATGGCCGAGACGCTGAAAACCTGGAAAGTGCTGGTCAAGCCTGAGGATCGTCCGAAGAAGCAACTGAGCAAACTCAACCTGCCGAACCTGTTTTCGGTGACGTTGCGCGATGACGGCAAGATTGCCCTGATCGACGGTGACAGCAAGAAAATCGTCAAGCTGATCGAGACCGGTTATGCGGTGCACATCTCGCGAATCTCCGCCTCCGGTCGCTACCTGCTGGTGATTGGTCGAGACGCACGGATCGACATGATCGACCTGTGGCCGGTGGAGCCGACCAAGGTCGCCGAAGTCAAAGTGGGCATCGAGGCGCGCTCGGTGGAGACCTCCAAGTTCAAGGGCTACGAAGACAAATACACCGTCGCCGGCTCCTATTGGCCACCGCAATTCACCATCATGGATGGCGAAACCCTGGAGCCCAAACAGATCGTCTCGACCCGCGGCATGACCGTCGACAAGCAGGAATACCATCCAGAACCCCGGGTCGCGGCGATCATCGCCTCCCATGAATGGCCGGAGTTCATCGTCAACGTCAAGGAAACCGGCAAGGTCATGCTGGTCAATTACCAGGACATCAAAAACCTCACCATCACCTACATCGATGCCGCGCCGTTCCTGCATGACGGCGGTTGGGACAGCACGCACCGCTACTTCATGACCGCCGCCAACAACTCCAACAAAGTCGCCGTGATCGACTCCAAAGATCGCAAGTTGGCAGCTCTGGTGGAGGTCGGCAAAACCCCTCATCCGGGGCGCGGCGCCAACTTCAACCACCCGACCTACGGCCCAGTCTGGGCCACCAGCCACCTCGGTGATGACGGCATCTCCTTGATCGGCACCGACCCGGTCAAACACCCGCAATACGCCTGGAAACAGGTTGCCTCACTCAAGGGCCAGGGCGGCGGATCGCTGTTTATCAAAACCCACCCTGACTCCCGTCACCTGTATGTCGACACCACCCTCAACCCCGACGCCAAGCTGAGCCAGTCGGTGGCAGTGTTCAACATCGACAAACTCGACGCCGGCTACACCGTGCTGCCCATCGCCGAGTACGCCGGCATAAAGCAAGGCGCGATGCGGGTGGTACAGCCGGAATACAACAAGGCCGGCGATGAAGTCTGGTTCTCCGTGTGGAGCGGTCAGTCAGAGGAATCGGCGCTGGTAGTGATCGACGACAAAACGCTGAAGCTCAAATCAGTCATAAAGGACAAACGACTGATCACACCCACCGGAAAATTCAACGTCTACAACACCCAACACGACATCTATTGAGCTCCATCAATGCAAGGAACCATCATGAAAAATACTCTGTTTTCACTGTTCGCCCTGACCGCTGCGCTGAGCGTGCAGCCGGCCATGGCTGCCGAGGACGGGCCGGCGCTGTTCAAGAGCAAACCCTGCGCCGCCTGCCATTCCATCGACACCAAGATTGTCGGCCCGGCGCTCAAGGATGTCGCGGCCAAGAACGCTGGCGTGGCCGGGGCCGTGGACACCCTGGCCAGCCACATCAAGAACGGCACACAAGGCAACTGGGGCCCGATGCCAATGCCGGCCAACCCGGTGACGGATGAAGAAGCGAAGACACTTGCAACCTGGGTCCTGAGTCTCAAATAGCCAACTGGAGGGCGTCATGAAGGTTTATCGACACGCTGCGATTCTGGCGGCCCTCCTCCTCATTTGCGCAACCTCGGTTGCCGCGCCCGACGCCAAGCGTCAGGCACAACTCGAACACCTGCTGGCCCAGGACTGCGGCGCCTGCCATGGCCTGCACATGACCGGCGGGCTGGGTCCCGACCTGACCCGCGCAACGCTGGCGGGCAAATCCAGGGACAGCCTGATAGCCACCGTCAGCCAAGGCCGGCCCGGCACCGCGATGCCCGGTTGGGCCCCGCTGCTCAGCCCGGATGACATCCGTTGGCTGGTCGATCTTCTACTTCAGGGATATCCCGCACCATGATCCGTTCAACCCTGCTTTTAGCGGCGACCGGGCTATTGTTGTCCGCGTGTGTTCAGCCACCGTTGCGTGGTACCGGCGATCTGGGCGTGGTAGTGGAGCGCGCCACCGGCAGCGTGCAAATCATCGAAAGCGACACCCGCACGGCACTGGTCCGACTCGAGGGTTTGGGCGATCTGTCCCATGCCTCGGTGGTGTTTTCCCGCGACCAGCGTTATGCCTATGTGTTCGGTCGCGACGGTGGGCTGAGCAAGATCGACCTGCTGACCCAACGCATCGATCAACGGGTGATACAGGGCGGCAACAGCATCGGCGGCGCGATCAGTCAGGACGGCAAACTCATCGCCGTGTCCAACTACGTGCCCGGCGGGGTCAAGGTGTTCGATGCCGAAACCCTGCAACTGGTGGCCGACATTCCGGCCACGCCCCTGGCCGATGGCAGCAAGCGCTCACGGGTGGTCGGCCTGGTCGACGCGCCCAGTCAGCGTTTTGTATTCAGCCTGTTCGATACCGGCGAGATCTGGACCGCCGATTTCAGTCAGGGCAACACGCCTCGGATCAGCCGCTTCACCGACATCGGCCAGCAACCCTACGACGCGTTGGTCACCCCGGATGGTCGCTATTACATGGCGGGACTGTTCGGCGAAGACGGCATGGCGCAACTCGATCTCTGGCATCCGGAGCGCGGGGTGCAACGAGTGCTCGGTGGTTACGGGCGCGGCCAGGCGAAATTGCCTGTCTACAAAATGCCGCATCTGGAGGGCTGGGCCGTCGCCGATCACCAGGCCTTCGTGCCCGCCGTTGGCCGTCACCAGGTGCTGGTGATGGATTCGCGCACGTGGAAGCAGACCGCTGCCATCCCGGTGGCCGGCCAACCGGTGTTCGTCACGTCGCGGCCGGACGGTCGGCAGCTGTGGGTCAATTTCGCCTACCCGGACAACGATCGGGTTCAAGTCATCGACAGCGAAAGCCATGCCGTGGTCGCCGATCTGCGGCCAGGGCCGGCGGTGCTGCACATGGAATTCACCGCTCGCGGCGACCAGTTGTGGCTGTCGTTACGCGATGGCGATCAGGTTCAGGTCTGGGACCCGTACAGCCTGAAGCAGCTGAGCACCCTTCCCGCCACCGCGCCGAGCGGCATCTTCTTCAGCAGTCGCGCGCAAAAAATGGGCTATTGAAATGAACCTGGACCTGCTCAGCCGCCAACTGATCGACCGCTTCCAGCATGGCATGCCGCTGTGCGCGGAACCTTACAAAGAGATGGCGCGGATTCTCGGTTGCCGCGTGGCCCAGGTGATGGCTTGCCTGGAAGAAATGGATCAGGCCGGTACCCTTTCACGGATCGGCCCGGTGTTCGAACACAGTCGCGCCGGGGCCAGCACCCTCGCCGCGCTCGCCGTGCCCGCCGAACGCTTGCAACAGGTCGCCGAGCACGTCAGCCAGTATCCCGAGGTCAACCATAACTACGCGCGGGAGCATTTCTACAACCTGTGGTTTGTGCTGACCGGCCCTGATCGCCAACACATCGAGCGCGTTCTCGAACAACTTGAGAAAGACACCGGCCTCATGCCGCTGGATCTGCCGATGTTGACTGCTTATCGCATCGATCTCGGTTTTGCCCTGGGAGAAAACCCGTGACGCCGGGCTTGAATCCCAAACAGGCACTGGCGCTGCGTCGGCATCTGGAAGGCGGATTGCCGCGGGTATCGCGCCCCTATCAGGCCCTCGCCGAACGGATAGACGCCGACGAAAACCAGGTGCTCGCGCAAATGCATCAGTGGCTCGAGCAAGGGCTGTTTCGCCGGATCGGCCTGGTGCTCAACCATCGCGCGCTGGGTTTTACTGCCAACGCCATGCTGGTGCTGGACGTTCCGGACGCACTGATCGACGAAGTCGGCCAGCGCCTGGGGCGAGCGCCCGGCATTACCCTCTGCTATCAACGGCCACGGCGTTTGCCGCAGTGGCGCTACAACCTCTTTTGCATGGTTCATGGGCGCCAACGTGAGCGGGTCGAAGCGCAGATCCAGGCGTTGTTGGAAAAACACCTGCTGAGCGACCTGCCCCACCAACTGCTGTTCAGCACTCACGCGTTCAAACAGTGCGGCGGACGCTTTACCCCCTCACCAACCGGAGCCCCCAACCATGGATGACCTCGACCGTCGGCTGATCAACCGCCTGCAACTGGGCCTGCCGCTGGTGCGCCACCCGTGGCAGGCACTGGCCGCCGAACTGGAGAGCAGCAGCACCGAACTGCTCGACCGCCTCCATGAACTGCTGGAAGACGGCATGCTCACGCGCTTCGGCCCGATGTTCGACATCGAACGCCTCGGCGGCGCCTTCACCCTCGCTGCGCTGGCGGTGCCGGAGGAGCGTTTCGAAGACGTCGCCGAGCAACTGCAGGCCCTGCCTGAAGTGGCGCACAACTACCGCCGCGAACACGCCTGGAACATGTGGTTCGTGCTCGGCTGCCCGACCGAACAAGGCATCGCCGAGACCCTGCAGCACATCGAAACCCTGACCGGCCTGCCGCTGCTCAACTTGCCCAAAGAGGAGACCTACCATGTCGGTCTGTACTTCCCGGTCTGAAGACACCCTGGCGCAGCGTCTGATCGAGCTGACCCAGGCCGGCCTGCCATTGCTGGACGACCCGTGGGCCTGGCTCGCCGAACAACTGGAGCTGAGCATCGAATCCACCCTGGACTTGCTCAAGCGTTTGCAGGCCGAGGGCGCCATCCGGCGCATCGCCGCCGTCCCCAACCACTATCGCCTGGGCTATCGCTACAACGGCATGACGGTCTGGGATGTGCGCGACACGGACATGCCGCGCCTCGGGGCGCTGATCGGTGCGCAGCCTTTTGTCAGCCACTGCTATCGACGCCCGCGCAAAACCGCGTGGCGCTACAACCTGTTCGCCATGGTCCACGGCCGCAGCCGCGAGGAAATCGACAGCTACCGCGAACACCTGCGCTACTTGCTGGGCGACGCCTGCGTCGCCGACGAGATGCTGGTGAGCAGCCGCATCCTGAAGAAAACCGGTTTGCGGCTGCCGCCAGTGCCACGCTGAACACGCGCTTGTTCAAGGAGATTTGCATGTTGAGGATCAGCCAATACCTGCGTGCCCTGACCGGCCAGGCGCCTGCCCCCAGAACCAGCCCACCGGGCAGCAACCGTCCGCCGGTGGTGATCTGGAATCTGCTCAGGCGCTGCAACCTGACCTGCAAACACTGTTACGCCACGTCCGCCGACAGCGTCTTTCGCGACGAACTCGATACGCCCGCCGCACTGACCGTGATCGACGATCTGCACGACGCAGGGGTGAAGGTGCTGATTCTTTCCGGCGGTGAACCGCTGTTGCGCGACGATCTGTTTGTACTCAGCGCCTATGCCCGCACCAAGGGTTTCTTTGTGGCGTTGTCCACCAACGGCACACTGATCAATGAGCAGAACATCACGCAGATCCGTGCGGCGAATTTCGATTATGTCGGGATCAGCATCGATGGCCTGGAAGCCACCCATGATGCGTTCCGCCAACTCAAGGGCAGTTTCGCCAGTTCCATGCGGGCGATCCGCCTATGTCGCGAACAAGGCATTCGCGTCGGTCTGCGCACCACCCTGACCCAAGAGAACCATCAACAACTGCCCCAATTACTGGCGCTGATGCGCGAGTACGACGTGCAGAAGTTTTATCTGTCGCACCTCAACTACAGCGGTCGCGGCAAACGCAGCCGCAAGCTCGACGCCCGGCAGCAGATGAGCCGCGAAGCGATGACGCTGATCTTCGAACGGGCCTGGGAAGACATCGAGCACGGTCGCGACAGCGATTTTGTCAGCGGCAACAACGATGCCGACGCGATTCTCTTGCTGCAGTGGGTGGGCTTGCATCTCCCCGAACATTACTCGCGCCTGGAAAACATGCTCCGCGCCTGGGGCGGCAACGCCTCGGGCAGCGGCATCGCCAACATCGACAACACCGGTGAAGTGCACCCTGACACCTATTGGTGGCAGCACTCGGTGGGCAACATCCGGCACACGCCGTTTCGCACGCTCTGGCTGGACCAGCCAGACGCCTTGTTGCAGCAGCTACGTGTGCATCCGCGCGGCGTCGGTGGCCGTTGTGGTCAATGCCGCTGGTTGAACATCTGCAACGGCAATACCCGCACCCGCGCCTGGGCCGAAGGCGACCTCTGGGGCCAGGACCCCGGTTGCCACCTCAGCGATGAAGAAATCGGTATGCCGCCATTAATGACCATTCCTTGCGTCATGCACTGAAGCACCCGCCTGGCGAGCCATCTTGCAAAGGATGGGGCCGGCCCACCTGATGAAGAACCAAGGACGTCCCATGCACCCATCGATTGTTTTACCGGCCGCACTTGCGTCCCCGTTCAGACCGGGCGAAGTGGCCCTGGTCGGCGCGGGGCCCGGCGATCCACGCTTGCTGACCCTGCGTGCCTGGAGCCTGTTGATGCAGGCCGACGCCGTGGTTTACGATCGCCTGATCAGCCCCGAGCTGCTGACGTTGATCCCCCTCACCTGCGCCCGGCATTACGTCGGCAAGGCCAGCGGCTGCCATAGCCTGCCCCAGGAACAAATCAACGAACTGCTCGCCGCTCTCGCCGATTCGGGGCAGCGCGTGGTCCGGCTCAAGGGTGGCGACCCGTTCATATTCGGCCGTGGCGCCGAGGAGCTGGAGTATCTGCTGCAACGCAACATTGACTGCCAGGTGGTCCCGGGCATCACCGCCGCTTCCGGCTGCAGTGCTTACGCGGGCATTCCGCTGACCCACCGGGATCTGGTCAACTCCTGCCGCTTCATTACCGGGCATTTGCAGCGCGATGGTGAGTTGCAATTGCCCTGGAGCAGCCTCGCCGACAGCAGCCAGACCCTGGTGTTTTACATGGGGTTATCGAACCTCGGAATTATCGCCCAGCGCTTGATCGAAGCCGGAATGGCCGCCGATACACCGGCGGCGCTGATCAGCAATGGCACACGCCCCGACCAGCACGTCGCCCGAGGCAAGTTGCACCAGTTGCCGACCCTGGCTCTGGATTGCCCACCGGGCATTCCGACGCTGACGGTGATCGGCAAAGTGGTCGATCTGTTCGCTACCCAACAGCAGGAATACCCGGCGCGCTTTTACTCCGCTCCCGTGTTGCAACGCCACGGTAAGGTGGCGATATGAGGCGCATGCTGCTTGCCCCATTGTTATGTATCGGCGCGGCTCATGGCGGTGTAGCGCTTCCATCCTCCGACGCGGCCGCCGACCTCTACCGACAACATTGCCAGAGCTGCCATGGCGCCAACCGTTTCGGCGGTGCGGGGCCGGCCTTGCTGCCGGAGAGTCTGAGCCGGATCAAACCCGATGAAATCCGCAGCGTCATTCAGAACGGTCGGCCCGCGAGTCAGATGACTGGGTATGCCAACGTATTCAGTCCGGCACAGATCGACGCGCTGGTTGATTACCTTCAGCAACCACCCGCCACCCCACCCACCTGGAGTAACGATGACATTCGCGGCAGTCATTCCATTCTCGCCGACATCAGCAAACTGCCCGACACGCCCCAGCATGGCGCCGACCCGCTGAACCTGTTTGTGGTGGTGGAAGCCGGCGACCATCACATCAACATTCTCGACGGCGATCGTTTCGACGTGCTGGCGCGGTTTGCTTCACACTTTGCGGTGCATGGCGGGCCGAAGTTCTCACCGGATGGACGCTTCGTCTACGTGGCCTCACGCGATGGTTGGGTCAGCCTGTACGACTTGCACAACCTGAAGCTGATCGCCGAGGTCCGCGCCGGGCTCAATACCCGCAACCTGGCGGTGAGCAAGGATGGCCGCTGGGTGCTGGTGGGCAACTATCTACCCGGCAATCTGGTGGTGCTCGATGCCCGCGATCTGTCGCTGGTCAAAACCATCCCCGCAATCGGCCAGGACGGCACCGCGTCACGGGTGAGCGCGGTCTACACCGCTCCGCCACGAGACAGTTTCATCGTGGCGCTCAAGGATGTGAAGGAAGTCTGGGAGCTGTCGAGCGCCGGCACACCGGACTTCGAACCACGACGGATCCAGGCCGAAGACGTGCTGGACGACTTTTCCTTTTCACCGGACTACAAGCAACTGCTGGCCACATCGCGCAAGGCCAAGGGCGGCCAGGTGATCGACCTCGACAGTGGCAAGGTGGTCACCGATATACCGCTGCCGGGCATGCCGCATCTTGGGTCCGGGACCTACTGGAAACGTAACGGTGAGTGGGTGTTCGCCACGCCGAATATCAGCAAGGGACTGATCTCGGTCATCGACTTCAAGACCTGGAAACTGATCAAGGAAATTCCGACCCTGGGGCCGGGGTTCTTCATGCGCAGTCATGTCAACTCGCGGTATGCCTGGACTGACGTGTTCTTCGGGCCGGACAACGATGCGATCCACTTGATTGACAAACAGACCCTCGAAATCGCTCACACCTTGCGCCCAATGCCTGGCAAGACGGCTGCCCACGTTGAATTCACTCGCGATGGCCGCTACTTGTTGCTGAGCATCTGGGCCAGCGATGGCGCACTGATTGTGTATGACAGTAATACCCTTAAGGAGATCAAGCGACTGCCGATGAACAAGCCGTCGGGCAAATATAACGTGGGGAACAAGATTGAGTTTGTGGAGGGGACTTCGCATTAGGTCTTGGTGTACATATCCGTTTCTGCGGTCACGGCGGCTATTGGTTCCGCTCTTACAGCGGGTCACTTTCGAAAAGCGCGAAAGTAACCAAAGCGCTTTTGCCCCTTTCGTTCGGTGCCTCGCCTAGGCTCGGCATGCCCTCGCTCCGGTCCTGCTCCGTGGGCCCGCCGCGATCGGCCATCCATGGCCGTGCGCGGCTAACCCGGCATCCATGCCGGGTTGCCCACTGCGCAGAACCTCCACTCGGCCTCTCGAGGGGGCGAGTACCGCAAAAGCACCGCGAGGCGGCCTACCGGCCGGCCTTATTTCGGGTTGTGTACACCCTGATGATCGTTCCCACGCTCCGCGTGGGAATGCATCCCGTGACGCTCTGCGTCACCATTGCGCAGGACTCAAGCCTTGCGTCGACAGCGGGACGCGGAGCGTCCCCGGCGGCATTCCCACGCGGAGCGTGGGAACGATCAGTGTGGGAACGGCTCCTGTTGTTTTGTTTTGCTTTGCTTTGCTTTGCTTTGCTTTGCTTTGCTTTGCTTTGGCTTTTGATGTTGATCTTGACCTGCCCCGTCGGAAGGCCGAGCGCAGGTTCTGCGCAGTGGGCACCGCGGCAAGGATGCCGCGGTAGCCGCCCCCGGCCATGGATGGCCGATGGCGGCGGGCCCACGGAGCAGGACCGGAGTGAGGGTACCCTGAGCCTAGGCGAAGGGCCGTACGTCAGGGGCGAAAGCGTTTTGGTTACTTTGGCGCTTTTCCAAAGTGACCCGCCGTAAGGGCGGAACCAATAGTAGTCGTTACCGCAGCAACGGATATGTACACCATCAAAACCTACGTCACCCGACACGCCGCCATCGCAGGCAAGCCCGCTCCCACAAGGGTCCGGGAACATCCGCAAAATTGTGAGTTCCCCCATCACCCCAAGGTATAACCATTATCAACCTTCCAATCCTGCCCATAGACACCCCGGGCGCCTTGGGACAGTTGAAAAACAATCACATTGGCCACCGCTGACGCATCGAGAAAATGACCAGGCAGCAGACGCTTGCCAAGGGTATCAGCGACGTCATCGAGCTCCCCATCGCTCAACCCCAGGTTGTCCCACATCGAGGTCGCGGTCGGCCCCGGCGAGACCAGATTGATGCGCACGTCATAACGCGCAAACTCCACCGCCAATGTGCGTGCCTGAGCCGCCAGCGCGGCCTTGCTGGCAATACAGGCAGCCAGACCGGGAAAGCTCGAACCGGTCAGAAAACTACCGACAAACACCACCGAAGCCGGGTTCGCCAACTCACCGCGCAACGCCGCCAGGGTGTTCAACGCCCCGGCACCGTTGACCGCCCATTGGCGCTGGAAGGCCGGCATGTCCAGGCTGTCGGCCATTTCGGCAATGCCCGCGTTGGGCACCAGATAATCCACCGGCCCCAACGCCGCAGCCCGACGGGCCAGCTCGTGAAGATCGTCCTGGCAAGTGACATCCCCGGCGCACCATTGCAGCCGTTCACCGTAGATCTGCTGCAAGACTGGCAATTCACCGACAGTGCGTGACATCGCCAGCACCTTGACCCCGCGAGGCAACAGCGCGGCGCACAACGCCAGGCCAATCCCGGAGCTGGCGCCGGTGATCACCGCCAGACGATCCTGAAACTCGGTTTGCATCATGTTCTCCTGGGCATCGTTAATGCCAAGCACTGGGGACGTTGTGAGCCCCTATCTTTGAACAGACGCAGAAATATCGACTTGACGGTGATCACTTTTCTCGATGGCTCGCCGATCAATGAGTCGAATGCGACATCACTGGCTGCTGCTGAAGCACCGCCTGATCGATCTCGCTGAACCGCAGCATACGACCGCCCTGCTCGGCGGCCAGTTTTTCCGCAGCCTGCTGGCTGGAGAAGGACGCCAGCACTACACCCATGGCGCCTTTGAGTTGGGTGCCGACCACGTAAAACGCATCCTTGGCATCGATCAGATGGGCGTCATTGGGTGCGTTCCACGGGCTGCGGCCCATGTCGTGAACATACAACCGGGCCTCGCCATGATGATTTTCCGGTTGCAGCCACCAACCGATCATCTCCGCCGTGGAGCAGAATTTCTTGATGCCGCTGCGCTCGACCACTTCGCCCTTGGGCCCGGGGAAGCCGTCGATGATCATGCCGCAAACATGGCATTCATCACTGGGATGAAAAGCAGCGGCGGCATCGTTGTAGGTGGCTTGCACGGGTTTGTCACAGGCCGCCAGCAGCAGACAAACCATCAGGCCCGCCACGGCGCGTGCCGTCGTCGAATACAGATTACTCATCGTCAGATGCTCCAAAAACCAAGGTGTGAAT
The DNA here is from genome assembly GCF_016650735.1 of Pseudomonas sp. TH37. NCBI lineage: Bacteria > Pseudomonadati > Pseudomonadota > Gammaproteobacteria > Pseudomonadales > Pseudomonadaceae > Pseudomonas > Pseudomonas sp. TH37. Next base: position 75,712 of record NZ_JAEKFD010000004.1, read on the forward strand.
TCATGTCGCCCGTCGACGGAACAGCAGCCAGGCCAAGCCCAAAGGCACCGCCACCCACAGCAACAGGCACAACCAGAGCATCGAGCCCGGCACAGGCAAATCGCTGCCCAGGGTCAGCACGCCAGCACTGCCGGCGCCGGGCTCGAAACCGGAAAGATTGATCAGGCGATAGATGTCGGCGGGGTTGAGCAGCAGTAACCAGGGCAGCACCTTCGGGTTGAACTGCCCTTCGCTGAGCACCAGCAATGCCAGCAGCGCCAGGTCGAACACCAGCACGAAGAAGAACCACACCCCCAGCGCCAGCCCGGCGGCGGTGGATTTCTCGGCAGACACACTGCTCAGCACATAGGCCAGCCCTAGAAAGCCCCAGCCCAGTAACGTCGACGACAGCATGAATCGTCCAAACGCCCAGAGCAGCAGGTTCAGTTCGACGTCCTCCACCAGCACCGCAATCGCGAGCATCGCGCAGCCAAAACCGATGAGGGTCGCCAGCGCCAGGATCAATCCGTGACCGACGAATTTGCCGAGCAGGATGTGCCCGCGTCCCAGCGGGTAGGTCAGCAACAGCAACAACGTGCCGCTTTCGTCTTCGCCGACAATCGCGTCATAAGCCAGCAGCAAGGCAATCAGCGGCATCAGGAACGTCGCCAGGCTGGCGAGGCTAGCGATGGTGGCGGGCACCGAAGTAAAGCCCAATTGCCCGGAAGCCGCCGCACCCAACCAGGCGATGCCGGTCGCCAACACCGCGAACAACAGGCTGATCGCCAACAACCAGCGGTTGCGCAAACCGTCATTGAATTCCTTGCGGGCCATGCTCCAGATCGGGTTCATACAGTCTCTCCACTGGGGGTCGCGCCGGCCCGGCCCATGTAATAGCGGTAGATGTCCTCCAGGGACGGCGGGTCGATTTCCACATCAGCTGGCTCGTGTTCATTAAGCAGTTCGCGCAACAGGTCCAATTTGTTGCCATTGAGCGCAGCCACTTCAAGGCCCTCCACGCCCCAGCGCTGGGTGACGTGCCCGGCGTTGTTCCAGGATCGCTGCAATGGCTCGGTGTGCTTGAGGCCATTGGCGCGAATCAGCGTCGGCAACCCGGCTTCCTCGCGCAAACTGCGTAGACTGCCGAGGGCCAGCAGGCGCCCCTGGGTCAGAATCGCTGCACGGTTGATATGCGCCTCGACTCCCGGCAATACGTGGGAACAGAGAATGATGCTGGTGCCCTGGCTGCGCAGCCGATCGAGTAACCGATAGAGGTCTTGAGTGGCGATGGGATCGAGGCCGACGGTCGGCTCGTCGAGCAGTAACAAACGCGGCTCGCCGAGCAAGGCTTGCGCCAGTCCCAGGCGCTGGCGCATGCCTTTGGAATAGGTCTTGACCCGTCGATGCGCCGCGCCCGCCAGACCGACTTCCTCCAGCAGCACGTCCACCTGCGCGAGCGCTGCGCCTTTGAGTCGGGCGAAATGACGCAAAGTCTCCAGGCCGCTCATCTGCGGATAGAAGGTCACGTTCTCCGGCAAATAGCCCAGCAAACGCCGAACGTGCGGATCACTGGGCATGCGACCGAACACCCTGACCGATCCTTCACTGGCCTGGAGCAGACCGAGCACCAGTTTCATGCTGGTGGTCTTGCCCGCGCCGTTGTGCCCGAACAAGCCCAGCACTTCGCCTTCGCCCAGGCTCAGGTTCAACTGATGCAACACGGTGGTGTACCCATAGCGCTGGCTGACGCCTTCCATGTCGATGACGTTCATGCGGTGGGCTCCTGGGTCAGGGGTCGTGTGGTGGGATTCATCAGTGGATGGCTGTCCAGGACGCCCGGCGATTTCATGACCGGAAAGGCCCGTTGGACCCAACGCAGCAATTCGATCCCGGGGCTGTTCATCAACAGCCGCACCTGCGGGTACAGCCACAGCAAGCGGTCGACGTTGTCGTTGGGTTCGTAGGCGATATCGCCCAGGCCATCGTTGTTGCGATCCCAGCCCAGGTAATCACTCCAGTAATTACCCCGGCCATCCGCCGACCATTCCTGCAAGCGGGTGGCGACGTATTTGACCTGCCGTTGGTTGCCGATAAACGCGTTGTCGGCGATGCGGTTGTCTTCGGAGCCGGCGGTGAGGTGAATGCCCACGGCGCTGTGCTCGAAGTGGTTGTGTTCGATGCTGTTGAACAGCGAGTTGTAGATGAACAACGCCTTGCCTTCGGCGCCGCTGATCATGCTGTCGCCGGTCGAGCCATCGCGCACGTCCGTGACGAAATTGTCGCGCAAGGTTGAATAGGTGATGTAGTTCATCAGGATGCCGTAGTTCTGATCCTGTTCGGAGCGGTTGCCGATCACCGTGAGCTTGCGGCTTTGCATCAAGGCGTAGCCGGTGCGGGTGCGGCGGGTGGTGTTGCCGATCAACCGGTTGTCGTTGGCAAACATGTAATGCACGCCGTAACGCAGGTCTTCCAGGGTATTGCCCTGCAGCAGGTTGCCGTTGGAGGTATCGATGTAGATGCCATCGCGGGTGTCGCGCACCTGGTTGCCGATGACTCTGGCGCCATGCACCGCATACAGATGAATACCGTTGCCGCGATCCTGGGAGCGCAGCGCCGGATCCCCCTGGATGCGGTTGTCGATCAGGCTCGCATCCTGCGTGCTGTCGACCCAAATACCGAAGCCCTGGCCCTGCAGGCGATTGCCTTTAATCACCGCGCCACGGGCCTTGGGCTGGAGAAACACCGCCGCATTCATGGCGGTAAGGTCGTGCCCCCAATCCAGAAAGGTACAGCCCTCAATCCGCACATCGGGCGCGCTGACAATCACGCCGTTGCCCTGCCCTTGCGCCTGAAACACCGCGCCGGGGTCGCAAACAATCTGCATCGGTTGATCGACGCTGAACGAGCCACGGTACTCGCCCGCCGGCAAGTGCCAGCGTTGTTCAGCGTCAACCCACAACGGCAACGTGGTGATGGGTTGCACCGCCGCCAGTGCCCCGCCTGACATCAACAGGAGCACAAGGGCAATGGCCTTTACCGGACTTTCCTTGATTTCGATCATCGGCCCGCTCCCGTCGAATGCCAACCGTCAGGCCCGCTCGACCTTCATGCGACCGACCATTTCCATGTGCAGCGCATGGCAGAACCAGCTGCAGTAGTACCAATGCAGGCCGGCCTTGTCGGCGGTGAAGGTGATGGAAGACGTTTGCTGCGGGCTGATCTCCATGCTGGCGCCATGGTTGGTCATGACGAAACCGTGGGTCACGTCTTCAATCTGGTCGATGTTGGTGATGATCACGGTGACCTCGTTGCCCTGCTTGACGGTGAACTCGGTCAGACCATAGGCCGGCGCCATGGAGGTCATGTAGACCCGCACATGATTGTCGTCGCGGATGACCTTGTTGTCGGTCTCCAGGTTGATCCCGTCTTTCTTGGCCTGCTCCACGGTGGCGGCGAAGAACGGGTCGTTGCGGTTCCAGATCTTTTGGGTCTTGATCTGGTCCCGGCGCGCCAGGATGCAATCGTGGGGTTCGGCAAACGCAGGGCCGTCATGCACCAGCTTCATCTCCTCGCCGGAAATGTCGATCAACTGGTCGTTTTCCGGATGCAGCGGACCGGTCGGCAGGAAGCGGTCCTTGGAGAATTTGCACAACACCACCAGCCACTTGCCATCCGCTTCACTGGTTTCGGTCAGCGAAGCATGGTTATGGCCAGGCTGGTACTGCACGTCGAGCTTCTGCTTGATGTAATTGACCTTCTCGCCCTTGTAGGCGCGTATCGCTTCCTCCATGTTCCACTTCACCACCTGGCTGTCGATGAACAACGTGGTGTAGGCATTGCCGCGACCGTCGAAGGTGGTGTGCAAAGGCCCCAGGCCCAGTTCCGGCTCGGCAACGATAACTTCGCGCGGGTCCTTGAATTTATCGGCGAACAGGTCGTCCAGCCGGTCGATGGCAATCATCGAGACCGTTGGCGACAGCTTGCCGTTGGCAATGAAGTACTTGCCATCGGATGAGGTGTTGAGGCCGTGGGGGTTCTTCGGCACCGGGATGTAGCGAGTGAATTCGGAGTCCTTGCCATCGGTTTTACGACCGTCGACCACCGGCACTTTCGAGTCTTCCAGGGTGATGAATTTGCCGGCCTTGATCGCAGCCTCGATGCGCGGGATGTTGAACACCACGACCCAGTCGCGCTCGTTGCGCATCATGCCGCCAAGGTCGTAAGCCTTCTCCGAGTTGTAGCAGGTGGACGCGGCGTACTTGCCGGTGTAATCGGCGTCGGAGTTGTCCAGGTTGCCGTCGACGATCACCTGGAAGGCCATCTCCATTTTCTCGGCATCGATGGCGTTGAACATGGTGAAGCTGTTCTTGTCTTGCAGGTCGAAGGTGCTGCCGTCATTGGGGTGCGGGATGACGAATTCGGCATTGGCGAACACGTACTTGGTGTAAGGCACTTTTTGCAGACGCAGGCCGTGGATGGCCTGCACGTTCGGCACGGTGAGGATCTTGTCGCACTTCATGATGTCCAGGCGGATGCGCGCGACCCGGGAGTTGGCCTTGTCGTTGATGAATAAGTATTTGCCGTCGTACTTGCCATCGGTCATGGAGATATGCGGGTGATGGCAATCGCCATTCTGGAACTTTGCACTGTCGCCCAGAATCCGTTTGCTTTCGTTGGTCAGGCCCCAACCGGTGGCCGAGTCGACGTTGAACACCGGAATACGCATCAACTCACGCATCGACGGCACGCCCAGCACTCGCACTTCGCCCTGATGACCACCGCTCCAGAAGCCGTAGTATTCGTCCAGCTCACCGGGGCCGACATGGATTTTCGCCTGAGCATCCTTGACCGCCGCGGCCCACGACTCGCGGCTGAACACTGCGCCGCCCAACGTCGTGGCGCCCGCCAGCACCGCACCGGTGACGGCACTGCTGCCCAGAAAACCGCGACGACTGAGTCCCGCGCGTTCTTCTTCCTGCACGGGTTTTGTGGATTCTGTGTCAGTCATGTTGCGTACTCCTTGAAGGGATAAAACGGTCACTGCGGACGTGCGCTCGCGAGCTTCATTCAGCAGCCGGCGCTTCCACGACAGGTATCAGTTGCACCGCCACGGGTGCCGGTTTGCCGCGCTTTTTGCGCTTGTTGATCAGCGGCGGGCATTTGTTTTCGTTGTGATAGGTCATCTGGCAATCGAGGCAGTAGTGGCACTCGTTGGCATTGATCCGGCCATCGGGATGGATCGCCTGGATCTCGCATTCCTTGGCGCACAACTGGCAGGGGCTGCCGCATTCCTTGCGGCGCTTGAGCCAGTCGAACAGGCGTAATTTGGTCGGGATCGCCAGCGCCGCGCCCAAGGGGCAGATGTAGCGGCAATAGACCTTGCGCGTGAAAATGTTGATCACCAGCAGCCCCACCGCGTAGAGCACGAACCACCACTGGCGGTCGAACTTGAGGGTAATGGCGGTCTTGAACGGTTCCACCTCGGCGAACAGTTCGGCGGTGGACATCGATTCCAGGGAGATGCCGAAAAGCAGCAGCAAGATGATGTATTTGATCGCCCACAGCCGCTCATGCACCGCAAAGGGCAATTCGTACTGGGGAATTTTCAACGTGCGCGCGGCTTCGTTGATCAACTCTTGCAAGGCGCCAAACGGGCACAGCCAGCCGCAGAACACGCCACGGCCCCACAGCAGGATGCTCGCGGCGGTGAAGACCCAGAGCATGAAGATCAGCGGATCGGTGAGAAACAGCTCCCAGCGAAAGTGCTCGAACAGCGCATGCACAAAGGTCAGGACATTGACCACCGACAACTGCCCCAGGGCATACCAGCCCAGAAAGACCACGGTAAAAAGCAAGTAACCACGACGCAGCCAGTGCAGAAAACGTGGCCGGCGGGTGAGTTTGTCTTGCAGGAACAGGATGGCCGTCAGCAGCAACAACGCGCTCGCGAGGACGGCGATCTGGAAGTGTTTCTGGTACCAGATGTTCAACCACATCGGCCGGCTGGCTTCCTCGATGGCCACCTGTTCTTCGGCACTGGGCGCGGGTCGCTCAAGGTAGGGCTCGGGCAGTTGATAAGGCAGTTCGAAGCTGCTGAAGGTGCCGCTGACCGGTCCCGTCTGACGCCGCACCAGGAGCTCCAGCGACCAGGGCGATCCCGGGTCGAATCCGGCCGGTTTGCGGACAATGAAAATCGACATTTCATTGAACTCGGGCATGCCCTCGGCAAATACATCGGAGAGTCGCTGATGGTCCATGTCGCGAAAGCTGATGACGTTGCCGAACTGGCGCAATTGCACCCGATCGAAAATCCCGCCGCGCACATAACCCGAGCCTTTATAGGAAAACAGCCCACGCCCCAGCACCACGATGGCCTGCTCGCCGGGTTTGAGTTCCTGCATGAGAAAGCGATATTGGTTATCGCCCAGCAACGCGCGGCCAATGGTCGGCGGGTTCAAGTCGGCGGTGTACAGCTCGATAAAGGTGTCATCGACTTGATCCGGGCCAGCGTTGTCGACGCCTTCGGCTTCGGTGCCCTTGAAGGCGGCATCGACCTGCCCACGGGTCAGGTTCAACCGGCGAATGGCGCCGTTACCGGTCAGTTGCTCCCAGGTGGCAGGCTCGAAAAAATCCTGGCGCACGATGGCGGGCTTGTTCACCACCCCGCCCCTGTCCTCGATCAGCTTCAACGATACGGCCACCTCATGGGCGGCACGCATGATGACCTCATTGACCACCATGGCGGTGACGGTTGCGCCGGCGATGGCATCCACGGTGACCGCGCTCGGGTCGCTGGAATGGCCGACCACCACCCGCTGACTGACCTTGATCCCTTTGTATCGGGCGCTGAAACCGTGGAGTTTTTCCTCGGGAATGCCGATCAGCAGAATCGGTTCGTGGTGCTCCAGCACATAGGCGTCCTGAATCACCCCGGCGGTGTCGAGGATCACTTGGGTGTTGATGGGTTTGCCCGAGTAGGCCGGAATATCCACCACATCCAGGCTCTGGAACACATAACCGATGACCTTGCCGGCGGCGGACAGCGTGCGCACCTTGAACTTGCCTTCGGCTGCGGACACCGAATCGGTTTGAGGGAAAACCTTCTCGATGCGCTGCTGCTCGATGTCGCCGTATGACTTGGCCTGCACCGTCGCGAACGCTGCGATCATCAGCAAGACCATCACCACCAGCCCGACGCTCCAGATGCGCAGGTTGCCATGTATCGAAGGCTGATGGATTGTCATGAGCTCGCAGATTTCAAAGGGGCTTGCGGCAATGTTAGGGAGCGCTGTGTGCCCCGCCCTTGATTGAAATCAACTCGATAAAATTCCTCGCGCCAGAGCGCCAGAAGCCTCAAACGGTGCGGGAAAACCGGCCTTTTTGCTCCCCTCCCAGATAGGCGTCAAATGCCATCGCGGCACTGCGCATCATCAAATGCCCTTGCGGCAACAGCACCAACTCGTCGCCGTGAATCTGCAACAGTCCGTCACGCACCTGCTCGTCCAGTTGCGTCAGCGCATCGGCAAAATACTCGGTGAAGCAAATGCCATGACCGGCTTCGAACTTGGCGAAATCGATCCTGCCGTGGCACATCAGGTCGCTGATCACTTCGCGGCGCAGCAAGTCATCAGCGCTCAAGCGATAACCACGATGCACCGGCAACAAACCTTGATCGATACGGGCGTAGTACTGCGAAAGCTCCTTGACGCTCTGGCTGTAGCTGTCGCCGACCTTACCGATCGAAGACACTCCCAGGCCGATCAAGTCGCAGTCGGCATGGGTCGAGTAGCCCTGAAAATTGCGTTGCAGGGTGCCATGGGTGCGGGCCAGCGCCAGCTCGTCGTCCGGCAAGGCGAAATGATCCATGCCGATATAGACATAACCGGCTTCGGTCAGACGGCGGATCGTCAGCTCGAGCAACTCCAGCTTGCGCTCCGGTGGCGGCATGTCCGCCGGGCGAATCAGCCGTTGCGCGCGCACCAGCTCCGGTAAATGGGCGTAGCTGTAAGCGGCAATCCGGTCCGGGCGCAGGGCGATGATCTTGCCGAGGGTGACGTCGAAACTGTTCACCGTTTGCAGTGGCAGGCCGTAAATCAGATCGACGCTGATCGACTTGAATTGCGCCTCGCGCGCCGCCGCGACCAGCGCGTAGATCTGTTCTTCACTTTGCTGGCGATTGACCGCGGTTTGTACGTCGGGATCGAAGTCCTGTACGCCGAAGCTCAGACGATTGAACCCCAGTTGGCGCAGCGACTGGATTTGCTCGGTGTTGATGGTGCGCGGATCGACCTCGATGGAAAACTCATGATCATCGCTGTCGTCCATGTCGAACGCCTGGTGCAGGCAGTCCATCAGGTCCGCCAGCTGTTCACTGGTCAAATACGTCGGCGTGCCCCCGCCCAGGTGCAGTTGCGTGAGTTTGCGCGAGCTGTCGAACAAGGCGGCCTGCATCACGATTTCACGCTTGAGGTACGTCAGGTATTCGACGGCCCGATGGGTTTTCTGGGTAATGATTTTGTTGCAGGCGCAGTAGTAGCAAAGGCTCTTGCAGAACGGAATGTGGATATACACCGACAACGGCTTGGGCACCGCCGCCAGGTTGCTGTCGGAGGCGGCACGCTGGTAGTCGTCAACGGCAAACGCCTGATGAAACTGCGGCGCCGTGGGATAAGAGGTATAGCGCGGCCCGGGACGGTCATACTTTTCGACCAGGGCTCGATCGAAATCGAATGCAGGTTTCATGATCAATCGACTCGCAGGTGGGTTAATGCCTTGCACTGTCCGAATCCTTTTCAAACAGGTTGCAGATGGCATCCACTTCCGGCCGGCCGGCGGGAAGAATGCTGATGAAACGGTCCGACAATTCAATCAACCCGTCGCGACTCAATTGCTCCAGCAATGGCCAGACAGATGCAAAGTACTTGGAGAAAATCAGCCCATAGCGCCGCTCGATGACGCGGATATCCAGCTCTTGATCACACGCCAGTCGCTCCATGACCATGTGTCGTATCTGATCCCCCGCCTCGAAACGCCAGCCACGAGACGTCGGCAATTGGCCCCGGTCCAGTTGCTGCTGATAACGCTCGATGGCGTCGGTGTTTTGCGTATACAAATCGTCGATCTGACTGATAGCCCCCAAACCGAAGCCGATATGGTCGCAATAGCCGTGACGGGTAAAACCGTCACACGTGCGACGTAACCGGCCCCGCTCCTGAGCGATCGCCAGATCATCGTCGGGCCGAACAAACTGCCCCATACCGATGTAGTGATAGCCCACGGCGATCAACTGTTCGAAGGCGATCTGGCGCATCGCGCCTTTATCGTCCTGACTGCACAGTTCCCTGACCTTGTCGCCGAGCCTTGGCCGATAGCGGCGTGGTGGTCGGGCATAGTCGAACACCATCAGCCTGTCCGGCTCCAGCTCAATGATCGCCGCCAGCTTAAGCGCGAAGCTTTCTGGCGTTTGCCAGGCATGACCAAAACCCAGATCGACATTGATCGATCGATAACCAAAGGTGCGGGCGGCATCAATCAGTGAATGAATAGGGGCCGGGTTCTGGTAGCAGGCCACCGACATATCACAGTCGGTGTCGATATCCGGAACGCCAATGCTGACATGATTGAATCCCTGGTTGCGCAACGCGCCCATGGTCGACCAATCGGTATGGTGAAGGTCGACATCGACACTGTAGTCGCCGCACTCATGCTCGAGAAAGTTGAATCGATCACGCAGGTGATTCATCAGGCGCTCGAGATGAGCGATGGTGGGTGTTCCGCCGCTCAGATGAAATTGTTCGACCCGTTGCTCCGCTCCCAGATGACAACCGACGAGGTCGATCTCCTGTTCCAGGCGTTGAAGGTACTGTTCGATTTCGCCGTGCTCGCAGGCGACATCGCGCGGGGAACAAAAGGATGGCTTGAGGCTGGAAGGCAGCTGCACGTTCAGGGCGATCGGGCGTCGTTTCTGGCGGCTGACGCGCAAGGCACGAAGCAAATCCAGAGAGCCGATGCCGTCATGAAACTTTTGCGTGTCGGCATGGCAGTTGGGGTCGAGTACGCCCGGATCGCACCGAGCGATCAGATCGCCGGGGGCGTGAGAAAAATCGAGCATGACAGGTCTCCGAGACTGGCTGCGGATCAACAGTGTCCGGGATAGGCGATCAATGCTCCTTGACTTGTATCAAGCGCAAGCCAAGTGCTTGCAGGACAGACCTTGGGGCAAGGCCGCTCACCACGTCAGGTAAAACATCCCCTTGGCCAGCAGCACAATGACGACCATATGGCAGAACACACTGCCATGGATGAAATGCAGGTATCGAGCGTTCATTCGGCCGCTTTTGAACAGAAACATGGCGGCCAGGAAATGCAGCAACACGCTCACGGCGACCATGATTTTCAACAGCAACAAGGTGCTGAACGATGAGGCCATTGGCGTTGCAAGGACGGGCAAATAGCGCAGCCAGACCATGCCCAGCCCCGCGCCGAACAATACCAGTAGCACCCACGGCATCAGGGTGCGGGCTCGGCGGCCAATACCCTCCTCGACCAGCAGCATCACTTTGGCGGGCAACTGTTTGCGGATGCTCTCCAGGAACAGGACTTCGAAGAACACCGTGCCGATAAAGATCAAAGCGGCAAACAGATGAAAGGTTAGAAACAGCGGATAGAGCATGAATGTTCGCCCTCAATTCAGCTGTCGGTTTCTCCAGAGAATACAGAGCAGCTCGACTCAGGCGATTGACATCAATCAAGAAACCCCCGAATCCGCGCCGCCAGGGGCCGCGCGACACCGATCCTGTGCGGCGCGATCGGCCAGGCTATCGAACACAAGTTCGACTTCGCGCCATTCATCGACAATACTCAATAGTCGAAAGTACCTGCCGATAGTCAAAACAATGCCCCGGCATTAGGGGATTTCAGAACGTGTAGTAGTGGGTTCAAGCTTATGAAAGACATCTATCTGCTGATCGAGCATGGAATGGATCAGGGCGAAGTTTATGTACTTGGCTGGTTCGATGATGAGAAAAGGGCCAAGGAAGTGGCCGAGGAGAAGGAGTGGGAGGTGTACCGCGCCAGCTTGAAAACCGAGCATCCCTGGTCAAATCACAAACCGCTGGCGCCAGACCAGACTAAATATCGTCGTTTCTGGATCAAAGAGATTTCCAGATTTGATCACGTCCCGGTTCCCAGGTCCTCAGCGGTTCATTGACCCCATCCGACTTCGGCTGCTCGGGGTACGCCCCACCCTGAAACTATTGTCTAAGCTCAGGATTAAGCATGAGGGCTCAGCCATGTGCGGACGACTTTCGCAGTATCGAGGTGTTCACGAGTTCGTGGCGGCGTTGAGTATGCCCAACGCCCTGGTCAACAATGCTGGCGATCAGCCGCTCGAACTCTACAACGCCGCGCCGTCGACTCAGCTCGCCTTGTTCCACGAGGAAAGCGGCATGCTGCACGCCGACAGGGTTCGTTGGGGCTGGCGACCGCACTGGGCCAGGGATCACGCGACACCGATCAACGCCCGGGTTGAGAAAGTCGCCCACGATCCATTCTTCAAGGAGATATGGCCGCACCGGGCAATTATTGCCATCGACAACTGGTTTGAATGGGTTTACGAGGGCGGTCCGAAGAAACAGCCTTACCTGATCCGTCGCAAGGATCACGCGCCGATCCTGTGCGCCGCAATTGGTCAGTATCCAAGGTACGAAAAGGAGCCGGACGAGCATGACGGCTTCGTGATCATCACCGCGGACAGTGAGGGTGGCATGGTGGATATTCACGACCGTCGGCCTGTGACGCTCAGTCCCGAACTGGCGCGGGAATGGATTGATCCCTACACGCCCAAGGAGCGCGCCGAGCAGATACTCCTGCAGCAACGCGAACCTTGCGATGCCTTCGAATGGTTCAAAGTGGACATGGCCGTGGGCAATGTGAAGAACCAGGGCTCAGAATTGATAGAGCCTATCTAGGGCCTGAGCACCATGACCCGCCCCAATCAATCCGTCACCATGACGAGTGGGGATAAAACAATCTGAACCCGCCCTTCCCCTCCAAAGTCAAAAAAACTGGCAGCCCTTAATCACTGAAGCAGCACTTTAAAGGAGTCTTTTCATGAAGATTTCGGAAGTTATGACGAAAGATGTTTTAACAGCCAAGCCAAGCCAGACGATCCAGGAGGCCGCGAACATGATGGCCAGGATCGATAGCGGCGCCATCATGGTTGAGGAGCAAGAGCGTCTGATTGGCATGATCACGGACCGGGATATAGCCATCAGAGCTGTAGCCGAAGGACTCCCTGGCAAAACCCCTATCAGTAAAGTAATGACTGGCGGCATCCGCTATTGCTTTGAGGATGAAGACATAGAGCATGTGGCAAAAAACATGGCGGACGTGCAACTGCGTCGCCTGCCCGTGCTCAACCGAGACAAGCGTCTGGTTGGAGTCGTGTCGCTGGGAAACATTGCCAGCACTCGATCTCAATCCGCCGCTGCGACGGTTTTGCGCGGAGTGGCACAGGCTCATCATTAACCGAGCCGCTTAAGCGTTCTCAGGATTAAAACTCGCATGGATCTGGCACGCTCGCCTGGCCTGAAATCCCGTTCGAAACCCGGCTTCAGGGTCAGGCGAGTCCTTGTGTGCGCATCTACCGCAATCGCCTCGCAGAGATAACCTTCCCACACCCAGCGCGTCGTTCGCTGGGGCGCATGCTTATTGCGCGACACATCAGTTTGGCTCGACGAGCAGGTCTTTGTCCTCCGCGCCTAGCGCCGGCTCTTGGTCTTCCAATTTGTCGGTTTCACGCTTCTTTTTCAGTCGGGCTCGAGTGCGCTCGGTGTCATAGGTTTTTCCGTCGGCCAAGGCATTCAGGGTTGTTGAAATCCGATAGAAACCACCACACGGCTCACAATAAATGCGCAAGCCGCCCCCGAACGAAAGATCTTCCAGCGCATTAGTGTTTCCACACAGCGGACAGCTCATAGCCACCTCCTGATCATTCAGTTAGCCGCTTTCAGCCCGCCATAAATGCTGACAACCTGGGTAGGGTGTGATGACGAATAGCGGGGACATGTTGATATCGACAGGGGCTATCCATGGAGGTTGCTTGTTTTTTGTCGATAGATCGAGCAATGCCTGCGTGAGCCCCTGCAGGAGCTGCCGAAGGCTGCGATCTTTTGATCTTTCAGGAGCCGCTGAAGGTCAAAAGATCGCAGCCTTCGGCAGCTCCTACGGGTGGACAGGGTTACAGCCAGGACAGACGGATTCTAATCCGAAGTCAGCGGCTGCCTGGAGCGAATCGGCGCGATGACCGACCTTTCCTCGGTGTCGCGATGCAATAGGGAAACGAAGTAGTCATAGGTGGATATCAACGGCACCGGATCGTCATTGCGCGCCATCTCAAGCCATCGTCTTGTGCGTTCGATGTCAAAGAACTCGTTCTTGAATTTCATTTTCGCCACAAGGTTCGCCGAGACCTTGTAGCGTCCACATCCAGCCGAGCATTTGACTTCTGACCATTCTCCAGCCGCGTGAACAGTATTAGAGGCAGCCTGACAGATTAGGCACTTCATGTTCGATCTCCGTATCCATGAACTACCAACTGTAGACGATCCGCGACCAAGGAGCGTTCACTTGGAAGAAAGATAAGAACATCAAAAAGTGAAGAGCCCAGCGCAATGGCTGGGCTCCGGTTATCTTCTGTTTTCCAGCATCTTATCGGCGAGTGCTTTGGCCCTTTGGATTAACAGATTCTGCCTGTCTTCGTGGGTGGCCTCTCCAACCACCGGTGCCGTCAGATTGCTTTCCGCAATCAACGCGGCACAGAAGTATTGATCCCAAACAGCGCTTTGCTCCGACTCCTGTCTATTCATTTGGTCGGCGATCATATGCGGCTCCTTTTGATGAGGTAGCCTCTTAAGTTTACGCCCGAATCATGGACCACCCGCGTCGCGAAGGATGACCGGCACCTCATTGCAATCCGTTCACTGGCGACAAGTCGTTTCCTCAACTAGGATTTTTAGCGCACAGGACTTCGCCCACTGTGTTGTCGGGCGATTCATCAAAGGAGAGATAGATGACATCTACTCGAATTTCCGAGCAAACCTATCGTGGATGGTCCAACCCCATCTTGCTCGAACTCAAGGAGAGAGAACATCAGCTAAGCCCCTCGGCACGCCAGGCCCTGCAAAATGTCCTGGTGGAGAGGAGGCTTCTTGACACTGGCAACCCATCCGGCAGCGATCGCCGCAAGGCTGATCCGGCCGGGTAACGACAGGTATCAATAACGTTTGTCCTTCACGCTCATCATCGACGCTGCTGGCTCTCTGCCGGCAGCGCGCTCATAAGCCATTCCAAATTCCAGACAAAAAAAAAGCCCAGGCAGCTGATGGACGCCTGGGCTTTAAAAATGCATAAACCGTGGTGGTGAACGCGGGGCAATATTACCCAATCGCGCGACTTGTAACAAGATATTCTGACTCACTATCCAGTTACTAAATCTCCTAACTCATTAAATATCCACACTATTTTTAAGTCATCTACTGACTGATCCACTCCCGACACCGTCGATTGCAGCGGAAAAAGCCCCTCGCGCACCGCGCACCAGTTCACGCCATTCAGCGTTGTTGATGAGCCCGGCTCCCTCCATTTCATCCGCCGCTTTCAGCAGTTTGTCGTAGTGTTCTTCACAATCCATCCCGGCCTCCGGTTCTCTCAAGAGCCGGTACCAGGCATCGAGGGCTGCCTTTTTTCGATCATCATTCATAGCCAAACTCCCGGGGACTGTTTGCTCTTGGAAGTTATTTCAGGAATGACCGTTCCTGGATTCCGACATATGGCTCCGACATACGGCACAGGCCGTCACGCACGAACGAACAAAGTACGAACGAAGCGAGCGTTACAAACAATCCCGGACAGCTTGGCGTAGCGCCCCTGACTTGGCCCACGGTGGCCCTTGGTAAAGCGATACCTGGCTGCCATCCTTCGATTTCACGATAACCAGAATTTCGTCAGCCGTGATGATGCTCGGTGCGGTGATCCGGTAGCCATTGGAAATTGCTGATTGCGTCGATCCCGGAATGTCCTGACGCCACAACGGCAATACACACGCGGCATATTCCTTGGGCGCCTTATCACTGTATTTGCTGATATTGGGCTCGCCGGGAACCACGGATGCGGGTAATGAACAGCCTGCCAACACAGCCACCGCTACTCCCGCTATCAATATGCGCATAACGCTTCCTATCCTGAAAAACGGGAAATGTAATCTGTACATCCAGCGGACACCCGACGGTCTCTATACAGGGGCTTCGCCCTGCCCCGGCTCGGCCCCCGAGCCAGAATCGGGATACGACCTCGCATTCAGATACGTCATCCATCGCTCGTACGCTTCATGCTGCCATTTTGTGACCCGCTCCCATTCCGGGCCGCTCAACTGATGGGCCGAGATGAGTTTCATCATTTCCGTGGTTGCCGCATCCAGGTCAACAATCAGCTCATGCGCATGGTGTCTGAAATCATCGGTAGTCGTCATTCGAGATGGCCTCCCTAGCGAATAGATCATTACCTCAATACGACAGCAGAGCTGTTCACTCGCGTTAATGTTCCCGACCAATGGAGGTCCTTCCCTTCCTACCCCTTCACGCAGACCACCTGTCGCAAGGTGTGCAGTACTTCCACCAGATCACGCTGGGCGTACATGACTTTGTCGATGTCCTTGTAAGCCATCGGAATCTCATCGATGACCGCCGCATCCTTGCGGCACTCCACATGAGCGGTCGCGCGGATCTGGTCTGCGACAGTGAAAGTATTTTTGGCTTTGGTGCGGCTCATGGTCCGACCGGCACCGTGACTGCAGGAACAGAACGATTGTTCGTTGCCGAGCCCTCGAACGATGAAGCTTTTGGCCCCCATGGAGCCGGGAATGATCCCCAGCTCGCCCTTCTTCGCTGACACCGCGCCCTTGCGGGTGACCAGGACGTCTTCACCGAAGTGCCGCTCTTTCTGCACGTAATTGTGGTGGCAGTTCACAGCCTCCAGCGCGACCTCGAAAGGTTTGCGAATCACTTGCCGCGCGGCCTGAATCACCGCCTGCATCATCAACGCGCGGTTCTGCCGGGCGAAGTCCTGAGCCCAGCCCACCGCTTCGACGTAGTCGTCGAAATGCAGGCTGCCTTCCTTGAAATAGGCCAGATCGCGGTCCGGCAGATTGGCGATGTGCTGGCGCATGTCCGCCTGGGCCAATTGAATGAACAGGGTCCCGATGGCATTGCCAACGCCGCGAGAACCGCTGTGCAGCATGAACCAGACGCGATTGGCCTCGTCCAGGCAGACCTCGATGAAGTGATTGCCGGTACCGAGGGTGCCAAGGTGATGGCGGTTGTTGGTACTGGCAAGTTTCGGGTACTTGTCGGTGATCGCCTTGAACCGTGAACTCAGCGCCGCCCAGGCTTGATCGGCTTGATGTGGAACGTGATTCCAGGCGCCTTCATCGCGGCGGCCACGGCTCAACGTGCGGCCATGGGGCACGGCCTTTTCGATGGCGCTGCGCAGGCCGTGCAGGTTGTCCGGCAAGTCGGCGGCGGTCAGTGAAGTGCGCGCGGCAATCATGCCGCAGCCGATGTCCACCCCCACGGCCGCCGGAATGATCGCGCCCACGGTGGGGATCACGCTGCCGATGGTGGACCCTTTGCCCAGATGCACATCCGGCATCACTGCCAGGTGCTTGAAGATGAACGGCATCTTCGCGGTATTGATCAATTGCTGCCGGGCTTCGCTTTCAACCGGCACACCCTCGGTCCAGAGTTTGATCGGCTTGCCGTTGGCGACTTCCAGCAGTTGGTAGACGGGTTGTTGCATGATTTCGACTCTCTTGCGATCAGACGAACATAACGCTCCAGACAGGTAAATGGGACTACTATTTCGTAGCGGGGAATTGCAGGAGGTCATCATGTGGCTTAATGAATATGAACAGCAACTTCGGCGCGACCTGCAAGGTGTGGCCTCGGATCTGAGGTGGTCGGCGGTAGAGCTTTTGCGCATTGCAGAGCAGTTGCGCCTGGCCGGCAATGATGTGGACGCAGAGGCAACGCTAAGGCTGTGCGCGTTGTTCCAGGGCGATGAAGAGCGACTGGCGGGCTATGCTGAAGAAGTAAAAGCAAAATCCATCAGTCGGATGAAAGCTCATTAGAGAGCGCTGCCATGAACAAGCGTCTATGCGCGCTGATCGCCGTGCTGGCGGCGTCAGGTGGCTGCAACACGGAATCACACGTTTATCGAGACCAACCGCTGGTCGCCAAGGTCGAGACCGGCATGAGCAAGGAACAAGTCCAGCAGATTGGCGGCCAGCCTTTATCGATAACGCAGCGCACGGTGGAACCTGGCACCTGCTTTGACTACAAGCTGACCCAGGCCGGCCATCAGCAGCCGTATAATGTCAGTTTCGACAGCCAGGGCAAGGTCGACCACAAAAGTTTCATGACCTGCGCGCAATGGAGTCGTGCCCAACAAAAAGCCAGAGAGTACTCCCCGTCCACAGGCGGGATGGGTGGCAGCGGTTACTGATCTCCACGCCTGACAGCGATTAAAAGCCCCGGCGAACCGGGGCTTCAGGCGCACTATTTGTCTGATTTGTGGCTTTCTGATTTGTGGCTGCGCGACGCTTTACCCGACCGGGCTCTGTAGGCGGGAAGCGAAGCCGCATAGGCCAGTGCTTCCTCTCTGCTGCCAAAGGCTCCAAGCCGGTCACCTTTGGTGCACACCCGCCAGGGGCCGTTGTTCACGCTGAGTACGTCATAGCCGTTCATGTGCATTTTAGTCAGCATCGGAACGCTCATAGTCACCTCCATTTCGGCAGTGATAGTCCTGGATCGACTCAACTACCTTACACCCGACCTTCACTGAGGTGCCAACCAGACGTCGCGTCAGGATTCCGGCATTTCATTGCACTTTCAGCCGCCCTGTCGACTCCAACCCTTGAAGCACACACTTCTGCGGATTTCGGTCTGAATATTGCATTTTCATAACTGTTTTGTGACAGATAGCAGTCGGGTAATCCATGAAAGTACGTGCAACCGTCATTTGCGAGCAGGATCGGCATATCCTCTTCGTGCGCAAACCCAGGGGGCGCTGGACCCTGCCGGGCGGAAAAATCGAGCCTGGCGAAACTGCTGCGGGCGCGGCCACAAGAGAGCTTTACGAAGAAACAGGGCTTGAGGTCGACGACCTGCTGTACTTGATGGAGTGGGAAACGGCCAGCACTCGGCACCATGTCTACGAGGCGTTGGTCGTAAACTTGGCAAAGGCTCGGCCACAAAATGAAATCTTTGATTGCATCTGGTATCCGCTGGACGCGGTACAGAACCTGAACACAAGCGACGCCACACTCAGAATCGTCAAAGCGTTTCAGCGTCGCTTGTAGATCACAGGTATTAACCGCGCGACTGCAAGCCACTCAACCCAAATCACCGCCACCGACCGGCATGATCATGCCGGTGATGTAGGAGGCTTCGTCGCTGGCCAGAAACAGGATAGCGCTTGCCTGCTCATCCAGCGTGCCATAGCGCTTCATCAAACTGCTGTCGAGGGTCTGGTCGACAATCTGCTGGTACCAGAGTTTTTCCTGAGCGCTTTGCTGCGCGGTGTTGCGCGGGATCAGCCGTGGCGGCGCCTCGGTGCCACCGGGGGCGGTCGCGTTGACCCGCACGCCACGACCGGCCGTTTCGAACGCCAGGCAAGCGGTCAGCGCATTGACCCCGCCCTTCGCCGCGCCGTACGGCACGCGATTGACGCTGCGGGTCGCAATGGACGAAACGTTGACGATGGCGCCGCTGCCTTGCTCAAGCATGAACGGCAGCGCAGCATGGCAACACCACAACGTAGGGAACAATGAACGGCGGACTTCGGCCTCGATCTGCGCCTCTTCATAGTGCTCGAAAGGCTTGGCCCAGATCGTGCCGCCAACGTTGTTGACCAGCACATCGAGGCGATCAAAACGTTCGACAGCGGTGCGCATCACGCGGCTGCATTCGCTGTACTGCTCAAGGTCGGCGGTCAGGGCGAGCACCTGGCTACTCTTACCCAATTCCTTCTGGAGTTCGAACACCAGATCGGAGCGGTCGACCAGAATCAACCGCGCACCTTCGGCGGCCATGCGTTCAGCCACACGCCGGCCGATACCTTGGGCGGCACCGGTAATCAGCGCGACTTTTTCGTGGAATCTGTTCATGTGTACCTCTATTGCGAAAATTGTTTTCACGGGAAACACGATCTGTAGCAGCTGTCGAGCTCCAGCGAGGCTGCGTTCGGCTGCGAAGCCGTCGTAAAATCAGAAACTGCGATACATCAGGCAGACCGCATTAGCCGGACTCACGACTGCTTCGCAGCCGAACGCAGCCTCGCTGGAGCTCGACAGCTGCTACAGCCGAACGCAGGCTTCGCCAGCGGCTACAAAGGTGCATCGCCGCGAAAATACTTACGCCGCGCTGGCGGCAAATTTTTCGTAGTAGAAGTTCACCGGCGCAATGCCTTGTTCGCGGATGAACTGGCTGACCGCTTCGACCATCGGCGGCGGGCCGCACAGGTAGACGTCGACGTCGCCATCGTTCAAATGCCGTGGCTCGATGTGTTGGGTCACGTAGCCCTTGAGCGGGTGCCGACTGTCGGGATTGGCCACGCAGGCGCTGAAGCTGAAGTTCGGAATTCGCGCCGCGAAAGCTTCAAGCCGATCGAGCTCCACCAGATCGAAGTCGTTGGTCACGCCGTAGATCAAATGCAGCGGATGCTCGCTGCCCTGTTCGGCGACTCTTTCAAGCATCGCGGTGAACGGCGCCAGACCGGTGCCACCGGCCAGCAGCAACAACGGACGGCGGATGTCGCGCAAATAGAAGCTGCCCAACGGTCCGGCCAGGCTCATGCTGTCGCCGGCCTTGGCCATGCTGGTCAGGAAGCTGCTCATCAAGCCGCCAGGTACGTTGCGAATCAGAAAGCTGACTTCGCCGTCACGCTGCAACGAGCTGAACGAGTAAGCGCGAGTCTGCTCGCTGCCGGGAACCCCGAGGTTCACATACTGCCCCGGCAGGAACGCCAGTTTGCTCAAGGCTTCGCCCTTGATCGACAGCGCGATGGTGCTGTCGGACAACTGACGCACGGCGCTGATGGTCGCGTCATAACTGGCCTGACGGGTACGGCAGACATCCGATGAAACCGGCACCCGCACCACGCAATCGCTCTGCGCCCGCATCTGGCAGGTCAGGACAAAACCCTGTTGCGCTTCGTCGGCGCTGAGGGCGTCTTCGATGTAGTCCTCACCCAAGTCGTAGCGGCCAGCCTCGGCGAAGCACTTGCAGGTTCCGCAAGCGCCATCTCGGCAGTCCAGTGGAATATTGATGCCTTGGCGATACGCGGCATCGGCCACGGTTTCCCCAGCATTGGCGTCGATGAATCGGGTGACGCCGTCTTCAAAATTGAACGCAATGGAATGAGTCATGACGGCCGCCTCAGAGGTGGTAAACATCAATGACCTGTCGAACGTAGTCGTTCTTCAGGATCACTTTCTTGGCCTTGATCAACGGGTTTTCACCGCGCACATCCAGGGTGTAGAAACTGCTGCCGAAATAGCTGTCGACGGTCTTGTAGCGAAAGCTCAGGGTGTGCCAGTTGAAGCGCACCTTGCACAGCCCGTCGGCCTGTTCGATCAGCTCGATATTGCTGAGGTTGTGCGAGGTGCGGGTGTCCGGAATGCTCGCACTGGAACGCTCGGTCTTGATGCGGAAAACGCGATCTTCCAGGCCCGTGCGGTTGCCGTACCAGATCAGCGAAATTTCCCGCTGCGGGTCTTCAGTCAGCTCGTCGTGATCGTCCCAGGACGGCATCCAGAATGTTGCGTCCGGCGCGTACAACTCCAGCCAGTCATCCCACTGTTTGTCGTCTAGGTAGCGTGCTTCGCGGTAGAGAAAATCGCGCACAGCGTCATAGGTAATGGTCATTGCACGGCCTCCACTGCAATCAGTTCGGACTGTTCAGCGGCCAACGCCTTGAGCATCGTTTGCTGCCAATACTTGTGTTGCAGCACGAACAGGCCTTCGTCTTCGGTACGCACGCCGCTGAGCAGCGGGTGCAGGTCGATCTCTTTAGCCGCGTCATCGGCGCCTTCAACCCAATGTTCGGCGCCACGGGACATGTCGTTCCAGGCGGTAACGCTGCCCTGGTAACCTGTTTGACAGGAACGAAACTCTTCCAGATCGTCCGGGGTCGCCATGCCGCTGACGTTGAAGAAATCCTCGTACTGACGAATCCGGCTCGAACGGGCGTGGTCGCTTTCGCCTTTGGGGGCGATGCAGTAAATGGTGATTTCCGTACGGTTGACCGAGATCGGCCGGGCGATGCGAATCTGCGAGCTGAACTGGTCCATCAGGTACACGTTCGGGTACAGGCACAGGTTGCGCGAGTTCTCGATCATCCAGTTGGCGCGGGCCTGGCCGAAGTCCCGGGCCAACTCGTCGCGACGCTCGTACAGCGGACGGTCCTCGGGGTTGGACCAACGGGTCCAGAGCAGCATGTGGCCCTTGTCGAAGGAATAGAAACCACCGCCCTGCTTGGCCCAGGTGCCGGCGCTCATGGTCGGATTGCAATCGCCGGCTTCGCGCTGTTTGCGCTGGTTCTGGGTCGCCGCGTAGTTCCAGTGCACCGAGCTGACGTGATAGCCGTCGGCACCGTTTTCGGCGGTGAGTTTCCAGTTGCCTTCGTAGATGTAGCTGGAGGAACCGCGCAGCACTTCCAGGCCATCGGCGGACTGATCGACGATCATGTCGATGATCTTCGCCGACTCGCCCAGGTGTTCTACCAATGGCACCACGTCAGCCTTGAGGCTGCCGAACAGGAAACCGCGATAGGATTCGAAACGCGCGACTTTGGTCAGGTCGTGGGAGCCTTCGCAATTGAAGCTCGCCGGGTAGCCAGCCGCCGCCGGGTCCTTGACCTTGAGCAGTTTGCCGGAGTTGTTGAAGGTCCAGCCGTGGAAGGGGCAGGTGTACGAACTCTTGTTGCCGGTCTTGTGCCGGCAGAGCATCGCGCCACGGTGGCTGCATGCGTTGATAAAGGCGTTCAGTTCACCGTCCTTGTTGCGCGCGATGAAGATCGACTGACGCCCCATGGTGGTGGTGTAGAAATCGTTGTTGTTGGGGATCTGGCTTTCGTGTGCGAGGTACAGCCAGTTGCCTTCAAAGATGTGTTCCATCTCAAGGTCGAACAGCCGCGGATCGGTGAACATCTCGCGTTTGCAGCGATAGATGCCCTGCTCAGGGTCTTCTTCAAGCAGGGAGTGAAGGTATTCAGGTCGCAGGGTCATGGCCGCCGCCTCCATTGTTTTTATTCAGGCAGGGCCATGCTAGGACGAGGGGATGGGGCGCACTATCCGCCGGGTGCAGACCTGTATCCGTTTTGTGCAGAGGGTATCGCGCACGCCCGTAACATATCGGGCGGACACAAAACTGTAGGAGCTGCCGAAGGCTGCGATCTTTTGATCTTGTCTTTTAAAAACAAAGTCAAAAGATCGCAGCCTTCGGCAGCTCCTACAGGGATTGGGGGCACGTTCAATGGCGGCGCTTGAGGGTGTCCGATGGCAATTCGCCGAACTGTCTGCGGTAGCTGTCGGAGAACCGGCCCAGGTGCAGAAAGCCGTAATCCATGGCCACTTCCGTGACGTTGCGCACGTTGCAGGTCGGGTCGCTCAGGTTGGCGTGGATGCGTTCGAGCTTTTTCTGCCGGATGTAGTTTTTCGGCGTGTCCCCCGCATTGCGTTCGAACAACCCGTACAGCGAACGCAGGCTCATTCGCGCCTGGCGTGCCAGTTCTTCGCTGTCGATGTCCTGCTTGAGGTTGCACGCGATGTAATCGACCAGCGCCTCGAACGTGGCCGAGGGTGAGCCGGGATCAGTGCGCATAACGTTGGTCTTCATCAGGCCAAGCATCTTGCTGACAACGATTTGCGCATAGTGCTCCTGCACCCGGGGAATCTGCTCGGTGGCCTCGGCTTCCTGGCAAATCATCGCCAGCAGACCGACGAAACCTTCCAGCTCATTGAGCTGATAACGGTTCTCCAGAAACCGCACGCCCTGCCCTGGATACCGCCAGCGCTGCTCTTCGCACACCGACTCCAGCAGCCGCGTGGGAACTTTCAGGATGAATTTTTCGCAATCACTGGAATAGGTCAGATCCACCGGATCATCGGGGTTGATCAGCAGTAACTCGCCAGGCGCGAAGTAATGTTCCTGACCATGGCCACGCCACAGGCAGTTGCCGCGCAGCAGCACTTGCAAGTGATAGATGCTGTCCAGCGCATGGGACACAACCCGCACGCTGGCGCCGTAACTTATACGGCACAGGTCGAGGCTGGCGAATTTGCGATGATCCAGGCTGGCCAGCGGCCGGCCGGACCTGGGCATCTGGAGGCAATGATTGCCGACATGCTGATTGACGTAGCCTGATACCGCGTAAGGGTCGGCGTGGTCGAAGACTCTGCTGCGATGACTCAACAATTGCGCTTGCATCATCGGTTCGCTCTCATTGTTGTTTTAGGGTGCGTCGGGCGATTCTAGAGCAGTGCTCGCATCGATGTGTCAGTTGACCGACCTGTGGGAGCGGCCTGCTCGCGAAAGGGTCATCAGCTTCAACATCAACGTTGACTGACACTCCACTTTCGCGAGCTGGCTCGCTCCCACAAAGGTTCGGCTGATCGAAGGTATCAGTCCTCGAGCGCGCGAACCCGTTCGTGGCGTTGCTGCTCCTCAGGCTGGGCAGACGACTGCAGCGTGAAGTCAAAATCGATTTCGGCAAAACGACCGCTGACGCCATGGGCCGCCGCACGCTGCGGATCATCGCTGAAGGTGATTTTGGCAATCAGCTCATCACGGGTGGCATAGGCAAAATCGTCATGCAGGTACTGATCGCCGTCGAGGTTGATCTGGGTGGTCAGGTGACGATGATCCGCTGCCGAAATGAAGAAGTGGATGTGCGCCGGCCGCTGACCATGACGGCCCAGTTGATCGAGCAGTTGCTGAGTCGGACCGTCCGGCGGGCAGCCGTAGCCCGACGGCACGATACTGCGAAAACGGTAACGGCCCTCGGCATCGGTGACGATGCGTCGACGCAGGTTGAATTCCGATTGAGTGGTATCGAAGTAGGAATAAGTGCCGCCGGTATTGGCGTGCCAGACATCCACCACCGCGCCGGCCAACGGTTCACCGGCGGTGTTGCGCACTTGGCCTTGCATGAACAGCACCACACCCGGATCGACGCCGTCATCCAGCCGCGCTTCGCCTTCCGATATTGGCGCACCCGCCACGTACAGCGGCCCTTCGATGGTCCGCGGTGTGCCGCCGGCCTTGCCGGCCTGCTCGTCTTCGGCGTCCATCAGCAGGTCGAGGTAATGCTCCAGACCGAGCCCGGCCACCACCAACCCGGCCTCTTGACGCGCGCCCAGCACGTTGAGGTAGTTGACGGCTTTCCAGAACTCTTCCGGGGTCACGGCCAGGTCTTCGATGATGTTCACCGAATCGCGCAGGATGCGATAAACCAGCGCCTTGACTCGCGGATCGCCGGCGTCATTGAGCAGACCGCTGGCCTCTTCGAGAAACTTCTGGACACTGGCAGTGTGGGAAATCTTGACGTTCATGGTGGTTCCTCATCTTGTAATTATTAGCGTAGCGAACTGAACAGGCTGGGTTCAGCGGTCATCCTCGCGAATGGAAGAAGGATGCCGGCACAGCGCGTTGACCTCGATGGCCATGTACGGGTACAGCGGCAATTGCATCAGCAGGTCGTGCAGGTCCTGAACGCTGTCGACATCGAACACGCTGTAATTGGCATAGAGCCCGGCGATGCGCCACAGATGACGCCACTTGCCTTGCTCTTGCAGGCGCTGGGCCAGGGCTTTTTCGTCGGCCTTGAGCTGAGCGGCGCGTTCCGGGTTCATGTCGACCGGTAAATTCACAGTCATTTTTACGTGAAACAGCATGATGCCCTCCTCAGGCTTGATGAACGGCAGTGGATGTGGCATTGGATATTTTGTCCCGACGGAAAAACGCCAGGCGCTCTTCATCCAGAACAAGGCCCAACCCCGGTGTTTGCGGGACGTGCAATTGGAAATCGCGGTAGACCAATGGCTCACTGAGGATGTCTTCGGTGAGCAGCAGCGGGCCGAACAGCTCGGTATCCCAGCCCAGTGTGTTCAGTGTGACAAAGGCATGGGCCGAGGCCAGCGTGCCGATACCGCCTTCAAGCATGGTGCCGCCGTACAGGCCGATGCCGGCCGCCTCGGCAATCGCGGCGGTTCGCAGCACGGCGCGTGGGCCGCCGTTCTTGGCGATTTTCAGGGCGAATACCGAAGCGGCGCCCTCGCGGGCCAGGTTGAAGGCATCCTCCACGCATTCGATGGACTCATCGGCCATGATCGGCGCCGGGCTCATGGCATTCAGGCGCACCATGCCGGCGCGGTTATTGCGCGAGATCGGTTGTTCGATCAGGTCGATACCGTTGGTTCCGAGGATCCGGCAGGCCCGCAGGGCAACCGCTTCGTCCCAGGCCTGATTGACATCGACCCGCACGCTGGCGCGATCGCCCAGCGCCTTTTTGATCGCAATGACGTGGGCCAGGTCGCGGTTGACCTCGCCAGCGCCGATTTTCAGCTTGAAGATCCGATGCCGGCGCAGGTCGAGCATTTTTTCCGCTTCGGCGATGTCCTTGGCGGTGTCTCCGCTGGCCAGGGTCCAGGCCACCGGCAGCGCATCGCGAACGCGGCCGCCCAGCAGTTCGCTGACCGGCAGGCCAAGGCGCTTACCCTGGGCGTCGAGCAAGGCACTTTCGATACCTGATTTGGCGAAGGTGTTGCCACGAATGCTGCGCTCCAGGCGCAACATCGCGGCATTCACATTGCCGCTGTCCTGGCCGATCAGCAGTGGCACGAAGTGTTTGTCGATGTTGGTCTTGATGCTGTCCGGGCTTTCGTTGCCATAGGCCAGACCGCCAATGGTGGTCGACTCACCGACACCTTCAATGCCGTCGGCACAGCGCACACGAATGATCACCAGGGTCTGGTTCTGCATGGTGTGCATCGCCAGCTTGTGCGGGCGAATGGTCGGCAGATCGACGATGATCGTCTCGATCGATTCAATGGCAGTTGCACGCATGTCGATACCCGTCAGGTTCTTAAAGTTCTGGAACGGATTCTCGTACGGCTTTTTCCGGGCGGCCAATATAGAATTGGTCTGGCTCGATACCTTAAAGGTATTTAACAGATCAACGTCCGGAGGCCTCATGGAACTGCGTCACCTGCGGTATTTTCAGGTGTTGGCTCAAACCCTCAACTTCACCCGCGCCGCCGAACTGCTGCACATCGCCCAACCGCCGCTGAGCCGGCAGATCCAGCAGCTGGAAGACGAACTCGGGGTGCTTCTGCTGGAGCGCGGCCGACCGCTGAAGCTGACCGACGCCGGGCGGTTTTTCCATGAACATTCCACCGCCCTGCTCGAACAGTTGGGCAAGGTGTGCGACAACACACGACGGATCGGTTTGGGTGAAAAGACCTGGCTGGGCATCGGCTTTGCGCCATCGACCCTCTATGGCGTGCTGCCGGAACTGATTCGCCGACTGCGCAGCGGCGAGCCGCTGGCGCTTGAGTTGGGGCTCTCGGAAATGACCACGTTGCAACAGGTGCAGGCGCTCAAGGCCGGGCGCATCGACATTGGTTTCGGGCGAATCCGCATCGACGACCCGGCGATCATCCAGACTGTTTTGACCGAAGACCGGCTGGTCGCCGCCCTCCCCGCCGGCCATCCATTACTGGCCGGGCCCATCAGCCTTCGTGAACTGGCAAAAGAACCCTTCGTGCTCTACCCCGGCAACCCGCGCCCCAGTTACGCCGATCATGTGATCGCGCTTTTTGAATCCTATGGCGTACACATCAACGTGGCGCAATGGACCAACGAGCTGCAAACAGCAATCGGTTTGGTAGGTGCGGGAATCGGGGTGACGTTAGTGCCGGCTTCAGTGCAGTTGCTGCACCGCGACGACATTGGCTTCACCCCGGTACTGGAAGACAACGCCACCTCGCCGATCATCCTCAGCAGGCGCGTGGGCGATGTATCGCCGGGGTTGAATCATTGTTTGCAGATGATCGATGAACTGCTGCCGCGCGACAGGCTTGAAAACTAAGCCATTACCCCGGCGAAGG
This sequence comes from Pseudomonas sp. TH37, assembly GCF_016650735.1. NCBI lineage: Bacteria > Pseudomonadati > Pseudomonadota > Gammaproteobacteria > Pseudomonadales > Pseudomonadaceae > Pseudomonas > Pseudomonas sp. TH37. The sequence goes on from NZ_JAEKFD010000004.1 coordinate 102,914, forward strand.
CTCTGCGCCCGGCGCGCATTTCGGTGCGAAGTTCGCCGATCAGATTGGAAATATCGCGGACACTGGTCAACTCGTCGGGCGATACACCGGTAATCAACAGTTCAACCCGCCCGGTGCTGTGATCGAAGACCTTGATCCGCAATGTTTCATCGCGATTCACGGTGCATTCGCAGGACAACGGTTTGAAACCGGACTCCACAATGCTGCAAAGCTGGGGAACTGGAACCATGGCGGGCGCCCTCGGGGACGGTTTTCCGATTGGATCCACTCAGAGTAGATCAACTTGCGCAACGCGCCAGCGAGTTTTGTAGCAGCTGTCGAGCTTGCGAGGCTGCGTTCGGCTGCGCAGCAGTCGTCAAACCAGAACCTGCGGCATCAGGCAAACCGCGTCAAGCGGATTCACGACTGCTGCGCAGCCGAACGCAGCCTCGCAAGCTCGACAGCTGCTACACAGTCAATCGTCCGGCATCGTTCAGTGAGCATCCCCGTCCCACAACCAGTTCCAGATCCCTGGTAGCTCAACCGCCTCAGAACTGTCACGGACCGTACGCGCCATGGCCGCCCGCTGCAGCGCTGCCGTGTCGTCGTAAAACGCTTTATGCGCCGTGACCAGACCTGTGGCACTGGCACTGTCGAGAAGGATTTGCAGGTATTCCCGGGTATGCCGGGCGGTATAACGATTCAGGTCATGAAAGGTCACTACCACCGGTATCACCCCGTCCACCGCCGGCAACTCGCCGAGGGCAATGCGCTCGCGGACTTCGGACAGTTGCCGCAGCATATTGGCCCGCCGACGGGGGCTGGCGTTGAAGCCCCAGATCTTGCCGTCATTGGCGCTCAGGTCGGTCAGCAGTACGTGCATGCCATGCTGTTGATAGGCCGCAAAGGTGCGCTTGTCATAGTTCCAGAACGGCGGACGGACCAGGGTCGGCGAGGCGCCAGTGATCGCGGCGATGTCTGCGCTGCCATCAGTGAGCGACTGCTCCAGTTCTTCCGGGTCCAGTGAACGATGATTGGTGTGCCGGGGCGTAGCCGTGTGGAAGGCCAGCAGGTGTCCTTCGGCATGTTCGCGACGCATGATCTGTCGACCCGCTTCACCGCCGCCGGCGCGTGAGTCACGGGTCTGCACGAAGAACACGGCTTTAATGTCGGGTTGCAGCGGATTGCGCGCGAGGCTATCGAGCACGGTGACGGTCGGGTTGTAAAAACCGGACGCGCTGGGCCCGTCGTCGAAGGTCAGCAGAAAGCGGATCGGCGCTTGTGTGCGCAGACCCTGTTGCGTCTGCGGCGTCATTTCAATGGGCGCGGCGATGCAGCCAAACAAGCCGACTGCGATGGCGAACGCGGAGAGAACCTTGACCAGCTGCTTCATGTTTTGCCTTGGACCAGACCTTGCGGTCATCACGTTTAATGGCAAAAACCCCTCGCCCATTCATCCCTTGACCGGCCCGCAGACCGCTGCAAGCCGAGGTTGGATAAGGGTACACAGTGTTTGGTTCCAGCGCCCGCTCTCGGAGGCGCCCGTCAGATTGTTTTGCCCCCAAAAATCAAAAGATCGCAGCCTTCGGCAGCTCCTACATTAAATGGCGTAGGAGCTGCCGAAGGCTGCGATCTTTTGATTTTGATTACCAGCCGATCAGGGCTTCAGCGGGCGCTCCTGGTCACGCTCCGACAGTTCTTTACCGTCGTCAGGATGCTTCCAGTCCGGCCTCGAACGCCTTTGCTGCTCGAGCTCCTCCTCCGTCGGTTCATCGATGTCCTCATCCGGGTCCGGACGCGTTGGTTCAGTGGCCATGTCCACCTCCCTTCCTTTCTCAAAAAGATCTGTCATCTGTTTTAAGCGTAGAACAGTTTCGGATAAGACGACTCAGAGCCACCATCGCAGCAAAAAGAAGAACCCCATGCTCAACAACATGCTGAGCAACGTATTGCGGGTGTAAAGCACCAGGCCCACGGCCACCAGCGAACTGATCAGATAAGGGTTGTCCCACTGCAGGTTCAACTGCTTGTCGGGCATGAACACGATCGGTCCGCAGATTGCTGTAAGCATGCCCGGCACCGCGAAACCGAGGAATTGCCGGGCATTGCTGCTCAAGCGCACCGGCAGCCGAGGCTCGAGAAATACGTAGCGGTTCAGGAACACCAACAGGCCCATCCCGATAATCACAGCCCAGACCATCATGTGCGCCCCACATAGAGTTTGTTGCAGATAAAGCCCGCGGTCATGCCCGCCAACCCCGACAACACCAGGGCCGAGCCCCATTGCCAATAGCTGAACAGCACCGAACAGAACAGCGAAACCGCCACGCAGACCACCGTCGGAACGTTGCGCACCACGGGTGTGATCAAGGCGATAAAGGTCGCCGCGATGGAGAAGTCCAGCCCCAGGTGTTCAAGACCCGGAATGCTGCTGCCCAGCACAATGCCCGCCAGAGTGAAGAGGTTCCACGCGATGTAGAACGTCAGGCCCACCCCCAGGGCGTACCAGCGATTGAACTGCTGTTTGTCATGCTGACTGGTCAGGGCGAACAACTCGTCGGTGAGCAAAAAGCCCAGCCCCACACGCCAGCGGCCTGGCAACGGGGAAATCACTGAACGCATGCTCATCCCGTAAAGCAAATGCTGGGAGGTCAGCAACAGCGTGGTCAACAGAATCGAAAAGACCCCGGCACCGCCCTTGAGCATGCCGATGGCGACCAATTGAGCCGCGCCGGCAAACACGATGCTCGACAGCCCCTGGCCTTGCAGCGGTGTGAGATTGGCCTCGATGGCCATGGATCCGGCCAGCAACCCCCAAGGCGCAGTCGCCAGGGACAACGGCATGATGGCCGCGGCACCGCGAAGGAATGCACTGCGCGGCATGAGTGAGTTGGACATAACGCTCTACAACCAGGGAAGGACCCCAGACTGTGCCAGCAGTCGCGGTGGATGGCTTGAACAATCTTGCGCAATTGCACGCAACCGGTGCTGATTTTCGAGATTGACAAATATCGCACCAACTTTTAAAACTGAGCACCTCATTCAGGGTGTAAGCAACCATGTCCGCAACCTTCAACCTCAACACTGTCGTCATTGGCTTGAATGCCAAGGCGCAAGGTTGCGTTGCGCACGCCCTTAAATCGAAGAAACAGTCGCTCATGTGACCGGGGCGCGCTGTCCCGTCAGATGAGCTGACAGGACATTGAGCGCGGCGGACACTCCCTCCTTCTTGCTGACTTCCTTCTACGCTTCTGACGGTGACGAAATCGGTCAACCTTCAGGAGAAAGTGCATGTCATCGTTTCAAGGTATCTGGGTTCCCATCGTTACGCCGTTTCACCATGGAGCGATCGACTTCGACGGGTTGCGGCGGCTGGTCAGTCATCTGCTGGAAAAAGGCGTCGATGGCATTGTGGTCTGCGGCACCACCGGGGAAGCCGCAGCGCTGGGCAAACATGAGCAGCTGGCGGTGCTCGATGCGGTGCTGGAACTGGTTCCGCCAGAACGTGTGGTCATGGGCTTGGCCGGCAACAATCTTGCCGAATTGCTGACATTTCAAAGCGAAATCCTGAAACGTTCTCTGGCGGGTTTGCTGGTTCCACCGCCGTACTACATCCGCCCGTCCCAGGCTGGCCTTGAAGCCTTTTTCAAGACCGTCGCGGATGCTTCCAGCGTCCCGGTCATTCTCTACGACATTCCCTATCGCACCGGCATAGCCTTCGAGCAGGCAACCTTGCTCCGGATCGTCGCCCATGACCGGATCGTCGCGATCAAGGACTGCGGCGGCAATCCAGCCACCACGCTTGCGCTGCTCGCCAGCGGCAAGGTTGACGTGCTGTGCGGTGAAGATAACCAGATCTTCGGCGCTTTGTGTCTGGGTGCCAAAGGCGCGATTGCCGCCTCGGCCCATGTTCATCCCGAGCTGTTCGTGGCGCTGTATCAACAGATCCGCGACAACCGGTTAGCGGCCGGCCGAACGACCTTCTTCCAGTTGCTGCCGCTGATTCACAGCCTGTTCATCGAGCCCAATCCTGCCCCGGTGAAAACCGCCCTGGCCCTTGAGGGGTTGATCCATGACGAGCTGCGCGCGCCGATGCAATGCAGCAGCGAAGCCACGGCGGTGCGTTTGAAAGAAGTATTGACAGTGCTTGAAAACAGCAATCGATAGAGTACACGCACCCAGCCCGAGTACCATGGAGCGATTCACATAACGCGTCAGGGAATCGACATGCTTTACCGAATCGCCGCCGACGGGCTGGTGCTGTCTCACTTGTTGTTCATTCTGTTCGTGCTGTTCGGCGGGCTGCTGGTGCTCAAATGGCACCGCCTGGCCTGGTGGCACCTGCCCGCCGCCGCGTGGGGCGTGATCGTGGAAGTTTTCCACCTGACGTGCCCACTGACCGATTGGGAAAACCTCATGCGCCAAGCGGCCGGGCAAACCGGCTACGGCGGCGGTTTTATCGAGCATTACGTGTGGCCGATTATTTATCCGGCCGGGCTGACACCCACGATTCAGCTGGGGCTGGGCAGCGTGGTGCTGGCGATCAACGTGCTGATCTACCTGCGGCTGATCCGCTTATGGAAGCTGCGGCACCCAACCCGTTCGGGGCAGTGACCGGTCTGGCTGAGTTCAGTTGGCAATGACGCTCATGTTCCGGCCGCTGGCCTTGGCCACATACAGCGCCTTGTCTGCTGCGCCGATCAAGTCTTCGGGCTGGTTCTGCGCCGTCTGGTTGTAGGCACAGACCCCAATACTGACCGTGACGAGGCCTTCGGGACTGCCGCTATGCTTGATGTCCGTTTGCTGAACCGCGCGACGGATTTTTTCCGCCACCAGAAACGCCCCCACATAATCGGTGCCGGGCAGCACCACCGTAAACTCCTCGCCACCGAAGCGGGCAGCAAGATCGCCGGGGCGCTGGATGTTGTCAGTGATGATGGTGCTGATCTTGCGCAAACACTCATCGCCCGCCAAATGACCGTAGTGATCATTGAAACTCTTGAAATGATCGACATCGATCATCAGCAACGCCAGGCTGGTGTGGGTACGCCTGGCACGACCCATTTCCGCCAGGATGAACAAATCGAACTGACGCCGGTTGGAAAGCCCGGTCAGTGCATCCTCCAGAGCCAGCAATTTAAGGCTGTGGTTGACCTCAATGAGTTTCTCCTGAGCCTCCAGCAATTCGGTCTGAATATGATTCTGCTGCTTCATGACACGGATCAGGCGATAGCCGAGAACGCCCAGAAACCCCAGCAGCAATAACACGAGGCTCGCACTGAGTACTGACTCCTGCTTCCAGCTGGCCAGGACTTCATCCTTTTCGAGCGCGGCAAAGACCACAAGCGGATAACCCTCTACCCGCCGAAACCCCACCACCCGCTCCACCCCGTCCACGTAGGATTTGACGATGGCCGTACCGGAATCGCCCTTGGGCAACAGCTGGGTAAACAGCGGCCCCTTGGCGACGCTGGTGCCGATATCGGCTTCGTTGAACGGGCGGCGAACGACGATGGTGGCGTCGTTGGCGATCAGATTGACCACCCCGTTACTGCCCATGTCGATGCTGTTGTACAGGTCCAGGAAATGGTTGAGATAGATCGTAGCCAGCGCCACGCCGGCAAACCGGCCATCGGCGTGATTGATCCTGCGTGACACGGTCATGATCCATTCACCGGTCGAGCGACTTTTTATCGATGGACCGATATGAGGACCGCGGTCGGGATGATCACGGTGGTAGATGAAATATTCACGGTCGGCGTTATTGGCATTGGGCAGCACAGCGTTATTGGAGTTGGCGAGCCAGCGCCCGTCTTCGTCGTAAACGAACAGCCCATGGATTTGTGCCAGTTCACTGCGCTGGGCGTGGAGCAAAGTTTGCAATCTGGGTATCTTCGCCGGTTCCATGCCATCGTTTTCGAGGCGGTCCACCAAGGCAAACAGCAGCGTGTCGGCCTGCTTGATCGATGCCTGCGCCTGTGACGCCAGGGTTTGCGCGAGGTTGGACATCTCCACTTCGCTGCCGTGCAAATGATACTGACGCGAGTTCCAGCCTTCCCCTATCACAATGGCCGTCATGGACAGGCATACCGCAACAAGCAGAGAAACCGCGTATCTAACCTTGAGTTTCGACTCAACCTGCCCGGCTACCCACGGCGTGGCGAGCCGGGTGCTTTCAGTGCGATCTTTGACGAACGGATGCCCCATGACGCTCCCTTAATCCCTTATGACATGGCGAATTTTCCCGTTCGCCCTTTTAACGCCAGCCAGCCGTGGCTGGCGCTCGGACCACTATGACTCATCAACGAATACGATAGGTGATTTGCACGAAATTGCTCATCGCCAGTGATCGTCAGCCTACATCTGCGTCTGCTTCACCGCCTCAAGCCAGGCCGGATTCAATTGCGTCTGTTCGGTCTCGATGCCCAGCGCCTCCATCCGCGCCTTGTGCTGGTCCATCTCACGGGTCAGCTGGCTATGGTCGCTGGAATTGCCGTCCAACTGGTGCATCTGGCTCAGTCCCAGATGATAAAAACGCAGCAGCTTCATGGCGCTCGGATCGCCCTTCTCCACTGCCGCCGTCACCTGGTGCATGACGTTGGTGATGCTCATCAGGCTGCGTTTGAGCTGCCAACCGTAGACCGCTGGCGCCATCCATTCCTGGGTCCAGAACTTGCCGCGCATCAGCGCCGCCATCAGCAACAATGCGGCAAACACGCCACCCACGTTAAAACGCAGATTGTCACCGCCGGGCTCACCGAACAGCGCCACCGCCGCCGTGGACAGCGCCATCGCCAGCGCCAGGAACATCAGGGCGATGATTACCGTGCTGCGTCGCGTCTGGCGTCGATAGGTTTCGGCATTCATTGGCTGGATTTCGAACATCGCGACGGGGTTCCTTGCATCAATGGGAAAGGCTCTGTAGCAAAAAGACTGCGGGGCATTATCGCCTCCCCGAAGGATTTAGCTATGCTGGGGCTCCTTTTCATCTTTCCATCGTCAAACGGGGAACATGGCGATACAGCGCAGTTCGTGCCATCTTCTCCATGGATACACACTATTCGGATGCCATGCGCCTGCCGGCGGGTGACATCGTTTTAAGGATCATTGAATGACCCAACGACATGTAATCAACGCCTCGGTCAGCCCTAAAGGCAGCCTGGAAACACTGTCCCAACGTGAAGTACAGCAACTGAGCGAAGCCGGAACCGGCCTCACCTACACCCTTTTCCGCCAGTGCGCCCTGGCCATCCTCAATACCGGCGCCCACGTCGATAACGCCAAGACCATCCTGGAAGCCTACAAAGACTTCGAAATCCGCATTCACCAGCAAGACCGTGGCGTACGCCTGGAACTGCTGAACGCCCCGGCCGACGCTTTCGTCGATGGCGAAATGATCGCCAGCACCCGTGAAATGCTCTTCAGCGCCCTGCGCGACATCGTCTACACCGAAAACGAACTCGACGCCTTGAGCATCGACCTGAGCACCTCCCAGGGCATCAGCGACTACGTCTTCCACCTGCTGCGCAACGCCCGCACCCTGCGCCCCGGTGTCGAACCGAAAATCGTGGTGTGCTGGGGTGGCCACTCGATCAACACCGAAGAATACAAGTACACCAAGAAAGTCGGCCACGAACTCGGTCTGCGCAGCCTGGACATCTGCACCGGTTGCGGCCCGGGCGTGATGAAAGGCCCGATGAAAGGCGCGACCATCGCCCACGCCAAGCAGCGCATCCACGGTGGCCGCTACCTCGGTTTGACCGAACCCGGGATCATCGCCGCCGAAGCGCCGAACCCGATCGTCAACGAACTGGTGATCCTGCCGGACATCGAGAAACGCCTGGAAGCGTTCGTCCGCGTCGGCCACGGCATCATCATTTTCCCGGGTGGCGCGGGCACGGCCGAAGAGTTCCTGTACCTGCTCGGCATCCTGATGCACCCGGACAATGAAAGCCTGCCCTTCCCCGTGGTCCTCACCGGGCCGAAAAGCGCCGCGCCGTATCTGGAGCAGTTGCACGCCTTCGTCGGTGCCACCCTCGGTGAAGCCGCGCAGCAGCACTACGAGATCATCATCGACGACCCTGCTGAAGTGGCGCGGCAGATGACTCAAGGCCTCAAAGCGGTCAAACAGTTCCGTCGCGAGCGCAACGACGCGTTCCATTTCAACTGGCTGCTGAAGATCGACGAAGGCTTCCAGCGCCCGTTCGACCCGACCCACGCCAACATGGCCAACCTGCAACTGAGCCGCAACCTGCCGTCCCACGAACTGGCCGCCAACCTGCGCCGCGCGTTCTCCGGCATCGTCGCCGGCAACGTCAAGGACAAGGGCATCCGCCTGATCGAAGAACACGGGCCGTACCAGATCCGTGGCGATGCCGCCGTCATGCAGCCGCTGGACAAACTGCTCAAAGCCTTCGTCGCCCAACACCGGATGAAACTGCCGGGTGGCGCGGAGTATGTGCCGTGTTATCAGGTGGTGGCGTAACAATATTGATGTGAGCTTGAACATCACACCTGTGGGAGCGGGCTTGCTCGCGAAGGCGGCGTAACAGTCGACATCTCTGTTGAATGTTAAGCAGCTTTCGCGAGCAAGCCCACTCCCACACTTTGACAAGAAACACCGCGTGATGCGGGGTTTTGATCGTTCCCACGCTCTGCGTGGGAATGCCTCAACGGCGCTCTGCGTTCGGCTCTGGAAGGGACGCGGAGCGTCCCGGGCTGCATTCCCACGCAGAGCATGGGAACGATCATCCTCGCTAACCTCGCGGGTCGAGGTTATCCAGCACTCGATTCACCGCCAATTCACCAAGCATGACCACCTGTTGAATCCCCAACATCATGTTGCGATGTGGCATGTCCATCAATCCGGCGAACTCGCTGAGCATCATGCTCGCTGACGCCAGGGATTCGCAGGCGTTGACCAGCAGGGTTTCGTTATCGACCTTCTCACCCACATGGTAAATGGTGCTGGGCTTGCGCTTGGTGTCTTTGGGGATGGGCGGTTTGAGGTAGTGGTCGAGGGCGCGGTCGGCGGCTTCGTTGAGTTTTTTTGAATCGAGTGAATCGTAGGGGGATGTTGGATCGGTTTCCGGCGGATTTGGCGTTGCTTTGAACATAGTAATGCTCCTTGATTAATGGAGCCGCCACGGTTCGCTGCGAAACGAAAATAGGTGGCAGCTGTACGCAGGTTCGCAGACCGGGAATCAAGGAACCCGGCAGACCCGAAGATCTCCCGCGCACAGCCGCCATAACGCAATTCAGCGAACGAAAAACGTCATCTGAAAAGGAACGGTGGCGCTGTGCGCCTTGATTGACCTGGGCTGCGAAACCCGATCGCTGATTCGTCAGCGACCCGGAAACGATAGAGCCCGGCCTCAAGGCGCACAAGCCGGCGGATTCTGGCGAGTCGTAGGCAACGGCGCAAGAATGTGTAGCCTGAGTGAGTATCTGGAGATGTCGATTAAACATCGCCTGTTTATTGGTCTGACTGTGGGTTTTGTGTTGGATGGGCCGGCCCCTTCGCGATCAAGCCCGCTCCCACAGGGGATTTTCGGTGAACACATTATTTGTGTACGCCCGAGATCCAATGTGGGAGCGGGCTTGCTCGCGAAGAGGCCCGAAAAAACACCCTCCAACTTTCGGTCAAACCACCGGATAGACGGAAAATAGCAGTAGGGACAGACGACGTTTTTACTTATCCATCAAAAATGAATCGTGGTCTGTCCTCTATTCCCCCACTAGTTTCTTCTCGATTTCTTGCTTCAAGAAGCGTGGAACAGGTGTATCCGCATAGCACTGCGCCATTTCAAATGGATCAACAACCTGGGTTATCACCCCCTCATACGAAAAGTCTCCGACTACATATCTGGCAAATGTCGGTGACGACGGATCTTTGTCGACCAACCAGAGACCGTCATAAAGAGAGATTAGGTATTCCCCGATGTAATACCCTATACGAGTAATGAACCAGGCCCTGTTTTCTTCACTGATAACAGCATTCTTAAAGCCGCTGTCCATCATGGGCAAAAATTTCTCAGGCTGGTTCAGTACTTCGTGCGGCTCATCAAACCCCAGACTTTTACAAAACTCATGAAGCACCGGCATGCGTTCCGATTTAAATGAATCAAACCCAGAAATCCGTCGTGCCAGCAGCATTTCAGGCGTTTCGCCAGCATTAGCCATCACTCACTCCAATAATTACTTGTGAATAATCACGTCAATTTTGTTCAATTCCAGAATCCTTGAAAGCTCCTTTGCCGGTGGCGCTTCCAAAAATATCCATTTTGGCTCATAGCCCTTAACGGCATCTCGAAGATAAAGATCTTTCTCGATCTGAGCGTAGATTTTTTCTGTGAGAGGAACTTCATTCAGCTTACCTGTAGAGCTTACAACTCGCTGGTACGTCTTAATCTCGTTTGCCGAAACACTACCATTGAGCATATCTACAGGAGCATCGACATAACGCCCACCGGTACCTGGGACAGGATAGTATCGTTGGCCTGTCGAACCGTAAAGCTCCTGAATGTAGGTCTCTCCGGCCTCCCATTTTTGCCGGCCACTCAAACTGCGAATATCGTCCAGCGTGAACGTTTTTGCCCCACTGTCAGTTAAAATTAATGGCCGACCGACATTTTTATCGAATGATTTAATTGAGCTGGCACCACCAGGTTCAACTATTTTCATGACGTCATCACTGACCGTAACTATGCTTCCCTTCGGTACGACAGTGCCTGTTGTGAGTGTGAAATCATCCGAAAGACGCACTGTGGTATTCGGTTGGATGATCCGGCTTTCAACAAACTGCGCCCCACCATTAAGCGTAAAGTTCTGTTCGTTAAATGGAGTACGATCAGGAGTTAAGCCTTTTGCACCCGCGCCACCCGCCTCTCCCGCCACCAGCTCCGCCAGACTCCTCCCAGCCTTCGGCCTGAGTCCACCCTCGGCGGTTTCATAATAAAAGCCCCCATCAGCGCCAACGACTTCAGTATTACCAGTCTTGGCATCAACGACCCGACGATAACCCGCTGGAAGTGAGGCAAGCTCGGCACTATCAACCGCTCTGCCTGCCGTCCCCAACTCGGCCAGCGTCTTAACCCGGTTTACCGGAAGGAAGTTCAACGCAAATTCAACGTCGCTTTGCGCACGGATCGCGGCGCTGGCGGCGGTGTTGCCCTGCATGTCGTAAAGGCTCACCAACGCCGCTTTGGTTTGGCTCGCCTCGACGCTGCTCATCAAAGAGTCGACCGGGTGCTTGGTCAGCCCTGCCAGGCCAGTGACGATTTGTTCGCTGCCTTGCGCTGGATTGCTCAGCAAGGCCCATGCCGAACCCGCTGCCTCCGACAATGCCTTCCCCGCACCTTGGGTGCTGCCGGTTACCGTTCCCCAATCCGTCAGGCCCGGGCCGACTGCCAGGTTTTTGCGGTAGTAATTGGCGTATTCATAACTGAGATCGCCGGTGTAGAGCCCTTGCAGGTTGATGGCATTGATTTTGGTGTCCGCGTACTGCGCCGCATGGGTGCTGCTGTAGTTGGCGATTAACGCGGCGGTTTCGGTGGGGGTGTAGGTTTTCGCGGGACCGGTTGCCGGAATATCCGTCGCTGCTGCGGGTGCGTACGTGGCGCCCAGCGGCGAGAGCGCGATGCCCAAGTGTTTGACCGTCAGGGCATCGGGTGCAGCACCTTGGCCGCTCAGCACACCGTTCCAGTCTTTGTCGGTGTAATAAACCAGCGCTTTGGCCAGGCGTCTTTCAGCTTCTGCAGGGCTGAGTCCGGCTTCCTTCGCCAGACTGTCGGCCTGTTTCTTCAGTAGCGGGATTTCGTCTGGATGAAGCTGGCGGTTGTACTGATCGGCCATCAGCGAAACCCAGGCCGCTTTCTCAACGTCTTTACCGGCAAGACCGGCGGCGGTCAGGCCGACGATTTGTGCGGCGGCCTCGCGGTATTCCGGCTGCGTTTTGAAGACATCATTCAAAGCGCCAGCCATGGCCTGGCTGGCACCAGCGGCCACCGCACCGGTCGCGAAGTCGCCGCCGGTGGCCGAGGACATCGCGCCGCCCATCATGGCGTGCAACGCGGTTCGTCCGGCTCCACCCTCGGCCCACAGCGCCATGCCGACCGAGTCTTTATCAGCCGCTGCCTTGAGGTACTCTTTCTGAGCGAAGCTGCCGACCTGGCTGAACCCCACAGCCGCGGCAACGGTCCCGGCCTGGGCAACGAGTTCATCGACCAGGTTGTCGCCCAAGCTGCCGCCGTTAACTGCGGTTTTGACCACGCCCGAGGTAACACCTTGTGCGCCGGCATGCACGGCGAAACCACCTATGCCCTCAAGGGTGGATAAGTCAAAACCCTTGGTGATGCTGTTGTAAGGCTTGGTTGTCCCGCCAAATTTCGGGTCGATTACGCCGGTGGTAAACCCGGCGACCATCCCGGAAATGGCGGCATTTTTCAGGCTGTCGCTGCTGAAAGTGTCTTTAACAGCCGCGCCCAAATTACCCTTGTTGTTGATGACGCTAACGGCACCCGTGCTGGCCATGGACGTCATCGCCGCCGTGGCCATGACATTGCCCCAACCAGCCCCTACATAGGTCGCCCCGGCGGCCACGGCCTCAGCAGTCGTCGCCGCCGCCATGGCGGAGGCGGTGCCGGCCTGAGCCCCGGCCGCCGCGCCAGCCAGACCACTGGCCGCACCTGCGGTGAGGATCGTCACGATGATGATGATCGCCAGCATCGCACCCTGGCCCAGGCTGGAGTGGCTGTACTTGAAGGAGTCATGCACCTCCTTCACTTGGCGCCAGTCCACATCCCCGCGTTTTTCCGCTTCCTTGACCCAGGCCAGTTGCGGGTCGGCCTTGACCATCGCATCGATGGTCTGGCTGACGGTGTTTTGATTGATCTGTTTGATGTCGATTTTCAGCCCATCGACAGCCCGAATGGCCAACGAGCCTTGGGCAATCAGCGTGCTCTGACGTAACGTCTCATCGGTATTGCCCTTGCCCTTGGAGCTGGTCCAGGCCAGGTCGCTCTTGCTCTTGGTGTGGCTTTCGTCGTGGTAGTCCTTGACGCCCTCAAAAGCGATGGCACCGCCGCTTTCAAGGATCAGGTCTTTGCCACTGTTGAGCTTGGCGACCTGGTAGCGCTGATCGCCGGCACTGGCGAGAGTGAGGCGGCCGCCGGTGTTGATCTCGGTACCGACGTGGGTGATCTGAGTGACTTCATCGCGCTGGGCCTTCTTGGCGCCCCAGTTACCCTTTTCCTTCATGTCATACAGCGTATGCATACTGTTCTGCGCGGCCAGCAGGCTCAGCTTGTTGCCGCTGTACAGATACGCTTCGTTGCCGGCGCTGATTTTGCTGGCGATGAGGTTGATGTCGCGGGCGGCCTGGGCGTTGAAGTTGTTGCCCGCGCTCATGACGCTGGCGGCCTGGGTGGTGCGGTCGTTTTCTTCGGTGATGCGTTTCTTGCCGTCCTTGGTTTTGCTGGCGACGTTGTGGATGTCGTCGGCAGAGGTCACGTTGAAGTCCTGGCCGGCCTTGATGGTTAGGTTGTTCCCGGCCTTGACCTGGCTGGCGATGACATTGACGTCGCGGCCCGCATCCACGGTCAGGTTGCCGCCGACGGTAACGGTCGCAGCGAGGTTCTTCACGTCGGTGGTGATGCTCGACTTGTGGCCGCCGTCGCTGAATTCGTGTTTCTCGCTGGTATCGGTTTTAGCCGCCAGGTTGATGTCCTGGCCCGCCGTCAGGGTCGCGTTGCCGCCACTGTTTAATGCGCCGTGGTTGGTCAGGTCGCGGCCGGCCGCAACGGCCAGGTTTTCCCGGGCGCTGATGCTGCTGCCCGCATCGGTCAGGGTGCGCATGCCGGACCCGTCACGAACCTGGATCGCGGTGCGATCGTTGATGATGTCGCCCTTGAGCGCGACAAGGCTGACCTGGCTGGCGCGAATCTCGCCGGCGATGGCGTTGCGAATGCTGTCTTGCGCCAGTATTTGCAGGTCGTTGCCGGCCTCGACCAGCCCGCCCTGGTAGACGCTGCCGGCGCTTTGGATGTTGAGGTTGTTGCTGGCGCGCAGCGTGCCGACGTTGACCAGATCGCCGCCGGTGAACAGGTTCAAGTCCCGACCCTGGATCAGGCTGCTGCCGCGTACATTGCGGCTATCCGCCTGGGCCAGGTACAGCACCGGCACGAGGACTTTTTGCCCGTCGACAATGCGGTTTTCCATCCAGACGATGTCATGGGTCAGCGCGCTGACCTGCTCGCCCGTCAACGAGACGCCAAGGCTCAGGCGCAGTGCATCTTTGCTGGCGAGGGCGTTATCCATCAGGTAGCGGTATTGCTCGTAATCGCTGGTCAAACCGCCGGCGAGAAAACGCTGGCCGGTTTTCGCCAGCACCGCATCGCGAATCAGGCGCTGCTCGTAAAGGCCATCGCCGAGTCGACGCCAAGTGCTGTCGGCGTTGACGTTCAACTGCTTGAGCAGGTAGTCCGAACCAAAGAACTGCGACAGGTTCGTGAGGTTCGGGTTGGTCTCGATCAGGTAGCGGCTTGTCGGGTCGGGGTTCTTGATGAACAACCCGTAATCGCCCTTGGGCGTTTGGAAATTCGGCCCGGCCGTCGGGTCCACAGAGGTGAACGGTAGTCCGCTGTAATCCACCGGTTTGAAGACGGTCTGTACGCTGCCATTCGCCGCGATACGATCGATGAGCTGCACAGCGGCAGGCGTCACGGCGGCGGCACCGGTCGCCTGCGGGTTGATGTTGATATTGACCTCGCCAACCCCGACGCCGGTCTGGTCGTCGCCCAGCGTACCGGTCAGTTGTTCGAGCGTGTTCTGGTGCAGCGTTCCGTTTTGCACGGTACGCGTGACGTTGAGGTTGACGGTGGCGCCGGCCTGAATGGTGGCGGCGTAGGTCGGCTCAGGGTTATCGGTCCAGACGGTTACGTTGCTTTGCTCCCGGAAGCGGCTGTCGCTGGAGCGCGATTTCAGCAGCTCGAAGCGAGCGTCGTCGTAGTTGCCGGCGGCAACGGCCGCGTTGAAGGCCGGGACGTCGGTGAACTCCATCTGATCCCAGTAACCGGTGGAAATGCGCCCCGGCGTACCGATCTTGATGGTGTTCTGCCCGGTGCGGGTGGACGCGCCCTGGTTGAGCAGGTCATCGGCAATGATGGTCAGATTGTTGTTGGCGGCCAGCAAGCTGTAGCGATTCTGCACGCTTGAGGCCTGGATGTTGAGGTCTTTGCCTGCAACCAGGCGCGCCGAAGCAGAGTCCTTGATGGCGCGCTCGATGAATGTTTGGCCGATGGTGATCTGGCCGCGCTTGAAGGAGTCATGCCCGCCACAGTGTTGGCCGCACACCCAGCTCAAGGTGCCGCTCACCCGTTGTTGGCCCAGTTCGAATTCGGCTTTGGCATTTTCCAGCGAGACGGCGTGAAGGCTGATGTTGCCTTGGCTTTCGACGGTCCCGGAGAGGTTTCTGAAGCTTTGCGCGGCGGCGCCATCGATGCCGGTGAAGCTTAGATTGCCGGCGCTGTAGAGGTCGCCATACCAGTTGAGCAGGCTACCGGCGCGCAGGGTCATGTCGCCGCCGCTGAACAGCAATGTATCGGCGCCGTTGGTGATGCCGCCGGTGGCGGTGAGGTCGACTTTGCCTTGGGCACCCAGTGTGCCGTTGTTGTCGATTTGCGTCGCGTCGATACGCAGGTTCTGGCGGGCAGTCAGGTAGCCGAGGTTATCCAGCGTACCGCTCAGGTTGAGGCGTGTGTCGGTGCCGGCCCCCATGCGTCCGCCGTTCTGACGGACGTCATGGGCGGTGATATCCAGCATTTTTTGCGCGGATAACCGGCCGCTGTTGAACAGATCGCCCGTAAGGTTCAGCGTGAGGTCGCCATCGCTGAGAAGCTCGCCGCCGTTGCTCAGGCTGCCAAGGTTGAGCACCAGTTTGGTGCTGCTGGCCAGGCGATCGCCAGACTGTAGCGTCAGCGAATCGTTGGTGTAAGTCAGGGCCTCGTTGAGCTGTGCACGCCCCAGCCCATCCACCGCGCCAAAGTTCCAGTCGCCGCTGCCCAGGCCGGTGATATCACCACCGGCACCGGTCAGGCTATCGAGGTGCAGGGTAAATAACCCGGTGTTGGCGTGTTCGAGGGTCCCGGTACGGTTATCCAGCGTGCTGGATTTGAAACTGAACGACGAGTTACCGACCTCGATGGTGCCGTTGTGGTTATTGACTGTGTCGCTGAAATCGAGCGTGCTGATGTCGTCTGTCGAGACGCGAAGAGTACTGACGTTGTTGCCCAGAGCACGGATTCGTCCCGAAGCGCTGTTGTCCAGCGTGCCGCCCTGGAGTGCAAGCCAGGTGTTGGATTCGATCAGGCCACCCTGGTTGGTCAGTTGGTCGGCCGTCAGGTCAACGGTGTTGCCACTGAGCTGTCCACCGCTGTTGTCCAGCGTGGAGCCTTTGAACACCAGCGCGGTCTTGGCGAAGAGTTTGCCGGCGCGGCTGGTCAATGAATCGACGGTCAGCTTCAGTTCGCCCGCCAGGCTGGCGATCATGCCGGCCTTGGTGCCGTCGCTGCTGTTATCGAGACTGCCGGCGGTCACCTCGACGGTGTCGCCCTGGATCGTGCCGCCAAGGTTGCCGATGCTGCCCTTGCCGAGCTTCAGGTTGGCAAGCCCACCGTCGGCGAGAATAACGCCGCCGCTGTTGTCCAGTCGGTTCCCGCTGTAGGTCAACCCACCGGTCCCTGCGACCAGTTGCCCCTTCTGACCGTTGAGCAAAGTGGTCGCCTGAAGATCCAGTCGCTGGCCGCGAATCGTGCCGCCCTGGTTATCGATCAGGCTCGCGCCGGTGACGGTGACCGTGCTGTTACCGGCATCGATCACACCGGTCAGGTTGCTCAACACGTTGCTGACATTCAGGACAACGTCGCCGCCATTGCTGACCAGTGCGCCCTTGCCGTTGTTGATCAGGCGTTGAGCATCGACCTGGATGGTTTTACCGAGCACTGTGCCCGCGCTGTTGTCCAGCCAGCCACCTTGCAGCAAAAGGCCGCCGTCGCTCTGAATGCGCCCCTTGTTATTGAGCAGCTGCGCCTTGATGGCCGCCGGATCGAAAATCAGGCTCATGCCCTGGGCGCCTGCCGCCAGCAGTCCCGCGTTGCTGTTGTCGAGCCCCGAGGCGTTCAGATCAATGCGCTCACCGACGATTTTCCCGCCGCGGTTATCGACCTGCCCACCCGGCGCACGAATGCTGACCTTGGCCCCCAGCACGCTGCCGAGCTGGTTATCGAGGCTCGAGGCTTTCAGATCGAGGTCACCGTTGACCGCCAGCAGCCTACCGCCCTGGTTGATGACCTCCTGGCCCGTGACTGAAAGCTGGTTTTGCGCCTGGAGAGTGCCCGAAGTGTTATCGAACCTGCCGCGGGTGTTCACCTGCGCATTACCGGCGCTGGCAGAAAGCAGGCCGGAGCGATTATCAAGCGTTGTGGTATCGACGATGAGGCCGCCAGCGTCGATTTGCCCGCCACGGTTATCCAGCTGGCGGGCGGTGATTGTCAGGCTGCCGCCCAGCACCTGGATCAGGCCTTCGCGGTTGTCCAGGCTGTCGAGTTGCAAGGACGCCGCCTGCGCCGCGCCAAAGCGGATCACCCCTGCCAGGTTGACGATGGCCGGCGTATTGATCACCAGCTGCTGGTCACCGACGATTCGCGCAGCAGCGCCCTGATTGGTAACCCGGGCGCTGGTCAGATCGACCGCCGCGCCCTGAACCACGCCCTGGTTGGTCAGGTCTTTGCTCGCACGGATACTCAACGAGCGACTGGCTTCGAGACTGCCGCTGTTGGTCACGGAGGGGCTGGTGATGCTCAAGTCGCCCGTGGTGTTGCGGCTGTTATCGGCCTCGATGCCAGCGGCAATCACGCCGGAGTTACTGAGTTTGTCGGCATTGATGTCGATGCGGTTGCGGGCGGCCAGGCTCTGCCGGTTGACCAGCTCGCCGGGCGTGCGCACATCGACGCTGCCGGCGTAAGCCTTGCCGGTCATCTCGACACTCTGCGCGTTGACCCGCAAGGCACCTTGGGCCGATGTCTGCGCCATGCTCAGATGGCCGCCGGCATCGATTTGAATATCGCCGGCACTGGCGGCCATGTTGCCCGCCAGCTTGACCCCGACACCCTGCTCGGTGCCCACCAGTTTGATGGTGTTGGCATACATCCCGCCCAGCGCCGCCGCATCGATTGCCAGTTGAGGCTTGTCGGCATCACTGGCCGCGCGAGGCGTGGTAGCCAGGCTGTCTGCGTTGACATTGTTGGCACCAGTGATGACATTCAACTGCCGGGCATGGATGTCTGCGTTGATCTTCGCCGAACGGGTGATCAGGTCGAATTGATCAATGTTGGCTGCATCAAGCCCCATGCCATCGATGGTGATGCTGCCGCCATCAACCTCGAAGTGATCAAGCTTGCCGGAGCCGTCGAGTACAGGCTTGCCGGTGCTGAGGGTCACGCGCGGCGTGTTGATGAAACCGCAACCGTTACAGCTCACGCCGTAAGGGTTGGCGATGATGACCCGCGCTGACTGGCCTGCCACTTCGGTGTAGCCGTTGAGCTGGCTGGGGCTACCGCCGTTGACTTCGTTGAGGATGGTGCCGGCGGCCCGTCCACCGAGCTGGCTGTTGCCCAGAATGTGGCCGCCCAGTTGGGTGTTCTGCACCGCGTTCGTCGCGTTGTTGAGGATCACGCCCTGGCGACCGACGTTGTAATCCTTGAACTGGTTGTGCGAGAGCCCGGCACCGTTGGGTGCGGCAATATTGATCACCGGTACGCCGTTGCCAGCCTGCCCTATGCCGGTCTGCGTGTTGCCGCTGACGGCGATGCCCTCGGCCTGAGCCCAGATCGGCTGCCAGAACATGACGTTCGCCAACAGCAATGCCAGCAAGCGTTTGGGCATGCCCAGGAAGTGCGTGCGAGGGACCAAGGCAGCCGAAGGCTGGCGGGACAGAAAGGCAAACTGGTGAACGTCCATATTCAGAATCTCGACGCGATAACAAATGAATTAAAGAAACAGGTCGACCTGGAAGTAGATCGGCGCCTCGCGCTCGGTGAGAACGGAGGGGCGTTCCAGCGAGTGGGCGAACGTCACGCGAGTGGCGAGGTACTTGCCACGGGCGAAGAGTTCCAGAGAGTTGCTGGACATTCGGCCATGCACTTCGCTGTTGTATCGGTCATTGCTGATCACGCCTTGGTCATAGCCGACACTGGTGCCGTACTCGCTCAGTGCCGGGCGCAGCCAATCGACAGTCACCGGGCGGGTCCAGCGCAGTTCGTTGCGCCAGTAGCCACCGCTGTCCCCGGATAAAAACTGGTCTTTATAACCACGCACCGATGAGCTGCCACCCAGGCTGATGCGTTGCGGACTGAACAACACGTCTTCACTGCGCTGGCCCGTGGCGAGGCTGCTGAACGTGAATGACTCGCCCAGCCAGTTGAACGGCAACAGGAAACTGGCGGTGGCGGTGTACTTTCGATAGCGAGCGTTGGCGGTAAGATTGCCGGCATCATCACGACGCTGGTCGTTGCCTTGTGCATCCAGCGCGCCGATGCCCTGCTGCATGCCCAGGTCCAGGTTGACGAACGAATGGCCGATACGCCGGCCGTGGTTGATACCCAACTGGGCTTCGGTAATACGCTGGCTGCTGTTATCCAGACGGCTATCTTCGATGTAGTTGTTAGTGCGCAGATGGGCGAAGCCGGCATTGATCGAAGTTTTGCTCACCGAATCGCGATGGACGAGGCGCTCGGCGCGAAATTGATGACTCTCGCTGTCGCCGCTCTGGCTGAAGTTGAAACCATTGCCTTGGGCCTGGGAGCGGTATTCGCTCTGGCTGTAGGTATAACTGAAGTTCCACCAGCCCCAAGGCACGTTGTAATAGAGCATGGCGTTTTTCGAGGTTTTCTGGTGATCGCTCACCGCGTCATGGCCGCCGCGCAACATCAACTGGTCGGCCAGCCCCAGCGGGCTGTCCCACTCAAAGCCTGCGCCCCACTGCTGTTCACCGGTGCTTTTCTGACCGTCGTTGTTACGCGACAGGTTGGCACGCCAAGGCTTTTGCGGGTCGTTCTTGACCAGCACGCTGCTGCCGCCAACCTGAACGCCGGGGGTCAGCTCCATTTGCGCCTGGTTGGAGGGCAAGCGGTTCAACTGATCCACCAGTTGTTCTATTTCACGAAGATTGAGCAATTCGCCCGTTTTACCGGGGAAGGTCATGGACAGTTCCCGATCGGAAATATGGCTGTCGTCAGCGCCCTTCAAACCCTCGAGTTTGCCCTCGACTACAAACACACTTAAGTGACCGCTGGAGAGGTCTTGCTGCGGCAAGTAAGCGCGGCTGGTGATCATGCCCTTGTCGATGTAATGGTCGGTGATGACCTTGAGCAATTCGTTGAGTTGCGAGACGCCCAGGCATTGACCGATATAAGGCTTGAGCAAGCGCTCGCGGTCGGCAGCGGACAGACTGTCGGCGCCCTTGAGTTCGATGTCTTTGATAGGAAAGCAACGTGTATCCACCGGGGCGGCCGGTGTTGCGGGCAATGTTGGCTTGCCCGGCAGTTCCTTGAGTTCTTCAAGTCGACGCTGCTGTTCTTCAATCAGGCGGTTCTGGCGATCGCGGATCAGGTCCTGGTCGCCCGGCGTTGGCAGGCTGGCGCCATCGGCGCTGCTCTGTGTACCCAAGCCAAGCAATAGCGCGCACAGCACCGGCCACATCCGTGGGGAGATAAGCATAACGCTCCATGTCATAAGTGCTGAGGGCGCACATTGAAGCCCGCAGGGGAAGGGTCGTGGTCACCCTGAAATTGATGTCAGAAATACTGGCTAAATGACGCCAGCCATCATGGACGGTAAACAGACCCCACACATTTTGAAAAATTCAGCCGACAAGGAAATTAATATCAAATGTGTCAGACCAACTGAACCACACAGCGGGCTCGATACAGCGGCGAGAGGCTTGCCCCCGTTGGGTTGCGGCCAGCAGAGTTTCGTTATCAACCTCGGGGTCGACGTGGAAAAGGATGCCGGGTTTGCGCTTGATGTCTGTGGAGGGTTCGCGGGTTGGGGTAGTGTCGAGGGGGCAGTTGTAGGCAGCGGTGCAAGGCTGAATAGCCTGAGTGAGTATTTGGAGGTGTCGTTTAAACAATGCTTGTTTAGTGGTCTGACACCGAACCTTGTAGCGGCTGTACTGGCCTCATCGCGGGCAAGCCCGCTCCCACAGGTATCTGCTGTGACCAAAGGATTTGTGAACGACACCGATCACTGTGGGAGCGGGCTTGCCCGCGATGAGGCCAGAAAAAACACCGTCCAACTTTCGGTCAAACCACTGGATAAATAAATTCTTTCCCTTTTCCCGCTCACTTCGGGTTTTGTGGTGAATGGGCTAGCCCTATCGCGGGCAAGCCCGCTCCCACAGGTATCTGAGTTGACCAAAGAACTTGTGAACGACACCGATCACTGTGGGAGCGGGCTTGCCCGCGAAGAGGCCCGAAAAAACACCCTCCAACTTTCGGTCAAACCACTGGATAAATAAATTCTTTCCCTTTTCCCGCTCACTTCGGGTTTTGTGGTGAATGGGCTAGCCCTATCGCGGGCAAGCCCGCTCCCACAGGTATCTGCTGTGACCAAAGGATTTGTGAGCGACACCGATCACTGTGGGAGCGGGCTTGCCCGCGATGAGGCCCGAAAAAACACCCTCCAACTTTCAGTCAATCCACCAATCGCGCCGCAAGAAACTTGGCCTGGCTCGCTACATCAGTCACCGCCGTACTCTCCCACCACATCCCGCGCAACGGTGGACCCATGGCGAACAAACGGCGGGCGGCCTGCCCATCGGCGCTTAGCACTGCGCCGTCATCCGCCGCCGCAATGCCCAACGCCAATGGCCCCGGCCGCACTAGCCCACGCGCCAATAACTGCTGCGGCAATGGCCGCGCCACCCGGCGCCAGTCGTATTCGATGCCGCTGGAGTTGATCAGCGCCGCGCCGTGCACCACGCAGGTTTCGGCCTCGCCCCGACGACGAATACGAATGCTGACCTCCCCGCTCAACGAAGGCTCCAACCCTTTGAAAGATGCAGCCTGAATCCGCAACCGCCCTTCCCCGTGCAGCCGCGCCACCAACTCGGCACTCAACGGCGGCGAGCGATGGTGATGGCTTTCCCACCACGGTCGCACATGCCGCACAAACTGCCGACGTTGCACATCCGTCGCCTGACTCCACAACCGCCCGATGTGCGCCCGCACGGTGTCGAGTGGCGCTTGCCAGTCGATGCCCTGGGCGATGGCGTCGCGGCAATGCCGGCGCAGTTCGCGCATCAACTGTCGTGGCGTGCGAATGCTGTGATCCTCGGCGAGAAAATCCGCCCACACCGGCGGCTGCCGCCGTACATGGGGCAATAGCCCATGCCGGGAAAACACTTCGATCGGCCCACGATGTCCGGCCTGTTCCAGCGACACCACGGCATCGACCATGGTCAG
Source organism: Pseudomonas sp. TH37 (assembly GCF_016650735.1). Classification (NCBI taxonomy): domain Bacteria; kingdom Pseudomonadati; phylum Pseudomonadota; class Gammaproteobacteria; order Pseudomonadales; family Pseudomonadaceae; genus Pseudomonas; species Pseudomonas sp. TH37. The sequence goes on from NZ_JAEKFD010000004.1 coordinate 125,410, forward strand.
GCCCGAGCCGATGATCAGCACCGTCGACTGCGGATCGAGCTGACGCATGGCGGTCACATCCCATGGATCGAGCGCCGCTGCGTTCAAGCCGCTGGACTCGGTTTGCGGCGTGCGCGCGGCGGGAAACATCCCAGTGGCCAGCACCGCATAGGCGCCCTGCAAACGTTGGCCGTCACTCAAGGTCAGCAATACAGCGTTGTCCCGGGTTTGCAGGTCGACCACCTCGGCCCGTACATGCTCGACACTCGAACCATTCAATGCGCCCACCGCCTGCGCCTCGGCCAAACGCTGCTGCACATAAACGCCAAACAGCCCGCGCGGCGGAAACAGCTCGCTGATCGGCACATGCTGCTGATCCGACTCCGGCCAACCACCCGCCGCAATGTACTCGGTCAGCCATTGGGTCAAATCATCAGCGTTGTCAGGATCGACGCTCATCCGCGCCGCGTTGCCGTTGAGCGTATGGCCCAACTCCACCGCGCTGTACGCTTCGCCCCGACCGAGTTCGGCGCGGGGTTCGATCACCAGCACCTGACGCTTGCCCGGCAAACGCAGCAACTGCGCCGCCAGCATCGCGCCGCTGAGGCCGCCGCCGATGATCAGGATGTCCGCGTGGCGGATGGCGTCGCTCGCCTGTCCGCTTTGGGTGTCAGTCATGGCGTTCTCATTGATCAGTGTTTACCTAAATAGAAGTCGTGCAGATCGCCCCGTGCCAGCAACTCATCGGCGGTGCCGGACAGCACCACGCGACCAGTGTCGAGAACGTAGGCCTTTGAGGCGTACTTGAGTGCCACGTTAATATTTTGCTCGGCAATCAGGAAGCTCACCTGCTCGTCTCGATTGAGTTGCGCCACGATTTCGAAAATCTCCTGGACGATAATAGGCGCCAAACCCATGGAAGGTTCATCGAGCAGTACCAAAGTAGGACGTGTCATCAACGCGCGGCCAATGGCGACCATCTGCTGTTCACCACCGGAGGTCAGCCCGGCCCGGGTCTTGCGCTTGGTTTTCAGGCGTGGAAACCAGGCGTAGATGCGCTCCAGATCCGCCGCCAGGTCCTTGCGGCTCAGACCGCGAACGAAGCCGCCGCTGCGCAGGTTGTCCTCCACCGTCAGTTGTGGGAACACGTGCCGGCCCTCCAGCACATGCACCATGCCCTGGCGCACGCGAACGCTCGGATTAACCCCTGCGGTATCGCGCCCGAGAAACTCGATCGTCCCTCGACTGACTTCCGCGCGCTCGGCCCGCACCAACCCGGAAATCGCCTTGAGCGTGGTGCTTTTGCCCGCACCATTGGCCCCGAGCAACGCGACGATGCCGCCCTTGGGCACCGTCAGCGACACCCCGGCCACGGCCAGGATCGCCCCGTCGTAGATCACCTCGATGTCTTTGACTTGCAACAGGTCATTGGCGGCAATGTCGCTGGCGGCTTGGCTCATACGTTATTCATCCCCGGTGCAGGTGCGTGGCGTCAGGCCTTTTTCCTTGGCGAACGCAGCGGATTTTTCATCGATCAATGGCCGCAACAAGGCGCGGTCGGCGGGGATCCAGTCGCTGATCAGTGTCCAGTTGGTGCCGTCCCACTGTTGCACCCGCGCCGAACCGCCACCCTCATGATCCTTGCAAGACAGCTTGAGGTTCTGCATCAAGCCGAAGTAGCCCATGTCCTTGAGCCGCGTGTCGTCGATGTTCAGGTGTTCCAGCCCCCAGCGCCCTTCTTCGCCGTTAAGCGGACGCTTGCCGAATTTGCCTTGGGCGGTACGGATCGCTTCCACCATCACTGCCGCGTTCACCAGCCCGGAGTTGTAATAGACGCTGCCGAAATTCTTCAGGTCCTTGAGGTCGCTTTTGCCTTTGTCGAGGATGGCTTGCTTGAGGCGTTTGTGGATCTCGAATTCGCTGCCGGCCGGGTATGGCGTCAACGCCAGATACCCTTTGGCGGCGGCGCCCGCGGGCAACACGTCTTCGCTGGAACTGGCCCAGATGTCGCCGACGATGTGGTCCACCGGGAAGCCGAAACGCGCCGCCGTCTTGACCGCCACCGGCGTCGACACGCCCCAGGTGCGCAGGAACACCCAATCCGGGTTGGCCTGGCGCACTTGCCGCCATTGCGCCGATTGCTCGTTGCCCGGATCGGCCACCGGGATCTGGAAGTTTTCGAAGCCGTATTTTTCAGCCAGCAATTTCAACGGACCGAGGGTTTCCCGACCGTAAGCCGAGTCGTGATAAACCGTGGCGATTTTCTTGCCCTTGAGTTTGTCGAACCCGCCCTCGCGCTGAGCGATGTAGTTGATCAGGCTCGAGGCCTCGCTGTAGAAGGTCAGCATCACCGGAAAGTTGTAGGGGAACACCGTGCCGTCGGTGGCTTCGGTGCGCCCGTAGCCGAGGGTGATCAGCGGGATCTTGTCGACTTCCGCCCGCTCGCTCAGCGCATACGCCGCCGGTGCACCATTGGGTGAATAGATCGCCACCGGGGCACCATCCAGACCTTTCTTGAAGCGCTCATAGCACTCGATGCCCTTCTCCGCCGTCCACTCGGTTTCGCATTCCTGCCAGACCAGTTTGACGCCGTTGATCCCGCCTTCCACATCATTGATGTAGTTCAGGTAATCGAGCATGCCGGCCCACACTTGCACACCGCTGGAGGCGTAAGCGCCGACCCGGTAAGTGGCCAACGGGAAGAACTGCTGGTCTGGCGAGGCCTGAACCATCGGCACCGCACTGCCGAAAATCGCCAGCGTCAGAGCGGCGCCGGCCAACGAACGTTTCAAGGATGCACGCATGTTGTCTCTCTACCAGGTTGGGGATTCAGAAGCGCAGCGGCCAGTGACTCAGCCGTTCACGAAGGTTGCTCAAGAGGCGAATCAGGCCTTCCGGTTCCTTGATCAGAAACAGGATGATCAGCACGCCGAAGATGATTTTTTGCAGGTTCTGCAACTGGCCGGCGTCCACCGAACCACCGAACAAGGCTTGCCCGGCGTGGCTGAGCAGGATCGGCAGCAAGCTGATAAACGCCGCGCCGACGAAGTTGCCGGCGATGCTGCCCATGCCACCGATAATGATGATGAACAGGATCTGGAACGACCGGTTGATATCGAAGCTGCTGGCGCTGGCCGTGCCCAGATAAGCAAAGGCCCACAGCGCCCCGGCGATGCCTAGGTAAAACGAGCTGACGGCGAACGCCAGGTGCTTGTAGCGCACCACCGGAATGCCGATGACTGCGGCGGCAGTGTCCATGTCGCGGATCGCCATCCAGTTGCGGCCGATCTGGCTTTTCACCAGGTTCACAGCAACCCAGGTCAGTAGCAGAACGGTAGTCAGGGTCAGCAGGTAGCGGCCCAGCGGCGTGTTCAGATCATGGCCGAACAGGGCCAGTTTCGGCGCGGAAATGGTCCCGGACGAACCGTAGTTGTAGAACCATGGGAATTTGACGAACAGCCACTCCAGGAAAAACTGCGCGGCCAATGTGGTGACCATCAGGTAAAAGCCCTTGATCCGCGAACTCGGCAGGCCAAAGACAAACCCCACCACCGCGCTGATCACCCCGCCGCCGAGCAGCGCCACCGGCAAGCCCAGCTCTGGCAAACGCAGCAGAAAACCGTAGGTGGCAAAGGCGCCGACCGCCATGAACCCGGCCGCGCCGACCGAGGTCTGGCCGGTGTAACCGGTGAGCAGATTGAGGCCAAGCCCGGCCAGGGACAGCACCAGGAACGGGATCAGAATCGCGTTCAGCCAATAGTCGTTGCCGGTCAGCGGCACGACCACGAAGGCGATCAACAACAACGCAATCAAACCAATCGGCACACGGCGCTGGATCAACACCGCCGGCGCGGTTTCGCGGGTAAGGGAAATCGACATGGGTTCAGACTCGCTCGATGGCGCGCTCGCCGAACAGGCCGGCGGGACGGATGTACAGGAAGGCCAAAGCCAGGACGTAAGCGAACCACGGGGTAATGCCACCGCCGATCAGCGGGCCGATGTACACCTCGGCAAGGTTCTCCGCCGCACCGACGATCAACCCGCCGACAATCGCCCCGCCAATCGAGGTGAAGCCGCCGATGATCAACACCGGCAAGGCCTTGAGCACCACCAGCGACAGCGAGAACTGCACGCCTTGGCGCGCGCCCCACAACAATCCCGCCACCAGCCCGACAATGCCGGCCACCGCCCAGACGATCTGCCAGATGCGGTTGAGGTTGATGCCGATCGACAGCGCGGCGGTGGTGTCATCCGCCACCGCGCGCAGGGACACACCAATGCGGGTTTTGTTGAACAGCAGCGCCAGCACCGTCACCAGCACGATGGCGGTCGCTGCGGCAATCAGGTCGAACTGGCTGACCATCATCCCGCCGATGAACAGCGGCACGTCGTCGATGCCCAGATCCAGCGCCCGCACTTGCGAACCCATCAAGCCCTGAGCCAGACCTTCGATGATGAACGACAACCCGAGGGTGGCCATGAACAGGGTGATCTGCGAGCGATTGACCAGTGGCCGCAACACCAGCCGTTCGATCAGCAGCGCGCCGATGATCATCACCACAACGGTCAGCAACAGCGCCAAGGCGAACGGCACGCCTTGATCGTGCAGGCTGACAAAGGTCAGCGCGGCGAACAGCAGCATCGCGCCCTGGGCGAAATTGAACACGCCGCTGGCCTTGTAGATCAGCACGAAGCCAATCGCGACCAGCGAGTACATGGTCCCGGCGAGCAAGCCGCCGAGCAGGGTTTCGAAGAAGAATGTCATCAGTGCACCACTCCCAGATACGCCGCGATGACGTCGGGATTGGCCTGCACCTCGGCCGGCGTGCCGTCACCGACCTTGCGCCCGTAATCGAGCACCACCACATGGTCGGATAGGCCCATGACCACGCTCATGTCGTGCTCGATCAATACCACCGTGGTGCCGAGGTCGCGGTTGATGTCAGCGATGAAACGGGCCATTTCCTGCTTCTCTTCGGCGTTCATCCCGGCCATCGGCTCATCGAGCAACAACAGGCTGGGGCCAGCGATCAAGGCACGGCCAAGCTCCACACGTTTTTGCAGACCGTAGGACAGCTTGCCCACCGGCACATCGCGATGGGCTTGCAGTTCGAGGAATTCGAGAATGCCCTGGGCCTGCCGACGGAAGTCTTCAGCCTCACGCCGGGCTCTTGGCAGGTTCAGCGCCTGCTCAATGAAACGGCTGCGCAGGTGCCGTGACAGGCCGGTGAGGATGTTGTCGATCACGCTCATTTTCTTGAACAGTGCGTTGTTCTGGAATGTGCGGCCGATGCCCCGGCGTGCGGCGCTCAGCGGGTCGATACGCTTGAACGGCTGTTGCTCGAACACAATCGATCCGGCATCGAAGCGGTACACGCCGTTCAGCACGTTGAGCAACGAACTCTTGCCCGCGCCGTTGGGGCCAATCAGCGCGCAGACCTCGCCCCGGCGCACATCGAACGACAGTTCATTGATCGCCTTCACGCCTTTGAAGGACAGGGAAATACCGCTGACTTGCAGAATGGAGTCGGTCGAGCTCATGCGATGTCCCGTTTGAATTCAGCGAGCCAGGTCGGCTCGGGTTGAGCATCGGAAATGCGGGGGGCTTGCCAGATGAAATGCAGGTTGTGGAAGCCCAACAGGCGGCGAACGCGGTTCTTGATCAAACGTTGCAGGCCTTTTTCGGGATGGGCGATGGCCCAGTCGCAGAGGTGTCGACGCCAAGTGCCATTGGGGGCGAGGCGGCTTTCGATTTCTGCGGCCAATAGTTGCAGGCGTTCGGTGGACAGCAGCAGCCCGGACGGTGCCACTTCACGACGGTCGCGGCTGGCGCTACCGGGGCTTTCCGGGAGGGCCAGGGATTGGCCGCTGGTCAGCCATTGTTCCAGCAGCACCGTCAGGCCGTGCTGCCACTGGGTGCCCTCTTCGCTCCACAGTTGCGCGTCTTGATTCCAGCGGTTAAGGCGTTGCGCAGGTTCTACCGGGCCGAGCAACTCGGCGAAATTCAGCAGCGTCAGGCCTTGGTTGATCCAGAGTTGCTGCGTCTGTCGTCCCTGGACGAACGCGTGGGTCGGGCGGCTGCGCCATAGGGCTTTGTGCAGGGCTTCGGAGTCAAGGTTGTCCGGCAGTGTCAGCAGTTCAGCGCCGATGTGCCGGGCGGCCAGTGCGAGCAGCAACAGATTTGGCTCGAACGCACCGCTCAAGGCCAGGCGCGAGTCTTCGGTAAAACCCTGCTGTCGCAAACCATCGGCCAACCGCTCGACATCGCGCAAAACATCGATCCAGCGCCAGACGAACCACTGACCGTGGCGTTTGTGGCGCAAGGCCGGCTGCAACGGGCTGACCTGCGCCCAGTGCTGCAGCTGCTCCGGGGCGCGAGGCGCCTTGACCTGCCATTCCGCGGTGTCCGCGATGGGCGGACGTTTGAGTTCATGCACGCTCATAGGCTTACCTTTTATCCATGGGTAAAAGCGTGCGGTGGTCCGCTGGGCTGGAATCTGTAAAACACCACCGTCCCAATGTGGGAGCGGGCTTGCTCGCGAAAGCGGTGTAACTGGTGATATCAATGTTGAATGTGCTGGCCTCTTCGCGGGCAAGCCACGCTCCCACAGGGTTTTGTGTCGTCCACAAATATCGCCAGCGATACGAAACCTGTGGGAGCGGGCTTGCCCGCGATGGCGGTGTGACAGGCGACATCGATGTTGGATGTACTGGCCTCATCGCGGGCAAGCCCGCTCCCACAGGGTTTTGTGTCGTCCACAAATATCGCCGGCGATACGAAACCTGTGGGAGCGTGGCTTGCCCGCGATGGCGTCTACGCAGACACCACTTTCTTCTCCTGCCGCCGCAACTCCGCCAGGTCTCGATAGCCTGCCCCCGGATGTATCTCCGGCAATCGCGCCCCTTCGCCAAACAACTTCTCGCGCAAGGTCCCCGGTGCGTATTCGGTCTTGTACACCCCGCGCTTCTGCAACTCCGGCACTAGCAACTCCACGGCATCGATGAACGTTTCATGGGTCAACGCATAAGCCAGGTTGAAGCCATCCACATCGGTCTCCTCGACCCACTCCTGCAGCAAATCGGCGACGGTCTCGGGGCTGCCGACAAACAGCGGCCCGAAACCACCGATCCCAACCCAATCGGCCAGTTCGTTCGGCGTCCAGACCTTGTTCGGGTCCGCAGTGGAGAACGCCTCCACCGCCGATTGAATGGCATTGGTGTGCACGTGTTTGAGCGGTTCATCCGGTTTGAACTGGCTGAAATCGATCCCGGTCCAGCCCGAGATCAACGCCATGGCGCCCTCATAACTGACCCAGGTTTTGTATTCTTCAAACTTGGCTTTGGCCTTTGTGTCGGTCTCGCCGAGGATCACCGTTTGCAGATTGAAGATCAGGATCTTCGACGGATCGCGCCCCGCCTCGGCCGCACGACGACGGATGTCGGCCACGGTTTTCTTCAGCAGCACTTTCGACGGCGCGGCGACGAACACACACTCAGCATGCTCGGCGGCAAACTGCTTGCCGCGACTCGAGGCGCCGGCCTGATACAGCACAGGTGTGCGTTGCGGCGAGGGTTCACAGAGGTGAATCCCTGGCACCTGAAAGTGTTTGCCGACGTGCCGGATCTCGTGGATTTTGCTCGGATCGCTGAAAATCCGCCGCTCGCGATCCCGCAGAATCGCGCCCTCTTCCCAGCTGCCTTCCCACAGCTTGTAGCAAACCTCCAGGTACTCTTCGGCGAAGTCATAACGGGCGTCGTGTTCGGTCTGGGCTTTCTGGCCGAGGTTCTTCGCGCCGCTTTCCAGGTACGACGTGACAATGTTCCAGCCGGCGCGGCCCTTGGTCAGGTGGTCGAGAGTCGACAGGCGTCGGGCGAACGGATACGGGTGCTCGAAGGACAGCGACGCGGTCAGGCCAAAACCCAGATGCTCGGTCACCAGCGCCATGGGCGGAATCAGTTGCAGCGGATCGTTGACCGGCACCTGCGCCGCCTGACGAATCGCTGCGTCACCGTTGCCGTTGTAGACGTCATAAATGCCCAGCACATCGGCAATGAACAAACCGTCGAACTTGCCGCGCTCAAGGATTTTCGCCAGATCGGTCCAGTACTCCAGGTCCTTGTACTGCCAGGATCGATCCCGCGGATGCGCCCACAAACCCGGCGACTGGTGGCCGACGCAGTTCATGTCAAAGGCGTTGAGACGAATTTCACGGGCCATCAACCAATACTCCGCACGCTGGGTGGATGGATGCCGTTGAGGCGGAAGTTGCCAATGAGGTGGAGTTTCCAACGCAGCGGATCATCCAGCGATCCAGGCAACACGGTGCGTTGGCCGGTGAGTTCGAATTCGGCATTGCTGACGGCATTTAAAGCATCAGCGCTGGCGAGGTGCGACTCGGCGATGGCGACGCTGATTTCCGTGTCGTCATCAACGCTGTTCAGAAAGTCTTCGGCGCGTTCGAGCAGCGCGGCGGCGACTTCGATGCGGATGTGCAAGTCGCCGAAACGGCTGATGACGAAAGGATCATCCGTGGCATGGGTCTGCCGGCGGACGAAACGCAACGTCGCATCGAGCAACGTGCGAGCGTTGTGCAGGTCGTGCTGAGGCTTGGCCAGGGGCTGCCCGGCAACAATCGGTTGGGTCAAAGCGTTCATGGTGGGCTCCTCAGTTCCAGGCGTGGCGCGCAGGCTTCACGCCGTTGAGCAGGTAGTTGCCGATCAAGTGATATTTCCAGCGCGCCGGATCGTGCAGGGTGTGCGTCCGGGCGTTGCGCCAGTGACGGTCGAGGTTGTACTTGCCGAGCACCGAGCGGGTGCCGGCGAGTTCGAAGAGTTTGCTGCTGGTGAGCAAGGCGATTTCGGCAGAGAGGACTTTCGCCTGTGCGACCACGACCGAGGCGCGGGCAACCGTGTCTTCATTGGGTTTGAGCAACGCGGCGTCGATGGCTTGGCCGGCTTTTTTCAGGATCGCTTCGGTGCCATGAACCCGCCATTCCAGATCGCCGATCGCGGCGATGCTGAACGGATCCTGCCAGCCGTGATCCTGCTGGCTGTCGATCCATGGTCGGGCTTCACGAGCGTAGCGCTTGGTTTCTTCCAGGGCGCCGACGGCGATGCCGGTGTCCACGGCAGCCTGGATGATTTGCGAGATAGGGCCGTCGGCGGTGGGTTCATCGAACGCCTTGTGGGCCGGGATCACCGCGCTCAAAGGCACGCTCACCGCGTTCAGGGTCACGCCGCCGCTGGCAGTGGTGCGCTGGCCGAAACCGTCCCAACTGTCGATCACCGTCAACCCGGGATTGTCGCGCTCGATGAAGGCGATGAAAGCCTTGTTCTCTTCATCGACCGCCACCGCCGGCACGATGTGCGCGAACAAGGCGCCGGTGCAGTAGAACTTCTCGCCGTCGATTTGCGCGGTGTCTTCATCGAAACGAATACGGGTTTCAAAGGCACCGGCATTCTTGCTTTTGGATTCAGAGAAGGCGTTGCCGAAGCGATAACCCTGGAGGACTTTGCCGAAGTAATAGCGCTTCTGCGCTTCGGTGGCGGTTTGCAGCAGGATGTCGAGCACGCCCAGATGGTTTTGCGGGATCTGGCCGAGGGACGGGTCAGCGGCAGAAATGATCTTGATCACCTCGGCGACCGTCACATAAGACACGCCGGCACCGCCGTATTCTTTGGGAATGGTGATGCCCCATAAACCACTGGCAGAGAACTCGTCGAGTTCGGCGACCGGCAGACGTCGCTCGCGGTCACGAGTGCTGGCCTCGATAGCGAAGCGTGCGGCGAGCTTGTGAGCGACGGCGATGGCTTCGGCGTCCGAGCGGATCACATGGGCGGTGCGAGGGGGTTGGGCAGAGGCTGTCATGGGCCGACTCCGGGTTCTGGTGAATGCCCCAGAGCTTTTGCAGGAGTCGTGCCTGAAATTAAATTTGTTTTATTTCAATAGCTTAATTAACTATCCGAGAAACACTTGCAGCTTTAAAACAGCAAAGTGCTTATCCAGTGTTGGTCGGCAAACAGTCAGATCACCACATTACGCACAAACCGCGCCGCCACTTCCCCGTCGTTGCGATAGGAATGCGGCTGGTTGCTGGCAAACATGAAGAACTCACCGGCAGCGATTTGCTGCGGCTGGTCGCCGAGCATCAGGGTCAGGCAGCCTTCGAACACATAGAGCTGTTCGCTCCAGCCTTCCGCATCCGGTTCCGATGGGTAATGTTCGCCCGGTTCGAGGCGCCACTCCCACAGTTCAACTTCGCGGGTGGCGGTGGCTTTCGACAACAGCACCGCTTTACTGCCGGGGATCGTGCCGGCCCATGCCAGTTCGTTGATGCGGCTCGGGTCGCGGGCGTCGGGAGCCTGGATCAAGTCGCTGAAGGCTACGTCCAGCGCTTCGGCAACACGGTCGAGGGTGGTCAGGCTGACATTCTTCTCGCCGGCCTCGATGGCCACCAGCATCCGGCGGCTGACCCCGGACTTTTCGGCCAAAGCGGTCTGGCTCATGTCGGCGGCGTGGCGCAGACGTCGGACGTTCTGGCTGACGTGCTGGAGAACCGACGCCCGTTGGGTGGAATCTTTGTGCACTATATTGCTCACTTGATGGTGTTGCGCAGTATACTGCCCAACTTCCGGCGCATTGTGCGTCTCCCTCAGGTAGCGCGCAAGGTCATGACGTCGGTGAACTCCTCCCCTGCTTCCTCCCGTTTCTCACGGTTCAGCAAAGCTGAGTGCGTGCTGGTGCTGATCACCATGGTCTGGGGCGGGACCTTTTTGCTGGTGCAGCACGCAATGACCGTCAGCGGGCCGATGTTTTTCGTCGGTCTGCGTTTTGCTGCGGCGGCGAGCATCGTTGCCCTGTTCTCCTGGCGTCATCTGCGCGAACTGACCCTGTTCGAACTCAAGGCCGGGGCGTTTATCGGCGTGGCGATCATGCTCGGTTACGGCTTGCAAACCGTGGGTTTGCAGAGCATTCCCAGCAGTCAGTCGGCGTTTATTACCGCGCTGTATGTGCCGTTCGTGCCGTTGCTGCAATGGTTGGTGCTGGGTCGGCGACCGGGGTTGATGCCGAGCATCGGGATCATGCTGGCCTTTACCGGGTTGATGCTGCTGTCGGGACCTGCCGGCGCTTCGTTCAATTTCAGCCCCGGTGAAATCGCCACATTGATCAGCGCCGTGGCGATTGCGGCGGAGATCATTCTGATCAGCACCTATGCCGGCCAGGTCGACGTGCGCCGGGTGACGGTGGTGCAACTGGCGGTGACTTCGGTGCTGGCATTTCTGATGGTGGTGCCGACTCAGGAAGTGATTCCGGGATTCTCCTGGTTATTGTTGTGCAGCGCATTGGGGCTGGGCGCGGCGAGTGCGGCGATTCAGGTGGCGATGAACTGGGCGCAGAAGAGTGTTTCGCCGACGCGGGCGACGCTGATCTATGCCGGGGAGCCGGTGTGGGCCGGGATTGTCGGGCGGATTGCCGGGGAGCGATTGCCGGCGATTGCGTTGGTCGGGGCGGGGTTGATTGTGGCGGCGGTGATTGTCAGTGAGTTGAAGACTAAGGGGAAGGTTGCTTCCGAAGTTGATGAAGCGTTGGAGAGTGAAAGCGGCAATTAAAAGCAAGATCAAAAGATCGCAGCCTTCGGCAGCTCCTACAGGAGTACGCATTCCCTTGTAGGAGCTGCCGAAGGCTGCGATCTTTTCGGGGATTCCCCATCTCCTTTGAAACAATGATAAACAGGAATTTTCCGCTTACCTTGTAGGATTCTGCGACAGCTTGGCGTTTGGTGATCCGGGAGCTGGCACGTATGATGCTTCACAAACTTCCGCAGATTAGAAGCCTATGTCTCTGATAGTTCTACTGCTTCTGCCTTTTATCGGCAGCTGTCTGGCAGCCTTGCTGCCGCACAACGCGCGTAACACCGAATCGCTGTTGGCTGGCCTGGTTGCCCTTATCGGCACCATCCAGGTCGCCCTCTTGTACCCGCAAATCGCCCATGGCGGCGTGATCCGCGAAGAATTCTTCTGGTTACCGAGCCTTGGCCTGAACTTCGTTCTGCGCATGGACGGTTTTGCCTGGCTGTTCTCGATGCTGGTGCTGGGCATCGGCACACTGGTTTCTCTGTACGCCCGCTACTACATGTCGCCGGACGATCCGGTGCCGCGTTTCTTCGCGTTTTTCCTGGCGTTCATGGGCGCCATGCTGGGGTTGGTGATTTCCGGCAACCTGATCCAGATCGTGTTTTTCTGGGAACTGACCAGCCTCTTCTCATTCCTGTTGATCGGCTACTGGCACCACCGCGCCGATGCGCGACGTGGCGCCTATATGGCGTTGATGGTCACCGGTGCCGGCGGCTTGTGTTTGCTGGCGGGGGTCATGCTGCTCGGCCATGTGGTCGGCAGCTATGACCTGGACAAGGTCCTGGCCGCCGGCGATCTGATTCGCGCACATGCCCTCTACCCTATTCTGCTTCCCCTGATCCTGATCGGCGCCCTGAGTAAAAGTGCGCAATTCCCCTTCCACTTCTGGCTGCCCCACGCCATGGCGGCGCCGACACCGGTTTCGGCGTATCTGCACTCGGCGACCATGGTCAAGGCCGGGGTCTTCCTGCTCGCACGCCTGTGGCCGTCGCTGTCCGGCAGTGAAGAATGGTTCTACATCGTCAGCGGGGCCGGAGCCTGCACCCTGTTGCTCGGCGCGTACTGCGCGATGTTTCAGAACGACCTCAAGGGCCTGCTGGCCTACTCGACCATCAGCCATCTGGGCCTGATCACCCTGCTGCTGGGCCTGAACAGTCCGCTGGCCGCCGTGGCCGCAGTGTTCCACATTCTCAACCACGCCACCTTCAAAGCCTCGCTGTTCATGGCTGCCGGGATCATCGACCACGAAAGCGGCACCCGGGACATTCGCAAACTCAGCGGCCTGATCAAACTGATCCCGTTCACCGCCACCCTGGCCATGGTCGCCAGCGCGTCCATGGCTGGCGTGCCGCTGCTCAACGGTTTCCTGTCGAAAGAGATGTTCTTCGCCGAAACCGTGTTCATCAACGCCACGGCCTGGATCGAGATGACCTTGCCGATCGTCGCGACCATCGCCGGGACGTTCAGCGTGGCTTACTCCCTGCGTTTCACCGTCGATGTGTTCTTCGGCCCGACCGCCACCGACCTGCCGCACACCCCGCACGAACCGCCACGCTGGATGCGCGCGCCGGTGGAGTTGCTGGTGTTCACCTGTCTGGTGGTGGGGATCTTCCCGGCGCAAGTGGTCGGCCCGTTGCTCGCGGCGGCGGCATTGCCGGTGGTGGGCGGCACGTTGCCCGTGTACAGCCTGGCAATCTGGCACGGCTGGAACGCGCCGATGATCATGAGTCTGATCGCCATGTCCTGCGGCATCACGCTCTATCTACTGCTGCGCAATCAGCTCAAGCGCGGACGCTTCACGCACCCGCCGGTGATCAGCCACTTCAATGGCAAGCGCCTGTTCGAGCGCAGCCTGGTGATCATGATGCGCCTGGCCCGTCGCCTGGAGCGGCGGATCAGCACCCGGCGCCTGCAAACCCAACTGTTTCTGGTGGTGCTCGCTGCGGTGCTCGCCGGATTGATCCCGATGCTGCACAGCAGCCTGAGCTGGGGCGACCGGCCGAAGATTCAGGGCTCGATCGTGTTCGTGATCCTCTGGCTGCTGGCGATCGCCTGCGCCCTTGGCGCGGCATGGCAAGCCAAGTATCACCGGCTCGCAGCCCTGACCATGGTCAGCGTCTGCGGCCTGATGACCTGCGTGACCTTCGTCTGGTTCTCGGCGCCGGATCTGGCGCTGACGCAACTGGCGGTGGAAGTGGTGACCACGGTGTTGATCCTCCTCGGCCTGCGCTGGCTGCCGCGACGGATCGAAGAGGTCTCGCCGTTGCCGAGCAGCCTGCGCAAGGCGCGCATCCGCCGTATCCGCGACTTGGCGCTGTCGATCGCGGTCGGTGGCGGCATGGCACTGCTGTCCTACGCAATGCTGACCCGCCAGACGCCCAACGACATTTCCTCGTTCTACCTCAGTCGCGCACTGCCCGAAGGCGGCGGCAGCAACGTGGTCAACGTGATGCTGGTGGACTTCCGTGGCTTCGACACCCTCGGCGAAATCACCGTGCTGGTGGCGGTGGCCCTGGCCGTGTTCGCCCTGCTGCGACGCTTCCGCCCGCCGAAAGAAAGCCTGCAGCTGCCGGCGCAGCAACGTTTGCTCGCGCCGGATGTGGTTACCGATCTGGTCAACCCGCGTCACGCCAGCGACACCGCGCTCGGTTTCATGATGGTGCCAGCGGTGCTGGTGCGTCTGCTGCTGCCGATTGCGTTTGTGGTGTCGGTCTACCTGTTCATGCGCGGGCACAATCAACCCGGTGGCGGTTTCGTCGCCGGCCTGGTGATGTCGGTGGCATTCATCCTGCAATACATGGTCGCCGGCACCCAGTGGGTCGAGGCGCAAATGAGCCTGCGACCGCTGCGCTGGATGGGCACCGGGCTGCTGTTCGCCACGGTCACCGGGCTCGGGGCGATGGCGGCTGGCTATCCATTCCTCACCACCCACACCTGGCATTTCACATTGCCGCTGCTGGGCGACATTCACATCGCCAGCGCGCTGTTCTTCGACATTGGCGTGTACGCCGTGGTGGTCGGCTCGACGCTGTTGATCCTCACCGCCCTCGCCCACCAATCGGTACGCGGTCATAAAACCAGCGCGCAACCCAAGCCCATGGCCAAAGCGGCTGCCACGCAAGGAGCCATCTGATGGAAGAAGTCATCGCAATCGCCATCGGTGTGCTGGCCGCGTCCGGCGTGTGGCTGGTGCTGCGGCCACGGACATTCCAGGTAGTCATGGGCCTGTGCCTGCTGTCCTACGGCGTCAACCTGTTCATCTTCAGCATGGGCAGCCTGTTCATCGGCAAGGAGCCGAACATCAAGGACGGCGTGCCTCAGGATTTGCTGCACTACACCGACCCGCTGCCGCAAGCGTTGGTGCTGACCGCGATCGTTATCAGCTTCGCCATGACCGCGCTGTTCCTGGTGGTGCTGCTCGCCTCCCGGGGCCTGACCGGTACCGACCATGTGGATGGCCGGGAGCCTAAAGAATGAATCCGATGGCGCACCTGATCGCGGCACCGATTCTGCTACCGCTGCTGACCGCCGCGGTGATGCTGATGCTGGGCGAGAAACACCGTCCGTTAAAGGCCAAAATCAATCTGTTCTCCAGCCTGCTGGGGCTGGGCATTGCCGTGATGTTGCTGCAATGGACCCAAACCACCGGCGTGCCCGGTTCCATCGGCGTGTACCTGCCGGGCAACTGGCAGGTGCCGTTCGGCATTGTGCTGGTGGTCGATCGTCTGTCGGCGCTGATGCTGGTGCTGACCGGGATCATCGGCGTCAGTGCGTTGCTGTTCGCCATGGCTCGCTGGGACGGCGCCGGTTCGAGTTTCCACGCGCTGTTCCAGATTCAGTTGATGGGCCTGTACGGCGCCTTCCTGACGGCGGACCTGTTCAACCTGTTCGTGTTTTTCGAAGTGCTGCTGGCCGCCTCCTACGGGCTGATGCTGCACGGTTCGGGTCGGGCGCGGGTGTCGTCGGGGCTGCATTACATCTCGATCAACCTGCTGGCCTCGTCGCTGTTTCTGATTGGCGCGGCGCTGATCTACGGCGTTACTGGCACGCTGAACATGGCCGACCTGGCGCTGAAAATCCCGCTGGTGCCGGAAGCCGATCGCGGCTTGCTGCATGCCGGCGCGGCGATTCTGGCGGTGGCGTTCCTGGCCAAGGCCGGGATGTGGCCACTGAACTTCTGGCTGGTGCCGGCTTATTCCGCGGCCAGCGCGCCCGTGGCGGCGATGTTCGCGATCATGACCAAGGTCGGCGTCTACACCTTGCTGCGCCTGTGGACGCTGCTGTTCTCCGGACAGGCCGGGGCATCCGCGTACTTCGGCGGCGACTGGCTGATTTACGGTGGCATGGCGACCATCGTCTGCGCCGCCGTGGCGATCCTCGCAGCCCAACGCCTGGAACGCATGGCCAGCCTGAGCATTCTGGTGTCGGCAGGCATTCTGTTGTCGGCCATCGGTTTCGCCCAGCCGAACCTGATCGGCGCGGCGCTGTTCTATCTGGTCAGCTCGACCCTGGCCTTGAGCGCGCTGTTCCTGCTGGCCGAGTTGATCGAGCGCTCGCGTTCAGCCAACGAAATGCCGCTGTTCGATGACGGCGAGCTGCTTCCACGGCCCCTGGAATCCTTGCAGCCGCCCAAAGGCTTCAACCTCGATGACGACCGCAAAGCCGTGGTCGGCCAGGTGATTCCCTGGACCATGGCGTTCCTCGGCTTGAGCTTCATCGCCTGTGCCCTGCTGATCATCGGTATGCCGCCGCTTTCCGGGTTTATCGGCAAACTCAGTTTGCTCAGCGCCCTGCTCAATCCGCTGGGGCTGGGTAATGGCAGCGACGAACCGATATCGAACGGCGCGTGGGGCTTGCTCGCCCTGTTGATCCTGTCCGGGCTGGCCTCGCTGATCGCTTTCTCGCGTTTGGGCATCCAGCGTTTCTGGACCCCGCAAGAGCGGCCGTCGCCATTGCTGCGGCGCCTGGAATGCGTGCCGATTGTCATTCTGCTGGGGCTGAGCATTGCGCTGACGTTCAAGGCTGAACCGCTGCTGCGCTACACCCAAGCGGCGGCCGATGCATTGAACAACCCGCAGCAATACGTGATGGCGGTGCTCGAAACCCGTGTAATTCCAGGCCCGCAAGCCAAGACTGCGCTGCTGGAGGTGCAACCATGAAGCGTCTGTTTCCTGCACCGTGGCTGTCGTTGGCGTTGTGGCTGCTGTGGCTGGTGTTGAACCTGTCGATGAGCCCCGGCAATCTACTGCTGGGCGCCATGCTGGGGTTCTGCGCGCCGTTGATGATGCGCAAGCTGCGACCGCTGCCGATCCGCATTCGTCGTCCCGGGGTGATCCTGCGTTTGTTCTTGCTGGTCGGGCGCGACGTGATCGTGTCCAACCTCGCCGTGGCCTGGGGCGTGCTCAACGCGGGCCGTCGTGCGCCCCGCTCGCGGTTCATCAAGGTGCCGCTGGATTTGCGCGATGCCAACGGCCTGGCGGCGCTGTCGATGATCTGTACGGTGGTCCCCGGCACGGTCTGGTCGGAATTGGCGCTGGATCGCAGCATTCTGTTGCTGCACGTTTTCGATCTGGATGACGAAAACCAATTCATCCAGCACTTCAAGACGACCTACGAGCGCCCCTTGATGGAGATCTTCGAATGAGCGCATTGCTGTCGAACGCGATCCTGCTGAGTCTGTTCATCTTTTCGGTGGCGATGATTCTGACCCTGATCCGCCTGTTCAAGGGCCCGTCGGCCCAGGATCGGGTTCTGGCGCTGGACTACCTGTACATCATCGCCATGCTGATGATGCTTGCGCTGGGCATTCGTTATGCCAGTGACACTTACTTCGAGGCGGCGCTGCTGATCGCCCTGTTCGGCTTCGTCGGCTCGTTCGCCCTGGCCAAATTCCTGCTGCGTGGCGAGGTGATCGAATGAGGCCTGAACTGTCTCTGTGGGTGGAAATTGCGGTGGCGATTCTGCTGGTGCTGAGCAGCCTGTTTACGCTGATCGGTGCGGTTGGGCTGCTGCGGATGAAGGATTATTTCCAGCGCATGCACCCTCCGGCGCTGGCCTCGACCTTGGGCGCGTGGTGCGTGGCATTGGCTTCGATCATTTACTTTTCGGCGCTCAAGTCGGAGCCGGTGCTGCATGCCTGGCTGATTCCGGTTCTATTGTCGATCACCGTGCCGGTGACCACGCTGCTGCTGGCTCGGGCGGCGCTGTTTCGCAAGCGCATGGCGGGGGATGATGTGCCGGCGGAGGTGAGTAGTCGGCGGACGGAAACCGGGAGCTAAGATCAAAAGATCGCAGGCTTCGCCAGCTCCTACATTGGTCATGGTCATCACAATTGTGGCGTATGACATCAAACCCGTAGGAGCTGCCGAAGGCTGCGATCTTTTGATCTTGCTTGTCCCGAATCAGATCCAGGCCACTGCCAACAACCCGGCCCCCAACACCACACATAACGGCGAATACGCCCACGTATCCAGCCGGGCAAACCTCGATCCCTTCTCCTGCTTGAAGAACCCCACCAAATTCGAATCGCCGATCGCCCGGGCGAACATCAGCATCGCAATCGCGCTGATCACCCATTGCAGCGACCAATGATGCACCGTGGGCAGATACAGCCCGACCCGCAGGCACACCAGCATCGCGATCAGCAGTAAACCCACCGCCACCAGCAACGTGGCAAAGCCCGACGGCTTGAATGCGGGCCTTGATGCCTCACCGCCCTCCCCGGGCACTCGCGGCACCACCGCCTCGCTGCCCCACTTGCCACCCGCAGCCCAATACAGGTGGACCAGGCTGATCAATAAAAAGATTGCAGCAATCCATTGCGCGACCAAAAGGCTCATATTCAGACATCCAGCGTGAAATGTTGCAGCAGGATGAACTTCCTTACGGGTTTTTGTAAGGGTATTCGCTATCTCCCCCGTAGGAGCTGCCGCAGGCTGCGATCTTTTGACCTGGCTTTTAAAAAAACAAGATCAAAAGATCGCAGCCTGCGGCAGCTCCTACGAGGTTTATGTATACCCGAGAATTCCCGGGTGTACATAAATCGGTTTTATTTCAGGGCCGCAGAGACTTTGTCTGCCACATCCTTGGGTACCCAGGCCTGCCACACGTCCGGGTGCGCCTTCATGAACGCCTCCGCCGCTTGACGTGGCGGGGTGTGTTTTTCACTCATGTCAGCCAAGGCCTTGTTCAACGCTTCGATCGGCAAATCGACCTTGCTGAAGAACTCGGTAATCTGCGGGTATTGTTTCTGGAATGGCGTGGACACGCCGATGGACAGCTTCGAGGGCAGCGAGCGAGTCGGTTTCGGATTGGGGTTGCCGGCGTCGGTCAGGGTTTTCCAGGCTTCGGCGTCGAACGGCGGCTCTTGCAGCTGAATCAGCTTGAAACGGCCGAGCAACGGCGTCGGAGACCAGTAATAGAACAGGACCGGCTTGCCGCGACGAATCGACGAACTGATCTCTGCGTCCAGCGCCGCTCCCGAACCACTGCGAAAATTCACGTAACTGTCGTCCAGCCCATACGCCTTGAGCTTCTGCTTGTTGACCACTTCCGATGTCCAGCCGATCGGGCTGTTGAGAAAACGCCCCTTGCCCGGGGTTTCCGGGTCTTTGAACACATCTTTGTAGCGTGGCAGATCACTGATACTGCGCAGATCCGGCGCCATCGGCTTGATGCCCTTGGCCGGGTCGCCCTTGATCACGTACTCCGGCACCCACCAGCCCTCGGTGGCACCCTTGACCGTATCGCCCAGGGCCGCGACTTTGCCCTCGGCCTCAGCCTTGACCCAGACCGGGCTGCGACCGGCCCATTCTTCGCCAATGACCTGGATGTCATTGTTGGCCAGCGCGGTCTCCAGGGTAATGGTCGTCCCCGGCAAGGTGTCGGTCGGCAAGCCATAGCCCTTCTCGACGATGATCCGCAGGATATCGGTGATCAGGCTGCCACTTTCCCAGTTCAGGTCGGCGAAATGAATCGGCGCCTGGGCAGCGAACACCGGAACGGGTGAAGCCAATAAACCGAACGTGGCCAGGGTAGCGGCCAGTAACCGTCGAAATCCCTTCATGCTTTTGCACCTCGTGCTGTTCACAGCAAATAGCAGGATGGCCTGACAAAGAAGACCGCAAGCCTCTGAATACTCAGTCATCTGACTGTAGTTGAGGTTCCTGCTTTCGAGGGGCGAGGATTAATTTTCGGAAGGTTCCTGCAAGCGTGCAAGCTCTCTTCTGACCATGCTGGCGTACACCACCGGACGCAAAAGGTAGATCTGTGACGCCACCCAACTCAGCCAGGTTCCCTGTAGAACGGCCTTTTGAGCCAACAGCCGCTGCGCCTCGGCGTGGGCACTGGCCTGGTTCTGTTCGTGGAAATCGGCGCGGGTCAGGGTCATTACTCGCTGGCCTTGAAGGTCACCAGTTCGCCCTTGCGCCACTTGGCGGCCTTGGCAGTCACGGCTTTCAGGGTTTTGGTCAGGCCTTCCTGCAATTGTTGATGGGCCGCGAACACCATCACCACGCTATGACCTTCCTTGAACACAATGCCGTGGCCGTCTGCGGTGGTCACGAACGCGTAATCCCCCAGCCCGTACACCGTCAGCTTGATTTCGCGGAACTTGATGTCCAGCTTGCCGCCTTCGCGACTGGGCAATACGGAAGCGCTGAAATGATCGCCGACCTTGAGTTTAAGCCCTGGTTTGTCATCCACCACCAGCGCTGATTCAGTGTCGAGCTCGGCAATGTAAATGCCTTCAGCGTTCTGTTCGGTGATGTAGACGAAACGTGACTGAAACTGTTTAACCAGCTTTGCGCGCAAATCACCCAGTACGAACAAAGCATGCATATCGAGATTACTTACTGCCAAGGAAACATCCCCACATCTGAAAATGACGC
Source organism: Pseudomonas sp. TH37 (assembly GCF_016650735.1). Lineage (NCBI taxonomy): Bacteria > Pseudomonadati > Pseudomonadota > Gammaproteobacteria > Pseudomonadales > Pseudomonadaceae > Pseudomonas > Pseudomonas sp. TH37. Next base: position 145,911 of record NZ_JAEKFD010000004.1, read on the forward strand.
CATGCACCGGAAATGCGCACAGCAGAAAAAAGCGGCAATGCCGAGGTGTAGCCAAATGACCCGGGTCGAATCCTGGAACGAGCAGAGGGCCCATTCACCGCGAGGTTTGAGAAGATTACTGGAACTTCCCTTACGTCGTCTTGCCTGGCGGTCGTCAGATGTTGAAGGAAAATGCCCTTCTGACGGCCAGATAAAACCGGATTACCAACTTTAGGGAAAAATCTCTTTAAAAAAAGCACTTTTCCGACATATCGCCAGTAAAAAATTGCTTTAGATGGGCATCAATCGCCAACCATTGATGGCGATTCTAGAGCAGCCATGCTCACCGAGACTACCCATAACAACGTACACACGTCGGTAAAACCACGAAAAGGACTTCATATGTGCACAATGACTCACTTTGCCCAGCCTCACACACGGCACACAAACGGCTCGTCACCTCTGCATTCGATGGTGCTTTGCCAGCAAGACTTCCTGCCCGAAGAGCGTCTACTCCCACGTTTTCAGGTGGTATTGGCCGGTAACGCCTTTTTCCACATCAGGGAAATATCCACCGGACGTGTAAGAGGTTTCCGCGGCAATCATAACGATGCCTGCGCCCTTGCCCGTTCACTCGAGGCAAGCAGCTGAGGCACCTTTCGCATTCACTTCTATAGACGTTTCGTCACACCGGCGACTTAACTCAGCCGCCGGCAGGCAACTACTGCCATACTGCCCGACCAATGAAACCCGTCCCCAGGGCGGACGGCGTTCAACACAACAACTATTTCCAAGGGAAGACTGCTACGTGACGGAATTTGATATCGGTGAATTTTTTATCCGGGGCGAAGCCAGAGAGGTCGAAGGCGAATTCCAGGCAGTCATTATCATGCGCGCCAAACCGCCGTTGACCACTGTGACGTATCACCAGGTCGAAAAGGATCGCTGGTTCAAGACCGCGGATGTCGCGACCGTCGCCGCCCAGGAAGCTGCGAAAGCCTTGAAGCTTGCCGTCGATGAAGGAGCATTGAAAGCCTGATCATCGGATTTGCAGTCTATGCTCATCCCTGCTTTTGAATATCGCTATCGAACTCCTGAAGCGCGGTTCTCTCAGATGCCTCTCAGATGCAATGAAGCCGCACCTCGGATCTCGCACTCGACGCGACGGATTATCTGCAAGGAGATGAAGATGGATTCACCCACACATGATTTGAAAGGTTTGTTCGATCAGCTCGGCCTGGACTCCAGCGAGAAGGCCATCGACGATTTCATTGCCCGTCATTCCCCCTTGGCCGATGACAAGAAACTCATTGACGCCGAGTTCTGGACCCCGCAACAAGCCGGCTTCCTCAAGGAACAACTGCGTGAAGACGCCGATTGGGCGCATGTGGTCGACGACCTGAACCTGCGCATGCACCAGATCCACTAGCCTGGGTTCAATGCAGGCTGTCGGGCATTTCGGCACTCAATTGCGCCAACCAGGCAGCCCTGCACGCTTCCTCTCAGCGAGGACTTTCCGGCTTGTAACCCAGGCGCAAACCACCCCAATGCCGGCCCTTGAGCATGATCGGCACCGAGAGGTCGTGCATCAGTTCACCGGTGTCGCGGGTGTAAGTCTGCAACAGCACGGCCTGCTGATGGCTGCCACAGCGGATCCCGGTGCGGTCGGCGAATTTGCGCTTGGTGCGGTTTTGCAGGGTATCGACCTGCACATCACCGGTCAGCGGTTTGCTGAACACGGTGTTGTGGGTCGGCACATAACCCTGCTGCGTGCAGGCGATGGCGAATACCAGACCTTCATGGCGCGGCAGCAACGGTTCCTGAATCGCCGGCAATACCTGATCGGTGTAGCGGTCGAAGCGGGTCTGGTATTTGGCCGGGCTGGTGTTGGGGATCGCCTGATAATTGCGATCAAACAGGTCATCGAGGCTGATCCGGCCCTGATCGATATCCGCTTCGAAGCGTGCCGCAATCTGACTCGCCCCTTCGCGGGCCAGGTCGTAAATTCGCTGGTGATAGTCATCCAGTCCGACTTCGGCCAGACGTTCGCTGATGGTTTCAGCCTGCCCTTCCATTTGCACCGCTGCCTGGGCGAGCCGCTGAGTCTGCTGGTCGCTGATCGCCAGATCGCTGCGCATCTGTTCGATGGCATGGAACAGACTGTCGAGTTGCTCGCGGTTGGTGTCTGCGCCCTGAGCGATTTCCCCGACCTGTCTTTCGACGCCCGCGGCCAGGCGCGCGATGTTTTCCAGGTGCTGTCCGGTGTGCTCGACTTGCGCGACGCCAGTATTGAGATCGCTCGCCAATTGACGAATCTGCTCCACCACTTGCGCCGTGCGTTGTTGAATGTCGGCAACCATCTCCCCGACTTCACCGGTCGCCGTCGCCGTGCGCGCGGCCAGCCCTCGTACCTCATCGGCCACCACCGCAAAGCCGCGACCGTGCTCGCCGGCCCGCGCCGCTTCAATGGCCGCGTTCAACGCCAACAAATTGGTCTGGCTGGCGATGGACTGGATTACCAGCGTGACCCGTTGGATATCGTCGCTGCGCAAGCTCAGAGCTTCGATCAGCTCGCGGCTGCTGCTGGCGCGCTGACTGAGTTGATGCATGCGCGCAATGGACTCGACCAGTTCCGTGCGCCCTGCCGCGCTGCTCTGATGGGCTTCGCTGGCTGCGCTCAAGGCTTCCCGACTGAGCTTCGACGTAGCGTGTTCGGTGGTGATCATCACTTCGGCGCTGCTGACAATCTGCGCCGCGGCGTTGAGCTGCGATTGCAGCTTGTCCGCCAGTTGCTTGACCGAATAGGCCACGCCGGCTGCCGACAAGGCGTTATGACTGGTGGTGTAGGAGAGATCGCGAGTCAATCCAGCGATGGCGCTGGTGCTGTCCGCAGCGTTCGCCTCAGGGAGAGTGCGCGAGCGCAGGCGCGGCAGCCAGATAATCAGCACGGCCAACGGCAGGCCAAGGTAAAGCGACCAGCCAGCCAATGCCATGCCGCACAGCAATAGCATCAGGGCGATGCTTTGCAGGGTCGGCGTCAGCCAAAGGTTTTTCGGCAAAAGTACTGGTGCAGGCATTGCCTCAACCAGAGATCCGTCCCTCGTCATCTTCGTCACCCCACGCGTTTTCTAATTGTTGTGATCGCATTAAACGCCACTACAAAGCCATTATCTATGGTCCATTAGTAGTGGGGGGTTGAAGCAGATCAATAGAAGTGCGTGGGATTTTTCGCAGACGTCGAAAAGCAAAGATCGCAGCCTTCGGCAGCTCCTACATGGGTTCGCATAAATCTGTAGGAGCTGCCGAAGGCCGCGATCTTTTCAGTGGCAACCAGTTATTAACTGGTTACCCCACAGAATCAGGCCTGACGCTGGTGCTTGTCGATCTGTTCGTGACGCTCTTGAGCTTCGATGCAGTACTTGGTGGTCGGGCTGATCAGCAGGCGTTTCAGGCCGATGGCCTCGCCGCTGTCATCGCACCAGCCAAAGCTGTCTTCCTTGATGCGTTCCAGGGCCTGTTCCAACTGAGGCAGCATGCGCTGGTCGCGATCGATCGCGTTCACCAGCCAGGTGCGCTCTTCTTCGACGGAAGCCGCGTCAGCCGGATCGGCCGGGGTGTCCAGGCTCTCGATGGCGATGCGATTCTGCTCGATGCGCTCATGGGTTTCGACTTTCATGTTCTGCAACAGCTCGGAGAAAAAAGCATGTTGCTCGGCATTCATGTAGTCATCCGCCGGCATGGCCAGCAACTTGTCCTTTGTCATTGATATCTCTATAAAAAAACGTGCATTAAGGCGAATTAGGGAGCGATCCGTTGAACCTGAGGCGGTCATTGGAAAGGCGCCGTTTATTCCAAGCGCCACCCGGCACTCAATTTACGAGGGGCGGCAGTCTAAGGCCGACTTGAGGCCTCAGCAACTGAAAAGACAGCAAATCTGTCCGACAAAGCCCTGAAAGTGCGCTACGGCAGGCTTTGAGCCGCTTATCGGAGTGCGTTTATAGCAAGAAATTCAGTCGAGCGGCTGTATATAGAAGACAAACGGCTGCGCCACGCGGGTCAGGCGTGGCGCATTTTCGTGTTTCTTCCGGCTTCAGCGCTTGAGTTTGCGCTTGTTGCGGTATTGGTCGATGACCACCGCCACCACAATAATCAGCCCCTTGATGATGTCTTGAATATAAGCATCAACACCGACAAAGGTAAAGCCGCTGGCCATGACCCCGAGGATCAACGCGCCAATCACGGTGCCGGTGATCCGCCCTACGCCACCGGCCAGGCTGGTGCCGCCGATGACCGCTGCGGCAATTGCGTCCAGTTCATAAGACATGCCCATCCCGGCCTGCCCGGTCGCGGCCCGCGCCGACGCCACCACTCCTGCCAGGCCTGCAAGCAACCCGGCGATGCTGTAGACGATCACCAGATGCCGCTTGACGTTGATCCCGGAGGTGCGCGCCGCCTGCATGTTGCCGCCGATGGCGTAGGTGTACTTGCCGTACTTGGTGTAGCGCAGGGCGATGTGAAAGATCACCGCCACCACTAGAAAGATGATCACCGGCATCGCGCCGTGTCCGATGGCCGTGTAGGAATCCGAGAGCATGCTCACCGGCTGACCTTCGGTGTAGTAGCGCGCCAGACCGCGGGCCGAGACCATCATGCCGAGGGTGGCAATGAACGGCGGAATCCCGGTGATCGCAATGATGCTGCCGTTGATCGCCCCCGCCAGCAATCCCACCCCAAGCCCGACGATCACTGGAATCCACACCGGCAAGTCAGTCAGGGACGGAAACACCGCCCGGGCAAAGTCCGAGGTCTGCGCCAGGCTGGCGGCAATCATCGCCGACAACGCCAGCACCGAACCGGAGGACAGATCAATACCGGTGGTGATGATAACCTGGGTCACCCCGATCGCCAGCAGGCCGATGATCGACACCTGCAGGATCATCAGCACCAGACGCTGAGAGTTCATCAGGAAGCTCTGGTCCCGCACGATCCAGCCGAACATTTCGAAGACCAGGCCGATGCCGATCAGCACCAGGAAGATACTCAACTCGGTCGGAAGGCGCCGGCGACTCTTGACCGGTGCCACTGCAGGCTTGTTTTCCAGTATCGCGTTCATAACCACTCACCCTTCTATTACGTCGCGACGGCAGCCATGGCCACCGCCAGCATCCATTAGTGAACCGCGGACATGCCCGAGGCCAGTTGCATTACCCGTTCCTGGGTCGCTTCTCTGCGGTCGAGGGTGCCCATCAGGTCGCCCTCGTGCATGACCATGACCCGATCGCTCATGCCCAGCACTTCCGGCAGTTCAGAGGAAATCATGATCACCGCCATGCCTTCGCTGGCGAGGTAGGAAATAAGCCGGTAGATCTCGGCCTTGGCGCCAACATCGATGCCCCGGGTCGGCTCGTCGAGAATCAGGATGCGCGGATTGGTCATCAGCCAGCGCGCCAGCAAGGCCTTCTGCTGATTACCGCCGGACAGCGTGTCGATGCATTGCTCCAGCGACGGCGTTTTCACCCGCAGCTTCTTGCACATGTCTTCACACAACGCCCGCAGGGCTTTCTGCTGGATGAAGCCATTGCCGACGTAATGGGGCAAGACTGCCATTTCCATGTTCTCCAGCACCGACAGGCACGGGAACAGGCCGCTGAGCTTGCGATCTTCGGTCAACAGCGCGAAGCCCTTCTCGATCGCCATGTGCGGATCGCTGATGCGCACCACCTCGCCGTCGAGGCGAATTTCGCCACCGTCACTTGGGGTGATGCCGAAGATCGCTTCGGCGACGTTGGTCCTTCCCGAGCCCATCAACCCGGCGATGCCAAGGATTTCCCCGGCATGCAGGTCGAAGGAGACGCCTTTGAAAATGCCGTCCAGCTTGAGGTCGCGTACCGATAGCAACAGATCGCCGATCGGCTTCTCGCGCACCGGGAACAACTGGCTCAGTTCGCGGCCGACCATCATCGAAATCAGGCTGTCGCCGTCCATGCTGTCGGCCCGCTGCAGGCCAATGTAGGCGCCATCACGGAACACCGCCACTTCATCGGCGATGCTGAACACTTCGTTCATTTTGTGGGTGATGTAGATGATGCCTTTGCCCTGGCTCTTGAGGTCGGCAATGATCGAGAACAGATGCGCGACTTCCTTATCGGTGATGGCCGAGGTTGGCTCGTCCATGATCAGGACGTCGGAGTCATAGGACACAGCCTTGGCGATCTCGACCATCTGCCGTTCGGCGATGCTCAGGTTGCCCACCTGCTCTTCCGGGTCGAGGTTGATCCGCAGACGTTCCAGCAGTTTGGCGGTGCAACGGTGCATCTCGCGATGGTCAATCATGTGCAGGCCGTTGAGCTGCTCGCGGCCGATCCAGATGTTCTCGGCGATGCTCATGTGCGGCATCAGGTTGAGTTCCTGGTGGATCATTGCGATCCCGGCCTGGAGCGCAGCCAGTGGTGTTTCAAAGACCACCGGCTTGCCCCGCAGGCGCAACTCGCCGGCGTCCGGCTGGTAGATGCCGGCAATGATTTTCATCAGGGTGGATTTGCCTGCGCCGTTCTCGCCCATCAGCGCCAGCACGGAACCGGGACGCACCCGAAGTTGTACGTCGGACAAGGCCACCACACCGGGAAAACCCTTGCTGACGTTGATGATCTCCAGCAGGTACGGCTCATCGACAGGTGTTGCGGTTGGCTGGATACCCACTAACGGGGTGCTCGAAGCAGTCGCTGAAGCGAACATGATCAGGTCCTCCATCAGCAAGGTCGCGTCGCAACCTTGCGTGCTTATTGTTGTTATCGAACGGACGGGCTATTTGAAGGTGTCGACGTTTTGCAGCGTGATCAAGCGATACGGCACCCACACGGCCGACTCGACCGGTTCGTTCTTGGCCATTTTCACCGCCGTGTCGATCGAACCGTCCGCCTGCCCCTTGGCATCCTGGAACACCGAGACCAGCAGAGAGCCCTTCTTCACCGCGTTCAAACCGTCGGGCGTACCGTCGACACCGGCGATCAGCACACTGCCTTTGGCAACGCCAGCCTGTTGCAGGGCCATTGCCGCGCCAATCGCCATCTCGTCGTTGTTAGAGACCACCGCGTCGAATTTGCGGCCTTGGGTCAGCCAGTCGTTGACCAGGGTCATGCCCTTGTCCCGCGACCAGATGCCGGACTGCTCTTGCTCGATCTTGATGTTCGGGTACTTGGTCAGCACCTCTTTTACGCCCTTGGTGCGGTTGGTGGTGGAGTTGTTGGCCAAATCACCGAGCAGAATCACGATGTCGCCCTTGCCGCCCATTTTTTCGGCCAGGTACTGCATCTGCATCTGGCCGGCCTCCAGATCGTTGGAAGCGACAGTGACCACGCCTTTGGGCAGGTTCATGTCATCGGGACGACGATTGACGTACACCAGTGGAATACCGGCCTTGACCGCTGCTTCAGTGATTTTTTTGGTGGCGGCGGTATCCACCGGGTTGACCACAATGGCGTCGACCTTCTGACTGATGAAGCTTTCTACCTGGCTCAACTGCCTGACCACGTCGCTGCGGGCGTCTTCGAACTGCAGCTTGACGCCATCGGGGTAGGACTTGGCTTTGGTGTCCATGGATTCGCGCAGGTAGGTCAGCCAGGTGTCATCGAACTGCGACATGCTGACGCCGATCTTCATGTCAGCGAGTGCGGCGCCGCTGGCGAACATCAGGGACAAGGCCAGCGAGGCGAAACGGATCTTGGTCTTCATGAAAAGTCTTTCTCCACATTCTTGTTGGTTTTATGGATAAGGCGTGACGATTTCAGTGAGTGGGCAAGCGGACAATCGGTGCCCCCGGAATACAGCAGACCAGGGCGCCGTTGCGTTCGACGCAAAGCAAGCGAAAGAAGGAATGAAACGAGACGCGAGGCAGGTCGCGAGAGAGGTGCAGCGCGGAACGTAAAGCATGCAAAGCAGAGTTGAAGGTTTTCATCGACGGTACCTGGCTTTTGTTTCTTGTTTTTGGTGCGTCCTTCACCCGTTCAAGGCCTGCTTGAGCGTGATCGGACGTTGATAGTCGGCAACCTGGAAATGACTTTATTGGAAAATAATTTCTATATCAACTCATTTTAGAATTTTATTCTGATTTTATTCCATGGCTCTCGAACGGGCTCAGTGCCACCACTTGATGCCGCTCGAAACTTAGCCGCGCAGCGTCTAGTACGCGGGTGGTCGCCAGTGCATCACGGGCGTCGACCGGCAGTGGGCCACCGCTCTGTAACGCGGTTTGTAGCTGCAAATAGAACTGATTCCAGCAGCCACGCTCGGACGGCACCCGCTCACGCACCTCGCCCTGCTCAAACCATCCCCAACGCCGGTGCTCTTCGACGCCCCAGCGCTCGCCTTCGGATTTCGGCGTAAGCCCGGCGAGGGTCGACGCCTCCTGCCCATCCAGACCGTCGACGCTGTAGCAGCCCTGGGTGCCGGTCACGCGAAAGCGCGGGCCGGGGGTGTTCTGCAGGCAACTGCCGCCCAAGTGCGAGATCACGCCGTTGGCATGGGTCAGGGACATAAAGAAGCCGTTGTCGAAGGGCTGGCCTTTTTCGAGGTAATCCAGTTCGGCATAGACCCGGGTGACGGGGCCGAACAACAGGAGCGCCTGATCCACCAGGTGGCTGCCCAGATCGCGCAGGAAACCGCCGCCGCTGCCGTTGTTCACCGACTGCGGCGAATAACGCTCGATCCGCGATTCGAAACGGGTGACCTGCCCCAGCGCACCGGACGCAATGAGTTTGCGCACGGTGAGAAAGTCCGAATCCCAGCGCCGGTTCTGGTAGACGCTCAGTTGCACGCCCTGGCGCTCGGCCATGGTGATCAGGGTTTGCGCCTGTTGCGCATCGGCAGCGAACGGTTTGTCGCTGACCACTGCCACCTCATGTTCGATGGCGTCGAGCACCAGCGCCGGGCGACCTTTGAGCGGTGTGGAGATCACCAACACATCGACCCCGGCTTCGACCAGTCGGCCAATGCTGTCGAAGGCCGGCACGCCAGGGTGTTCCGCCGCCAGCAGTTGTCGGCGCTCGGCAGAACGGGTGACCACGCCCACAAAGGTGGCCGCCGGCAAACTGCTGATTAGCGGAGCATGGAAAAACCGGCCGCCATGGCCGTAACCGACAAGTCCGATACGCATGAAAGTATTCTCCTTATAGAACGCGGCCCCTGTGGGAGCGGGCTTGTGTGGCGAGGGGGCTTGCCCCCGTTCGACTGCGAAGCAGTCGTAAAACCAGTCACTGCTTTCTAAATTCAAGATCGCGGTGATTGGTTTTAGGGGTGCTTCGCGCCCCAACGGGGGCAAGCCCCCTCGCCACACAAGCCCGCTCCCACAGGTTTTGTGTAAGGTCCGTCAGCGGCAGAGTTCGCTTTTGACGCGTTCGAGCATTATGCGGTTGGACTCGTCCGGCCGGTCTTCCCAGGCGAATACCGAGACGGTAGCGATGCCATCGAACTTGATCTCGCGCAAGGTGCCGAAAAACGCTTCCCAGTCGACCTCGCCCTGGCCGATGTCCAGATGCTGGTGCACGGTGGCGGTGACGCCCGGCGGGTTGACGATGTAGCGCAAGCCCGAGGAAGCCTTGTGGTTGTAGGTGTCGGCGATGATCAGGTGGCTCAGCTTTGAGCCGGCGTACTTGAGCATCGAGGCGATATCACCGACACCGTCGTCATAGAAAAACGTGTGCGGAGCGGCGTAGAGGTAGTTGATCCAGTCACGGTCCAGCCCGCGAATGATGTCCACGGACTCGTTATTGCGCTCGCAGAAATCGTAAGGATGAGCCTGGATATCGAGCTTGATGCCTTCGCGTTCAAACTCGGGGATCAACTCGTCCATGGAGCGCATGAACTGGTTCTCGCACACCAGCGGGTTGTCCGACTGGCCGGTGAACTCGGTATTGACCAGTTCGCAGTCCATCTCCACGGCAATCTGGATCGCGCGTTTCCAGTTACGCACGGCGGCCACACGCAAACCTTCATCGGCAGCAGCCCAGTGGTACATCGGTAATAAGGAAGAGAGTTTGACCCCGGTGTCGCTCAGGGCTTTACGGAATTCCTTGATCCGCGCCTTGTCGACCCGCGGGGCTTTATAGAACGGCAGGAAATCTTCCCGGGGCGACAGCTCGATGTGTTCGTAACCGAGCTCGGCAACCTTGTCGACCATCTTGCCCAGGGACAGGTTGCGGTACATGTAGGGGTCTAGTGCGATGCGCATGTTTTTTGTTCTCCTTAACCAGAATCGACGCCGTCCCCTGTAGGAGCTGCCGAAGGCTGCGATCTTTTGATCTTGATTCTAAAAAGCGAAGTCAAAAGATCGCAGCCTGCGGCAGCTCCTACATGATCGATGAGTGTCAGCAAAGATCAGGTTTTGTTAGCCGTAGAAACGGGGGCGGTCTGGCAGGCCGACTTTTACGATCTGGCCGCTGTTCTGCGCTTCGATGCAGGCATCCGCCGCCACCGCTGCCGCGTAACCATCCCACGCCGACGGCCCGCCGACCTGCCCGGCCCGCACGCCATCGATAAACGCCTGCAACTCGACGTCATACGCGGCGATGAAGCGATCCTTCCAGTCCATCAGAATCGCATTCGACAGCTTCGCCCCGCTGCGTAACTGAACCTGCGACGGCTCCGGCAGTTTGGCGATGCCGGTCTCCCCCACCACTTCGCACTGGATGTCGTAGCCGTATTGGCAATTGACGAACACTTCCACATCGATGCGCGTGCCCTTGGCGGTTTCCAGCAGCACGATCTGCGGGTCTTTCAAATGGGCGTGGGCCTTGCTGGTCTTGCGTGGGAACACCACCTGCACCGACACATAATCGTCGTCGAGCAACCAGCGCAACACGTCCAGCTCATGGATCAGTGTGTCGGTGATCGCCATGTCGGTCTTGTAGTTCTCGCCCACGGTCGGGTTGCGGTGGGCGCAATGCAGCATCAACGGCTCGCCGATCTGGCCGCTGTCGATCACGGCTTTCAACGCCCGATAACCTTCATCGTATGGGCGCATGAAACCGACCTGCACCAGACGCTTGCCGTGGGCCACTTCGGCCTCGACGATCTTGCGGCAGCCTTCGGCGGTGACCGCCAGCGGCTTTTCGCAGAACACCGGTTTGCCCGCGGCAATCGCCGCCAGTACGAACTCTTCGTGGCTCGGGCCCCAAGAGGTCACGAGGATCGCTTCGACTTCCGGTGCCTTGATCAGCGCATGACCGTCGGGATAGACCTCGGCAGTCAGTTTCAGATCGGAAACGACCTTGGCCGCTTGCTGCAGATTGATGTCGGTGACCGCGACAACCTGGCTATTGAGCAAGGTCTGGCTGCAACGACGGATGTGATCCTGGCCGATGGCCCCGGTGCCGATAACGCCGATCCGCAACGAATTGGAAAGCAAAGACATATAAACACTCCTGTGGGTTCGTTCAGGGCAATCAGTATTGACGGGCCTTGGCCAGTCGCTCATTGAGGGTCTTGGCCACCGCATCGGTGCGGGCGCTGGTGGAAACTTGCGCCACGCCGACCCGCCACCACGACAGGTATTTGTGAATCATGGTTTTGGGCAGGACCTTGATATCGATCAGCGTCGACACCGTCTGCAACCGCGCATCCGCCAACGCAGCTTGCAACTCTTCAACGGTGTTCACTTTGTAAGTCTTGCAGCCGTACGCCGCTGCGCTCATGGCGAAATCCACCGGCACGAAGCCGCCATCGAGCTTGCCGGTTTCCGGATTACGGAAACGGAACTCGGTGCCGAAGCTGTCCATGCCGTGTTCCATTTGCAGGTTGTTGATGCAGCCGAAGGTCATGTTGTCCAGCAGCACCACGTTGATCTTGCGTCGCTCCTGGATCGAGGTCGCCAGCTCCGAGTGCAGCATCATGTAGGAGCCGTCGCCCACCAGTGCGTAGACCTCGCGCTCAGGCTCGGCGAGCTTCACGCCCAGTGCGGCGTTCACCTCGTAACCCATGCACGAATAACCGTACTCGACGTGGTAAGTGTTCACGCCCTTGCTACGCCAGCTGCGCTGCAAGTCACCGGGCAAACTGCCGGCGGCGGCGACGATTACGGCGTCATCGCCCAGGGTTTCATTGAGCACGCCGAGCACCCGGCTCTGGGTCAGGCAGGAACCGGTCAGCTCGATGAATTCGCGCAGCACTGCCGGGTCCAGGTGATCGTTGATTTCAGGAACGAAATCTTTCGCTTGGTATTCAACCTGATAGATGCGATCGACTTCCTCATCCAGTTGCGCCTTGGCCTGGCGGGGTTGATCGCCCCAGATCGAGCGGTAATCACCCAACGCTTCGGCCAGTGCCTGCAAACCGGTTTTGGCGTCCGCCAGCAGCTGCACGCCGTCGAGCTTCAGGGCATCGCAGGGGCTGATATTGAGGTTCAGAAATTGCACATCCGGGTGCTTGAACAAGGACTTCGACGCGGTGGTGAAATCACTGTAGCGAGTACCCACACCGATAATCAAATCAGCATCCTTGGCCAACAGGTTCGCCGCCAGGCAACCGGTTTCACCGATCCCGCCGACGTTCAGCGGATGGCTGGACACCACCGCACTTTTGCCGGCCTGGGTTTCGGCGAAAGGAATATCGAAGCGCTCGGCGAACGCCTGCAACGCTGCGTTTGCGCCGGAGTATTTGACCCCACCGCCGCAGATGATCAGTGGCTTGCGCTTGCCTTTGAACAGGGCTAACGCATCACCGAGCATCGCTTCGGTGGCCGGGCGGCGCTCGATACGGTGCACGCGTTTTTGCAGGAAGTAATCGGGATAGTCGTAAGCCTCGGCCTGCACGTCTTGCGGCAAGGCCAGGGTCACCGCGCCGGTTTCGGCGGGGTCGGTGAGCACGCGCATGGCGTGGATCGCCGCGGTCATCAGTTGCTCGGGACGGTTGATCCGGTCCCAGTATTTGCTCACGGCCTTGAACGCATCGTTGGTGCTGATGCTCAGGTCGTGAAACTGCTCGATCTGCTGCAACACCGGGTCGGGTTGGCGGCACGCATAAACGTCGCCGGGCAACAACAGCAAGGGAATACGGTTGGCGGTGGCCGTCGCGGCAGCGGTCAGCATGTTCGCCGCACCCGGGCCCACCGATGAAGAACAGGCGTAGATCTTGCGCCGCAGGTGTTGCTTGGCGAAACCGATGGCGGCGTGGGCCATGCCTTGCTCGTTGCGCCCCTGATGGACGATCAGGTCGCCGCTGTCCTGTTCCAGGGCTTGCCCCAGACCCAGCACGTTACCGTGGCCGAAAATGGTAAAGATCCCGGTGACGAATTTGCTCTGAACCCCATCGACCTCGATGTACTGGTTATCGAGGAATTTCACCAGGGCCTGGGCCATGGTCAGTCTTGTTGTGGTCATGCTTGCACCTTTTTGTGAATGCAAATCCGATCCCCTGTAGGAGCTGCCGAAGGCTGCGATCTTTTGATCTTGATCTTTAAAAACAAGATCAAAAGATCGCAGCCTTCGGCAGCTCCTACAGGGGGAGATGTCAGCTCAGGGATTTCTGCAGGTGATCCATGCTCGCGCCAATCGCCGTCTGGATATCCGTCAGGCCATGGACGCTGTCGGCGAACGGTTCGAACGACAGGTAGCCGCTGTAGCCGGTAGCGAGCAGGGTTTCGATCTGCGCCGCGTTGCCGAGGATGTCGCCCTCGCCCACCAGCACCCGATGGCCATCGCGGATTGTCGCCAGCGGTGCCTCGGCATCTTCGACGCCGGAGATATGCACCAACCCGGTCAGCTCGGGGAAGAATTCATGTTCGCTGGCCAGGTGATGGTGAAAGGTGTCATGCACCAGACGGAACACATCCAGCCCACCGATGGCCTTGATTGCATCGACTGCGGTGCGTTTGCGCCGCAGCGAGCATTCTTCGAAACCCAGCGGCTCGATGAAACCGAGAATGCCGTGATCGCGCAGGATCGGCGCCAGTTCACTCAACGCCGTGCGCAGCCCGGAAGCACGCTGCGCTTCGGTTCGTGGATCGGCGCGGTCGTTCAACGGGCACATCACCAAACCCTGCGCGCCGCAATCACGGGCATAAGCAGCAAGCTTCAGCGCGTGTGCACGGCGCTCGTCATTCCACACATCGAACGGATACAGCGCGTTGATCGACAGCACGGTGATGCCTTTGGCCGCGCACAGCTCACGCACGTGTTCGGGCGCGGTCCCGTCCTCGATCTCGACACCCTTGAGGTCGTTGCGGATCTCGATGGCGTCGGCCTTGAGCGTCACCGCCAACTCGATGAACGCGGGCAGGGACAAACGTGGGGCGACCATACGGTTCAGGGCGAAACGCAGGGGTTTGCTCATTTTTTGTTGTTCTCCGCACAAGTGAATTATTTGGCAGTCGGCATGCTGAACTCAGGGCCCTTGGCGATGCTGTCGGGCCAGCGCTGCATCACGCTTTTGTAGCGGCTGTAGAAGCGAATGCCTTCTTCACCGTAAGCGTGGTGATCACCGAACAGCGAGCGCTTCCAGCCGCCAAACGAGTGCCAGGCCATCGGTACCGGAATCGGTACGTTGATGCCGACCATGCCGACCTTGATGTTGCGGGCAAACGAGCGGGCAATGCCGCCATCGCTGGTGAAACAGGACACGCCATTGCCGAACTCATGGGCGTTGATCAGTGCCACGGTGCTGGCGAAATCCGGCACGCGCACGATGCCCAGCACCGGGCCGAAAATCTCTTGCTGGTAAATGCTCATCTCGGTCGTGACGTTGTCGAACAGCGTCGCGCCGACGAAGAAACCGTTCTCGGCGCCCGGCACCTTGAAGTTGCGCCCGTCGACAATCAGCTGCGCGCCCTGGGCCACGCCTTCGCCGATAAAGCCCTCGACCCTGGCCTTGTGCTCGGCAGTCACCAGCGGCCCCATGTCGCTGTCGCCCTGCATGCCGTTGCCGACCTTTAGTTGATCAATGCGCGGCAGCAGTTTGGCAATCAACTGGTCGCCGACATCACCGACGGCCACAGCAATCGAAATCGCCATGCAGCGCTCACCGGCCGAGCCGTACGCCGCGCCGATCAATGCATCTGCCGCTTGATCCAGATCCGCGTCGGGCATGACGATCATGTGGTTCTTCGCCCCGCCCAGCGCCTGTACGCGTTTGCCGCGCGAAGTCGCTTGCTGGTGGATGTACTCGGCAATCGGCGTCGAACCGACAAAGGAAATCGCCTCGATGTCCGGGTGTTGCAGCAAGGCGTCGACCGCGGTCTTGTCGCCTTGGACCACGTTGAACACACCGTCCGGCAGCCCGGCTTCGGTCAATAATTTCGCCATCAGCAAACTGGCCGACGGGTCGCGTTCGGAGGGTTTGAGGATGAAGCAGTTACCGGTGACCAGCGCGATCGGGATCATCCACAGCGGCACCATCACCGGGAAGTTGAACGGGGTTACACCGGCACAAACGCCCAACGGCTGGCGCAGGTTCCAGTTGTCGATGCCACCGCCAATGTTGTCGCTGAACTCGGTTTTCAGCAGGTTCGGCGCACCGCAGGCGTACTCGACGATTTCGATGCCGCGCGTCACTTCGCCCTTGGCGTCCGAGAACACCTTGCCGTGTTCGCGACTGATGATTTCCGCCAGTTCGTTGTGATGGCGGTCAAGCAGTTCCTTGAACTTGAACATCACCCGCGAACGGCGCAGGGACGATTGCTCGGACCACGCCGGGAACGCCTTCAGGGCTGAGACGACGGCATCGTCCACGGTCTTCTGGCTGGCCAGCCCGACCCGCGCCTGTACCGCGCCGGTGGCCGGATTGAAGACATTGCTGAACCGCTCGCTGCCGCTGTCCTGCACCTGACCGTCGATGTAATGGCCTATAACCTGGGCGTCGCTCATTGTTCTTGTTCTCCGTTCGGATGTTGTAATTCAGGCTTTTTAGTTCAGAGATCAAGCAGCCAACTGTGCTGCGGATCGTTATGGAACTGCCAGACGCGTTTCGGTCCGGCCATCACGTTCAGGTAATACGACTCGTAGCCGTAGGGCACGCTGACCGGGTGATAGCCCTTGGGCACGACCACCAGATCACTGTTTTCCACGGCCATGGCCTGGTCGATGCTGCGATCGTCGGTGTAGACCCGCTGGAACACGAAACCCTGCGGCGGGTTGATCTGGTGGTAATAGGCTTCTTCGAGAAAGCTTTGATGCGGCAGATCGTCGGTATCGTGCTTATGCGGCGGGTAACTCGACGAGTGCCCGGACGGTGTGCGCACTTCCACCACCAGCAGCGAATGGGCCGGTTCGGTGTCTGGCAGGATGTCGCAGACGTAGCGGGTGTTGGCGCCCTTGCCGCGCACGCTGCGTTTCATGCTGTCGGGTTTGATCAGCCGTGGGCTGTAGGAGCTGCCGAAGGCTGCGATCTTTTCGCTTTTAGCTTCAGTAGTGGAGCCAGGCGCAGAGCAAACGGCGATTTGCACGTCGCTGAGCGCGACCACTTGCGCCTGACTGCCCGGTGGCAAGTACGCCGCGAACGGCGATTTGTCTTCGAACACCGATTGGCGATCGCCAATGTTGTCCCAATCGAACGCGCCCTGCCCCGGCGCTTCACCCTTGATGCTGACCCGGCCGCTGAGCAGCACCAGGCACAGTTCCTTGTCGCCGGCGCTGACAGGCAGGGTTTCGCCGAGGCTCAGGCGGTAAGCGGCGAAGCCGACGTATTCCAGCTCCCCTTGCCCCAACTCAACCATGGTCCGGCCGCGTGCATTGCTTTTGACCAACAGGCTCATCGCGCGGTCCTCTCGTTGAGCAGTGCGCGTAAGGTGTCATAGCCTTTTTTGGCGTAGACGTAACTCGGTGCCACCGCTGGATCCTGCTCGGCTTCCACCACCAGCCAACCGTGGTAATCGGCGCCCAGCAGGACGTCGAGCAAGGCGCCGAAGTCGATGTCGCCATCGCCGGGCACGGTGAACGTGCCGTTGATGATGCAGTCCGGGAAGCTCCACAGGTTGTTGCGCGCCAGTTGCACCACCGGTTTGCGCACGTCCTTGAAATGCACGTGGCAGATGCGTTCGATGTGTTTGCGCAGCACCTGCAAGGGTTCACCGCCACCCATGTAGCAGTGGCCCGAATCGAACAGCAGGCCGACTTCACTGCCGGTCAACGCCATCAGTTTGTCGATATCGGCCGGAGATTCGACATAGGCGCCCATGTGATGGTGATACGCCAGGCGCACGCCCTGGGACAAGGTGAAGCGTGCCAGTTCGGTGAGTTTGTCGGCGTATTCCTGCCACGCCTGCTCGGTGTGAAAACGCGGGCGCTCGACCAGCGGAATGCGCTGGCCTTGAATCGAGTCAGCGACTTCGCCATAGACCAGCACCTTGGCGCCGTTCTTCGCCAGCAGTTCGACATGGCTGCCGATGGCGTCGATTTCCTCGGCCACGGAGCGGCGGGCCAGACGGCTGGAATACCAGCCGGAGACCAGCGCCAGATCGTAAGGCCGCAGCACGTCGCCGACGCCTTTGGCATCCTTGGGGAATTTGCCGTTGAGTTCGAAACCTTCGTAGCCGATTTCCTTGCCTTCGCTGAGGGCGGTGCTCAACGGCGTCTCGCCACCGAGGGACGGCAAGTCGTCGTTGCTCCAGGAGATCGGGTTGATACCAATTCGGATAGCGGGCATGGCTGCACCTTTTATTGTTTTACATAACCAGTAAGAGCGGCACAAAACCCTGTGGGAGTGGCGGTGCGACGATTCGACTTGCCCGCGATAGCGATCTAGCTGTCACATTTATGTTGAATGTGCCGCCGTCATCGCGGGCAAGTCCGCTCCCACAGGTATTGCGGTGTTCCATCAAGCGCGGGCTGTGCGCCAGGCGTCGATCAATTCGACGAACGTGCCCTGCACCTGGCGGATCAGCGTTTCGTCGTCGATTTCACCGGCCATCCACGCGCGGCTCGGTTCCTGGAAAATCGTCCGGCCTACGGCAAAACCTCGGCAGGTCTGGCTCTGGCTGGCCTGCTGAAACCCTTCGGCCAGCGCCGCCGCTGGCGCATTCAGGCCCAGCAGCACCACGCCACGGCAATACGGATCGCGTTCTTGAATCAGTTCATCGAGCTGTTTCCATTCCTCGGCGCTTTGCGCTTCGATCTTCCACCACGCCGGGTAGATGCCCAGGTTGTAGAGGCGTTTGAGCGCTCGATACAGCACGTCCGGATGCGTCGACGGGTGATCCTTGGGCGGAATGATTTCCAGCAGCAGTTCATGACCGCTGACTTGCGAGGCCTGATACAAACCCTTGATCTGCGCTTCCTGCTCCAGACGCAGCAACGGCTCGTCGTCGGGGTGGAATTGCACCAGGCATTTGATGATCTGTTCTTGTGGCCAAGCGATCAGGTTGCTGCCGATCGAGCGCCCGTGTTCGAACGCCAATGGCCGCGAACCCTGCACTTCCACCGGGCGTGCCACCCACCAGCCGCGACCGGTGGCAGCGTTCAGCGAGTCCTGACCGAAGCGTTGATCGGCCAGCAAGCCGACATCAGCCTCGACGCCCTGCTCACGCAAATCCGCTTCGACCCGCTCCACGGCTTTGATAAAGAGTTGTTTGAGTTCGCCGATAGCGTTCAGATCGCGCCCGCCCTTGTGGGCCAGCTCCACCAATTGCCCGCGATGGTCGAAGGCGAAGATGAACAGTTGCTTCCACTGTTTGCGCGGCACGCTGACTTGATGCAGACGCTGCAACACGGCGTCCTGATCCGGCCGGGTGATCGGTACCGGGCTGTTGAATAGATAGTCGAGTTCGGCGCGGGTCGGCATCGCCGGGGCGCAGGCATGGCGCGACACCACCAGACCGCCGCAGGCATTGGCCAACTGGCAGCAGCGCTCGTCGCTGGCGTCCTCCAGCCAGCCGCTGAGGAAACCCGACATGAAGGCATCGCCGGCCCCCAGCACATTCAGCACTTCGACGCGCACGCCGGGGTAGATCGCGCCATCTTCGAGACGCGCCGGAATCACCCCATGAATCACCGTGCAGCCTTGCGGGCCAAGCTTGACCACCAATGTGGCCGAGCTCAGTTGCCGGACATTTCGCAGCGCGGTGAGCAAATCCTCGGAACCGCCGGCAATCAAAAACTCTTCTTCAGTGCCAACGATCAGGTCGAAACGCGAAAGAATTTTCTGTACGTGCTGGCTGACGTTCTGATCGGCGACGAACCGGGTTTCGCCGTCCGCCTTGCCGGCCAGCCCCCAGAGCACCGGGCGATAATCGATGTCCAGCACCCGTTTGACGTTGTGCTTCTCGGCATAGTCCAGCGCCTGGATGCTCGCCTTGTAGACGCCGTCGGTGGAGAAATGGGTGCCGGTGATCAGCAAGGCTTTGCTGGAGGCGATAAAGGCTTCGTTGATGTCTTCGGCGCGCAACGCCATGTCGGCGCAATTTTCGCGGTAGAACACCAGGGGAAAGGTTTCGCGGTCCTTGAGGCCCAGCAGGACCATGGCGGTCAGGCGTTCCGGATCGACCTTGATGCCGCTGACGTCGCAGCCTTCACGGGTCAGCGATTCAACGAGGAAGCGGCCCATGTGGTCGTCCCCCACCCGGCTCAGCATCGCCGATTTCAGACCCAGCCGAGCGGTGCCGAAAGCGATGTTGGCGGACGAACCACCGAGGTATTTGGCGAAACTGCTCACATCCTCCAGCCGCGCCCCGACTTGCTGCGCATAGAGGTCGACGCCTAGGCGCCCCAGGCAAATCAGATCCAATTGACGCCCACTGGCAAAACGAGTCTGGCCCATGCTGGCTCCTGTTATTTTTATCAGCCTGCGTTCGGGGCGATGAAGGCACCGAACACTCTTGGTGGATGCAGACTAAAACGACCGGGACCGAACAATCAATAATTATTCTAAATATTTTTTACGTGGAATATTTTTTCCAATAAACTTTCACACAAGCGTTCCAGACACAGTGCATCGTTTCAGCAGACCCCATGGCAGCCGCAAGCTCAAGATTTTATTCCGGCCTACCCTGTAGACTGCGCACAGCCAACCTATTGTCAGGGGATGACCCGCCTGTCATCTCTATGAGAACAAGCCAGAAGGATTCCTTATGTCCCGCACCGATCAGCCGGCTACGACCGAGAGCACGCCCGACAGCGATCTCGCCAGCCCTCCGATCAACGCCGAGCGTTTGTTGCAGCTGATCACCGATGAATACGAAAGCCTGCCGCGCCAGCTCAAACGCATCGCCAGCTACATGAGCCAGCAGAGCGACCGGATCATGGTCGACCGCATCAGCGACATCGCCCGTGAATGCGAAGTGCACCCATCGGCCATCGTGCGTTTTTCCCAGCGTTTCGGCTTCAGTGGTTTCAGCGAAATGCAGGCGCTGTTCCGCGAGGCTTACACCCACAAAACCACGCCGGTGCAGAACTACCAGCAACGCATCCGCAGCATGATCGCCAACAAGTCGCAGAAGGCCAGCGGGGGCGATCTGGCGCGCGAATGCATCAATGCCACCCTGTCGGGCATTGAACGGCTGGGGCTGGAACTCGATGACCAGGCCTTCGACAAAGCCGTGGACCTGGTGGTGAATGCCGACAACATCTACGTGGTCGGGGTGCGCCGCTCGTTCGCGGTGGCCGATTACCTGGTCTACAACCTGCAACACACCAATAAGCGCATCCACCTGGTGTCGGGCCTCGGCGGCAGTTACCGCGAGCAGATGCGCAGCGTGCGCGCCAATGACCTGGTGATCGCCATCAGCTTCACGCCCTACGGCAAGGAAACCCAGCACTGTCTGCGTATTGCCCAGCACAATCAGGCGAAAACCCTGATCATCACCGACAGCAACCTCTCGCCGTTGGCCAAGCGCGCCAACACCGTGCTGCTGGTCAACGAAGGCAGTTCGTTTGCCTTCCGCTCGTTGAGTGCGACCTTGTGCCTGTGCCAGGCGCTGTTTATCGCCGTGGCTTATCGACTGGAATTGAAGGTCGATGAGATTCATGAGCAGGTAGGCTTTGAGGATTAGCCTTTGAGGATTAGCGCGAGGCCGTTTGCAGGTCGCTGAACCTCAGCTAAGGTTGTCCATCCCCCAAGGACCGTCTGAAGGAAAGGCTCAATGAAACTGATCGGCATGCTGGATTCGCCCTACGTGCGACGCGTCGCCATTTCCGCCAAGTGCCTGGGCATACCGCTGGAGCACGATTCGGTTTCGGTGTTCAGAAACTTCGAGCAGTTCCAGCAGATCAACCCGGTGGTGAAGGCGCCGACCCTGGTGCTGGATGATGGCGAGGTGTTGATGGATTCAACGCTGATCATCGACTACCTGGAGGCTCTGGCCGCGCCGGGTAAAAGCCTGATACCCAACAATCTGGAGCAACGCTTGCGCTCGCTACGACTGATCGGCCTGACGTTGGCGGCGTGCGAAAAGTCGGTTCAGCTTTACTACGAACGCAACCTGCGGCCAGCGGAGATTCAGTACGCGCCCTGGGTGGAACGGGTCGAAGTGCAATTGGCCGCGGCGTATTCGGCGCTGGAGCGGGAGTTGGAAAAACAGCCGCTGAAAACCGACGGTTCGATTGCGCAGGACGGGATTACCCTGGCGGTGGCCTGGAGCTTTACCAACCTGATGGTGCCGGATCAGGTGCAGGCCGCGCAGTTTCCGCGGATCAGCGCGTTCACAGAGTATGCCGAGGGGCTTGAGGTGTTTGTCGCTACGCCGATTAACTGAGCCACAACGATCGTTCCCACGCTCTGCGTGGGAACGATCGTCAGCGCCCACATGATCGGCGCATGACCTGTAGAAGCGAGCGGTGCGGCGATCCGACTTGCCCGCGAAGGCGTCCTCAAGCATTCCATTTCTGCCGCGCCCGGCACCGATCTTCAGCTGGAAAACACGTAGTGTCCTTTGACCTTCTTCGAGCCGAGGAATCCCAGGTCCGGGAACAACAGCGTTTTGAGGTACGCGACAAAAAACACCATGCCCAGGGTGATCCCGGCACCGACGAGCGTCAGCAGCGGATCTTCCTCAAACCCCTGGAACATTCGCGGAAACTGGCTCAGGGACAGGATCACGTAAATGGTGTAGGCCTGCGCAACGTTCTTATAAAAGCCCCAGGCGAACAGCAGCGGCACCCCTGCGGCAAACAGGGTAAAAAACACGGCGGCACCTGGTCCGATCATCGAGCCGAGCAAGAACCCGAAGACTGCACCGAGCAACGCTTGAGCAATCGTCAGAAAAAGTAATGTCTTGATCTTGCCGGAGTGCCGCTGACACAGCGCAGGGTCCGCATAGGCACCGATCCAGTACGCCAGCACCCGATCCTTGACCTCCCCGCCGGACAGCGTCTTGAAAATTTCGGTCTTCGAATGCCCGCTTTCGAGCATCGTCACCAGTTGCCGTTTGCTTTCCTTTTTGTCCAAGGTATTTCTCCTGTCAGGCAACACAACATTAAAAGTGGAAGCGGATGTGCTCCCGCTGGGACGATTCTCGCTGCTTGGGCATCAGAAAAGCAAAACGCCGCTTCTACCGGAGATAGAAGCGGCGCAGGCAAGCGCCTCAAAGGGGTCACGTGAGCAAGGCAATCAGAATGATGATCGGGATTGGTACGCCGAGAAAGAACAGCAATATAGAGCGCATGATAGTTCTCCTGGGTTAGCGAATAGGTGGCAGTGTCGTGGTTGTGGTGGTGGTCACGTAGGCATCGGTTTCCAGGTACTCCACGGCATCCCGACGACGACCGCCGAAGATCGCGGCGAGGCTGGCAAAAAATGCACCGGCCAGCAACGCGACGAACATCCACAACGCGGTCAAGGCTGCGACTTTGGCTGCGGTGTCGGCCGCTTGTTGCGCCGCCAGTTTGGCGTCGGCGACGGCTTTTTGGGTGCGGGCATAGACTTCATCGACACGACGTTCGGCGTCCTCTTGAGTGAGGTTGGTCCGTTGGGCGACCAGTTGTGCCAGGTAGGTCCGATCCTCGGGCGCCAATTGACCGTCGTTACGCAGGCTGCGCGCGAAGATCCGGGTGACGGTGCCATTGACGGCGTCCTCGCTGACGGCGACTGGCCGATCATCGCGAAACAGGCTGTCGACGAAGTAACCGTAAGGGTCACTGTCGGTATTACCGACCGCGCTGCCGGCAGCCTGGGTCATGGCGCTGGCGGTACCGCCGGCGACCGTGGCCCCGGCCTGCACGCCGCCACTGACAATGTTGCTGACCGAGCCGACCACCAGGGTCGCGGTCACCAACGTCGCGATACACCAGGCCAGGAAGCCATGGGCCGTGTCACGGAAGTAAACCTCATCGCCGTGCACGTAGGCCCACCTCACCCGCAAGCGACCGGCGATGTAGCCGCCGAGCCCGGACGCCACGATCTGGGTAAAGGCCAGCCAGACAATCGTCGAGATACCCAGGCTTTTGGCGCTGACGCCTTCATGGGCCCACGGCGAAACCGCCGAAAAACCCAGGCCAAAACCAAGCAGCACGAGGATCAGCGACAACGCCGCAGCCGCCGCGGCCCCGGCGAAGATCGCCGCCCAGGATACGCCCGAGAGCGTGCTGAACTCATCTGCGACAGGATAAAAACCATCAGAGGATCTGTTCATTGTTGTAGTGCTCCAGGCAGGTGTTACAACTCGTCAAACGAGCAATTGCAGTCAACGTGCCAGTCGCGCCACTTGGATAAATCGTTCTATTTCAATGCGTTGAAAACAATGAACTTCTCAGGGTCATGCAGTTTGCAAGGAGCCGGCCATATCGGCGGGTTTTATGCATTGATCAAAACGAGGCCTGCATGAAATTTTATTTAGAAAACCATCGATCATTTCTTGGCAAAATGCCGTGCAACGTCTTGAACACCTAACCAGGCAAGCCCTTATGACCCGCATCTTGACCATCGAAGACGACGCTGTGACCGCCCGGGAAATCGTCGCCGAACTGAGTAGCCACGGCCTCGACGTGGATTGGGTCGACAATGGCCGCGAAGGCCTGGAGCGCGCGGTCAGTGGCGACTACGACCTGATCACCCTCGACCGCATGCTGCCGGAGCTCGATGGTCTGGCGATTGTCACCACCCTGCGCACCATGGGCGTGGCCACGCCGATCCTGATGATCAGCGCCCTCTCCGATGTCGATGAACGGGTTCGCGGCCTGCGCGCCGGCGGCGACGATTACCTGACCAAACCGTTCGCCACCGATGAAATGGCCGCCCGGGTCGAAGTCTTGCTGCGCCGGCAAAACACCGTGACCGCCCAGGCCACCACATTGCGCGTGGCCGATCTGGAGCTGAACCTGATCAGCCACGAGGCCAGCCGCGACAGCCAGTTGCTGACGCTGTTGCCCACCGAGTACAAGTTGCTGGAATTTCTGATGCGCAACACCGGGCAGATTCTGTCGCGGATGATGATTTTCGAAGAGGTCTGGGGTTATCACTTCGACCCTGGCACCAACCTGATCGACGTGCACATCGGCCGGCTGCGCAAAAAGATCGACCCGCCAGGCAAAGTCCCACTGATTCGGACGGTGCGAGGCTCGGGTTATGTCATTGCTGAACCCCTCTAAAGGCTGGCGCTCCTCCAGCAGCCGCTTGCTGGCGCTCTACAGTTCGCTGTTCGTGGCCTGGAGCGGGATTCTCATGGGGGTCATGTATTACGAGGTGTCCAGCTACCTGGACACCCTGGCCAAGCATTCGTTGATGCAACGCCAGCATTTGTTTTCTCGCTTCCAGGGCGAGCAACTGGAGGACGCCCTCGCCGCCAGTGTGACCTTCGACATTCGCGGCATCGATGCCTATGGCCTGTTCGATGACCAGCAGCACTACCTCAGCGGCCCCTTGCGCCAGATCCCCCAAGGCCTGCCGCTGGACGGCAAGATTCACATCCTCAGCGACTGCGTCGACGCCGACGACCCGACTCTGCCCGCCGACAGCTGCGATGCTGCGGCGACCCGGACCCTGGACGGTCGCTGGCTGGTGCTGGTGCGGGACAACGGTTCGCTGTTTGCCGTGACCCGGATCATCCTGCACGCGCTGCTGTGGGGCGTGTCGCTGACCATTCTGCCCGGCATCGCCGGCTGGCATTTATTGAGACGGCGACCGCTGCGGCGGATCCGGGCAATCCAGGCCAGCGCCGAAGCCATCGTCGCCGGTGACCTGACCCGGCGCCTGCCGCTGTCCAACCGCCGTGACGAGCTGGACATGCTCGCCGCCATCGTCAACGCCATGCTCGAACGCATCGAGCGCTTGATGAACGAGGTCAAGGGCGTGTGCGACAACATCGCCCATGACCTGCGCACACCACTGACGCGCTTGCGGGCGCAGCTGTACAGGATTCAGCAGCAGGCCGATGACGGTTCGACGCTGGCCGTGCAACTGGATTCGGTGCTCGGCGAAGCCGATACCTTGATGGCGCGTTTTCGTGGACTGTTGCGAATTTCCGAGCTGGAGGATCGCCAGCGCCGTTCGGGCTTCGTGCAACTGGACCCGGTGCCGTTGCTGCAAGAGTTGCATGACTTTTATCTGCCGCTGGCGGAAGAAGGCGAACTGACTTTTGAACTGCAACTGCCCGAGTCCCTGCCCCGGCTCAACGGCGACCGGGCGCTGCTGTTCGAAGCCGTGGCGAATTTGCTGAGCAACTCGATCAAATTCACACCGCCGGGTGGCAAGGTGATTTTACGTGGGTTGAATGACGCTGGGCATACGCGAATCGAAGTACTCGACTCCGGCCCCGGCATTGCGCTGGCCGAACGTGAAGCGGTGTTCCAGCGCTTCTATCGCGCCGAGGGCGGTAACCCGCAAAGCGGTTTCGGGCTGGGCCTGTCGATCGTCGCGGCGATTGTCAGTTTGCATGGGTTTACGCTGGAAGTCGGCAGCAGCGAACTGGGTGGTGCGCTCTTGGTGCTCGATTGCCGGCAGAACCTGATTCCTCAGGCCTGACCCAAATTTCCTGAACTGACACATAACCTGTGGGAGCGGGCTTGCCCACGATGGAGGCCTGACAGAGAAAATTACGTCGTCTGACACTCCGCTATCGCGGGCAAGCCCGCTCCCACAGGGGATTTGTTTGGGGCGGGAATTGGTGGAATTCGATTCAGTACCCCGGAACATCGCGCAGAAATACCGGCAGATCAGTGATCGGCGGCAGGGCCGGAATCTCGACATACATCTGGACTACCCAGCCACGGTGATAACTGGCGTGGTTGACCACATGCAACAGCATCGCGCCGGCGCTCATGACCCCGCTTTCCCCCGAGACAGAGGTGAATTCGATCGGTTGATCCAGCGAATCGTCGGTCTGGGCCGAGGTCCATCCACAGAACCATTGATCGATCTCCTGTTGCGCCATTCGCAGCTCGGGGAGTTCGGTATGGAGCAGGTCATGGGAGGTTTTGAAGTCGTGCCCTCGGCCCTCCAGATGGGCTTGCCAGATGCAGTCCACCACGTAGATGTGGTTCAAGGTGCCGATGATGTTGTTGAACACCGACACCCGCTTGCGGTTGAGCTCTTCCGGTGGCAGCGCCATGAGGCTGTCGAAGAGTCGCTGATCGGCCCAGCGCCTGTAATCGGCGAGCATGCGGGCAGTGCGTACGTTGATCATCAGAGGTCTCCCATGACGATGGGCGCATTGCCAAGAATAGCCCTCGCGGCTGGCAACATCGTAAACGCTGATCATCGGTCACGCCGTACGCGCCTTTGTAGCAGCTGGCGAAGCCTGCGTTCGGCTGCGCAGCAGTCGTGAATTCAGGCATTGCGGTCTACCAGGTAAACCGCATGGGCAGGTTTTACGACTGCTTCGCAGCCGAACGCAGGCTTCGCCAGCTGCTACAAGGAATGCGGAGCGGCTAGTATTTTTACCACCCGGTCGGCCAGCGCCAGGCAACTGGTCAGCCCCGGCGATTCGATGCCGAACAGGTTGACCAACCCCGGCACGCCATGCACATCCGGGCCGCTGATGACAAAGTCGCTGGCCGCCTCGCTCGGCCCGCTGATCTTCGGGCGAATGCCGCTGTAGGCTGGTTGCAGGCTGTCATCGGGCAACGCCGGCCAGTAGCGCCGGATCGCCTGATAGAAACTTTCGCTACGGCGGGGATCGACGCGGTAATCGACGTGCTCGACCCATTCGACATCCGGCCCGAAACGCGCCTGACCGCCCAGGTCCAGGGTCATGTGCACGCCCAGCCCGGCGCTTTCCGGTGCCGGGTAAACCAGATGCCGGAACGGCGCCGGACCGCTGAAACTGAAATAGCTGCCCTTGCACAGCCAGGCCTTGGGAACGTGCTGCGCTGGCAAGTCTTCGATCCGGCTCGCCACTTCAGGCGCGGACAATCCGGCGCAGTTGATCAACTGACGACAGCTCAACGTCATCGGCTGAGCCCCACCCATGTGCAGCTCGAAACCGTGCCCGGTGCAACGGGCCGATTCCAATGGCGTGTGAAAGGCTATCGAAGTACCGCACGCTTCGGCGTCTGCCTGAAGCGCCAACATCAGGGCATGGGAATCGACGATGCCGGTGGACGGCGACCAGAGCGCGGCAACGCAGGACAACGCCGGTTCAAGCGCCCGCGCCTGCGTGGTACTCAGCCATTGCAGATCATCGACGCCGTTGCGCCTGCCCTGCTCCAGCAATGCTTGCAAGGCTCGGCACTGACGGTCATCGGTGGCCACGATCAGCTTGCCGATACGCCGGTAATCGACGCCGCGCTCATCGCAGAAAGCGTACAGCCGTTGCCTGCCCTCCACGCACAATTGCGCCTTGAGACTGCCGCTCGGGTAATAGATACCGGCGTGGATCACTTCCGAGTTGCGCGAGCTGATGCCCACGCCAATCCCCTCGCCCGCCTCGACCAGAATCACTTCTCGCCCGGCCCGAGCCAGCGCCCTGGCTACCGCCAGCCCGACCACACCGGCCCCGACCACCACGCATTCGATATCGACGCTCACCTGCCCTCCACATATTCAAGCCAGCCCTCGCTCCCGATAATCGACCACGCTGGAGATTATCGTGTAGGAGCTGGCGAAGCCTGCGATTTTTTGATCTTCGGCGGCCGCTGAAATGCCAAAGATCAAAAAATCGCAGGCTTCGCCAGCTCCTACGTTCTATACAACAGCCATCAAAACGACAACTAACTGTCAATTAGCTGAACCACTACACACTTCAATGACCGAACCCCGTTTAACCGGCCATTAAGTGCACTTTTACGATTGACTTCACCCGCCTCGCTCAGTAAATTGCCCGGGCCGGTAACAACGGCCTTTTATCAACTCACAAAAGAATTCAATGGACACAGTATCTAGCCGCTGTCGGATGACTGCAGATATGCAGGATCTGGCACATAACCCAGACAATGACGGGACTCGATTTTTCGGTCGGGTGAGCTGCGCTAGAGCCTGAGGCTCCACCGTAACTTGCCTCACCGGAATCAGTCCGGCCCAGAGGCATGTTATGAACTTCAAAACCACTGTAATGCCAGGCGTACGCGCCTTTGCATCGACCATGCGGGTCAAGCTTTGCCGTGAGCGTCTGTTGACGACTCGGCCCAGCGCCCCGTTTTCCGCCCCTTCTGCCCATGCCAAGGCACAGCCTCGTGCCAACTGGCGCGTCTGCCCGACGACGGGCCGGCTTCAGCAACGCTGGAGCTTCGACGAAAGCCAGGACCCACCGAGTCGGCGCATCGCGCGCCTCTTCCAGCAGGCGAGCCTGATGCTCGGCCTGTACCGGGGCGCGCACTTTCAATTGATTTGAAGGCACTTTTATTTTAAGGAGCTTTTGATTTTAAGGAGCTTCCAAAGTCCTTCCTGAACGGTTTTCTTAAAACGAAATCCGACAACTTCCTGCTGCCTGTTAAAAACAAATGTTATTGGAGTTAGTTATGGACGAAGCCAGTAGTCGGTTCGTTGCCTGTCACGTGTTAGTTGATGGACAGCGAACGTTAAAACATCAAAACACAATCATCCGACTCGATCGCTTATTTGCGGCTCGACATACGTGCGCTCGTCTTTGATTAGCTGAGTACCTGTGTGTCGTGCCGCAAGACTGCGGCAGGAGCACAGCAATGACCCTTGTAAAAACCGCAAAGAAAACCACCCGGGGCACCTCCAGCGACAACGCCAAGCTGTCGATGCGTGCCGCCCGGGAAGCGCAAAACGGCCTGACCGTAACCCTCACCAACCTCAACGCCACCGCTGACGGTTTGACCGAACTCGAAGCTGAAGGCCGTTTGGCGCGTGGAGGCCACAACGAAGTCGCCCACGACAAGCCGCCTCACGCCATCGTCCAACTGCTCAAAGCCCTGAACAATCCCTTCATCTATGTACTGCTGACCCTGGCAGGCATCAGCTTTTTCACCGACTACTGGCTGCCGATCAGCCAGGATCAAGGCGACGACGCCGACCTGACCAAGGTCATTATCATCATGACCATGGTCAGCCTGAGCAGCCTGCTGCGGTTCTGGCAGGAATACCGCTCGGCCAAGTCCGCCGAAACCCTCAAGGCCATGGTGCGCACCACCGCCACCGTCCTGCGTCGCCAGCAAAAGGACCGCTCGCCAGTGCTGCGCGAAGTACCGATGCGCGAACTGGTGGCCGGCGACATCGTGCAACTCAGCGCTGGCGACATGATCCCGGCGGACATCCGCCTGATCGAATCCCGCGACCTGTTCATCAGTCAGGCCGTACTGACCGGCGAAGCCTTGCCCGTCGAGAAGTACGACACGCTGGGGGACGTGGCGCAGAAGTCAGCGACCGGCAGCGCAGCCAATCAGTCCGACCTGCTCGACCTGCCGAACATCTGCTTCATGGGCACCAACGTGGTCAGCGGCACCGCCAAAGCAGTGGTGGTCGCTACCGGTTCGCGCACCTACTTCGGCTCACTGGCCAAAGCCATTGTCGGGGCACGGGTGCAAACCGCGTTCGACCGCGGGGTGAACAGCGTCAGCTGGTTGCTGATCCGTTTCATGCTGGTCATGGTGCCAATCGTGTTCCTGCTTAACGGCTTCTCCAAAGGTGACTGGAGCGATGCGTTCCTGTTTGCACTGGCAGTGGCGGTCGGCCTGACCCCGGAAATGCTGCCGATGATTGTCAGCGCCAACCTGGCCAAAGGCGCCATGGCCATGGCCAAGCGCAAAGTGGTGGTCAAGCGCCTTAATGCGATTCAGAACTTCGGTTCGATGGACGTGCTGTGCACCGACAAGACCGGCACTCTGACCCAGGACAAGATCATTCTTGAACACCATGTCGACATCAATGGCCAGCGCGACGATTCGCTGCTGGAACTGGCCTGGCTCAACAGCCACCACCAGAGCGGCCTGAAAAATCTGATGGACCAGGCGGTGGTGCAGTTCGCCAATCGCAATCCAACATTCCGCGTGCCGTTCGCCTACAGCAAGGTCGATGAACTGCCGTTCGACTTCGTGCGTCGGCGCCTGTCGATCATCGTCAAGGACAGCCGCGACGATCACCTGATGGTGTGCAAAGGCGCGGTCGAGGAAATGCTGAGCATCGCCAGCCACCTCCATGAAAACGGCACGGTCGTGGCACTGGATGATCAGCGTCGCCAGGCGCTGCTGGCCCTGGCCAACGAGTACAACCAGGACGGCTTCCGGGTGCTGTTGGTCGCTACCCGCGAGATCCCGAAGGCACAGACGAAAAACCAGTACGCAACCACTGACGAACGCGAACTGGTGATTCGCGGTTTCCTGACCTTCCTCGATCCACCGAAGGAAACCGCCGGCCCGGCGATTGCCGCGCTGCGTGATATGGGCGTGACTGTCAAAGTGCTGACCGGCGACAACGCCGTAGTGACCTGCAAGATCTGCCGCGAAGTCGGCCTGGAACCCGGCACACCGCTGCTCGGCCAAGACATCGAGAAGATGGACGATGCCACCCTCAAGGTGCGGGTCGAGGAGCGCACGGTGTTCGCCAAACTGACGCCACTGCAGAAATCCCGGGTGCTCAAGGCTTTGCAGGCCAACGGTCACACCGTGGGTTTCCTTGGTGACGGCATCAACGACGCCCCTGCCCTGCGCGATGCCGACGTCGGTATTTCGGTGGACAGCGGCACCGACATCGCCAAGGAATCGGCCGACATCATCCTCCTGGAAAAGAGCCTGATGGTGCTCGAAGAAGGCGTGCTCAAGGGCCGCGAAACCTTCGGCAATATCATGAAGTACCTGAACATGACCGCCAGTTCCAACTTCGGCAACGTGTTCTCGGTGCTGGTGGCCAGCGCGTTCATTCCGTTCCTGCCGATGCTGTCGATCCACTTGCTGCTGCAAAACCTCATGTACGACATCTCTCAGCTGGCGCTGCCGTGGGACAAGATGGACAAGGAATTCCTGCGCAAGCCGCGCAAGTGGGATGCGAAGAACATCGGCCGTTTCATGCTGTGGATCGGGCCGACCTCGTCAGTCTTCGACATCACCACCTTCGCGGTGATGTGGTACGTGTTCGCCGCCAACAGCGTGGAAATGCAGGGCCTGTTCCAGTCCGGCTGGTTCATTGAAGGGCTGCTGTCCCAGACCCTCGTGGTGCACATGCTACGCACCCAGAAAATCCCGTTCTTCCAGAGCACTGCGGCGTTACCGGTGATCCTGATGACCGGGCTGGTGATGGTGTTGGGCATCTACATTCCGTTCTCGCCACTGGGCACGCTGGTCGGTCTGCAACCGCTGCCGTGGGCGTACTTCCCATGGCTGGTCGGCACCTTGCTCAGCTACTGCGTGTTCGCACAGCTCATGAAAACCCTCTACATCCGTCGCTTCAAGCAATGGTTCTGATGGTGTAAGCCCCCGAAGCGAGGGAGCAAACCCAAATAACGTGAACACCGCAATCCCTGTGGGAGCGGGCTTGCCCGCGAAGAGGGAGCATCAGTCAACATGTATGTCGCCTGGCACACCGCCTTCGCGGGCAAGCCCGCTCCCACAGATTTCGTGTTTACCGCACCATCCCTCCGGCTCTCAGGCCGTCAATAAATGCAGTACGTAAAAGGGAGAGTCCTCATGTCGGGAACTACTCTACTGATCAACCTCGCAGGCTCCATCGCCCTGTTGCTGTGGGGCACTCATATGATTTCTTCGGCGTTGTTGCGCGGCTTCGGCACGCCACTGCGTCAATGGCTGGGCCACAACCTGAATAACCGCTGGATGGCTTTGTTGTCCGGCATCGGCATCACCGGCGTCCTGCAAAGCAGCACCGCCGTCAGCCTGATGGCGACTTCGTTCACCGCTGCCGGGGCGCTGGGACTGGCTCCGGCACTGGCGGTGATGCTCGGCGCCAACATCGGTTCGACCCTGGTGGTGCAACTGCTCAGCGCCGATGTGTCGATGCTCACACCCATTGTTTTGTTGGCGGGCCTGATCGTCTTTCGGCTGCGTGATGACTCGCGCTACGAAAGCGTCGGCAGCGCGCTGATCGGCCTGGGGCTGATGCTGCTGGCCCTGCACATGCTCGGTTCGACGCTGGCGGAAGTCGAAGGCACGCCGATCTTTCAGCTCATCATGCAGAGCCTCGATGGCGACCTGCTGATTGCACTGCTGGTGGCGCTGATCCTCACCTGGCTCTGCCACTCCAGCGTGGCCGTGGTGCTGCTGATCATCTCGTTGGCCGCGACCGGCATGCTCTCGGCCAGCACGATTGTCGCGCTGGTATTGGGGGTGAACATCGGCGGTGCGCTGCCTTCGGTGATCAACGCCGGTTCGAGCGTCGGCCGACGCCTGCCGCTGGGCAATCTGCTGGTGCGGACGGTCGGTGCCCTGGCGGTCTTGCCGTTTGCCGGGTTGCTCGCTCAGGTGCCGCTCGCGCCCTCGACGCTGGTGGTGTGCCTGCACACCGGTTTCAATCTGCTGCTGGGGTTGGTGTTCATCGGCCTGACCGACGTGCTCGCCAATGCCCTCACCCGATGGCTGCCGGCGCCTAAGCGGGATGTCGACCCTGGCATGCCGCACTACCTGGATGAGGCCGGTCTGGAAGTGGCCAACATCGGCTTGTCGAATGCCGCCCGCGAAGCCTTGCGCATGGCTGACATGCTCTCGGCCATGCTCGGCCGGATGCTCCAGCTGCTCCACACATCGCTACCGGCCTGCGCCGATGAAGTGCGGCGCATCGATCAATCCCTGGACCTGCTCAGCGCGGCGATTCGGGCTTATCTGGCCGACATCGGCAAGGAAGGCATCAGCGACAGCGATGCCGATCGCTCCCAGGAGATCCTCACGTTCGTGATCAACCTCGAACATGCCGCGGACATTCTTTCCAGCAGCCTCGCGCAATTGGCCATGCGCCGCTTGCGCCGAGATGAACAGTTCTCGGCCTTCGAATTGGGCAACATCGCCCCGCTGCACGACGCCGTGCTGGAGAGTTTGAGCCTGGCGATCACCGTGTTCCTGCGCGAAGACATCGCCACCGCGCACCAATTGATACAACGCAAAGAAACTGTCAGACGACTCGAAGCAGAAGCCAGCCGCGAGCACTTTCGCCAGTTGCAGGAAGACAAAAGTACCTGGGCTGAATCCGGCGATATTTTCCAGCGGGTGCTGCGTGATTACCGGCGTGTGCATCACCACATCGCCGCGCTGGCGTATCCGCTGCTCGAACGTGCCGGTGAGCGCTCGATCGAGAACATCGACCAGGCAAAGGAAAACCCGTCATGCGTCTGCTGATCTGTGCCGGGCGTTATTACGCCGATAAACGTCTGTGCCGACGAGTACTCGACGCCTTCCAGCGCATGCATCCGGTGCGTGTGCTGATTCATGGCGGCAATCGCTTTCTGGGCGGCGAAATTGAAGAGTGGGGCCGGGAACAAGGCGCCGACATCGTGCGCTACCCGCCCAATTGGCAGCGACACGGCAAGTCAGCCGAACGCCTGCGCAACCACTTCATGCTGCTCGACAGCCGACCGGACGTAGTGATCGCCCTGCCCGGCGGCGAAGACACCGAAGAACTGGTCGCCCAAGCCCGGGCGGCCGGTTTGCAAACCTTATCGGTCGGAGATCGGGGCTGATCCTGATGCCGATCAATCAAGCAACTTCAACCGCAACGCACCCGCTGTAGCAGCTGCCGAGCCTGCGAGGCTGCGTTCGGCTGCGAAGCAGTCGTGAATCCGGCTAACGCGGTCTGCCTGATACACCGCAATCTCTGATTTTACGACTGCTTCGCAGCCGAACGCAGCCTCGCAGGCTCGGCAGCTGCTACAGGGCGCCTGTGCATATATCTAATCAGCAGGGAACTCCTGAGCGCTGCCAGGCATCCTAAATTATGTGTTACTTCCTTTCGCTTTCGGAGGACGCCGTCATGCGCCGTCTGTTGCTCATATCTTCACTAGTGCTTTGTTTGCCCGTTGGTTCGGCCATGGCCGATGTAGATGCAAAAGATGTCGCCACTTCGGCCGGGGTCTCCGCATCGCTGTACTCGACGTTCAAGGATGACAAAATCGTGATTCCCGCACGGGATGATGCCTCTAGCTTCGTGGCGAGTGGCGGTACGATTCGCGGCGTTTATCTGGAGTCGGTGTTGAAGGAGATTCGACAAAATCATCCCGACCTCAAGGCAAGCGACGAGGACCTGGCCAAAGCGATCCTCGCCCAATAAGGTCCAATCGGTCGCTAAAACCTGTAAAAGTCAGCCGTGGGGCTCGCAACACTGGATAGTGTTCGGGCCCTAGGTTGCTTGCGCCCCAGCGGACAGGTGCGCCCAGCCGGCCACTAACTGTGCGCTGATGCTGACGCCACCACATACCACAATCACCACATCATGGGCCTCGGCAATCGCTGGATGGTCCAGGTACGCTACCGCCAATGAAACGCCGCACGCCGGCTCGACCAACTGACGCAGGTCGTTGGCGTAACGAACCACGCCCATGATCGCCTCATCATCGCTGAGCACCACGCATTCGTGGGCAAAGTCGAGGATGTGCTGCACCGGCCAGGCCGCCACTTGCGCCGCCCCGAGTGACGTAGCGACGGTATCGATGCGCGGCAATCTGACCGGGTGACCTGCACTCACGGCGGCTGCGAAAGACGCTGCGCCCTGGGTTTCGCAAGCAACGATTCGACAATCCATGCGCTGATGACGGATCAGACCAGTGAGCAGGCCCGCCAGCAAACCGCCGCCGCCCACCGACGTCACCAACACATCGACCTGAGGACAGTCCTCGAGGATTTCATCGACCATCGTGCTGTGCCCTTCCCACAGCACCGGATGATCGAAGGCTGGCACGTATTCAGTGTCCGCGCCCTTTGCGAGTTCTTTCGCCCGTTGATTGGCTTCGTCCCAGACCTTGCCATGGACGATCACCTCGGCACCGGTTTTCCTGATCCTGGCGCGGGTGGTTTCCGGGGTGGTTTTCGGCACCACGATGCAGGCTTTCAGCCCAAGGCTGGCGGCGGCGACGGCGGTGGCCAACCCGGCGTTCCCTCCGGAAGGACAAACCACTTTGCGCTTGCCTTGCTCCGCTGCCTGGCTGCACAGCAGGCCCATGCCGCGAAGTTTGAACGAGCCGCTGGGTTGCAGGTTTTCCAGCTTGAGCCAGATCCGCCGGGCCGGTGTCGACAGGCCTGGGTGCAGAATCAGGGGCGTTCTGATGTGAAGCATCGTGTGCTCCTGGTGACGCTCCCGGCTCGTCGAGATGCTCAACGAGCCGGGGGTGAGTAGATAGAATCATCCTTATCCAAAGCTTAGTTCACCCAGCCCCCCGGTTACCGTTTTAGCGATAACGCGGTGCCGCGTCGAATGACCGAACAACCGCGCAGGAGCTGCCGCAGGCTGCGATCTTTTGAGATTTTGAACTTTGAGCAATATTGATAGGGTCAAAATCAAAAGATCGCAGCCTTCGGCAGCTCCTACATGCCCTTTGCGAAGTCAGTCATGAAAATCTCGCCCAAACTCGCCTTTTTCACCCTCGTCAGCACCCTTGCCTACCTCGCGCTCGCGGTGTTCGGCATGGGCGGGTTGGCGGCTTTTTTCTCCCGCCCGCCGTTGGCGGTCATTGCGTTGGCAACCCTAGTGATGGCGGTCGTGTCTTTGTTCAGCGAAGGCAACCTGAGCTCCGGCGAACGTGAAGACCGGGCCAATCGCTGGGTGTTGCCAGTTTTTGGGGTGCTGGGATTGCTGAGTGGGTATCTGCCGGCCTACACCGACCGGATCGATTTCTGGACCTTCGGTGGTGAGGGCGTGCGTTGGCTCGGCGTGCTGTTGTTCATCGGCGGCGGCGCGCTGCGGATGTGGCCGGTGTTTGTACTGGGCAAACGCTTCAGCGGACTGGTGGCGATTCAACCGGGGCATCGCCTGGTCACCGACGGGATTTATCGGACCTTGCGCAACCCCAGCTATCTGGGGCTGCTGATCAATGGCGTGGGCTGGGCGCTGGCCTTTCGTTCCGGGGTCGGGTTGCTGCTGGTGGCGCTAATGTTGATCCCGCTGATCGCTCGCATTCGCTCCGAAGAAGCGCTGTTACGCACGCAGTTTGGCAGTGAATACGAGGCTTATTGCAG
Source organism: Pseudomonas sp. TH37 (assembly GCF_016650735.1). NCBI lineage: Bacteria > Pseudomonadati > Pseudomonadota > Gammaproteobacteria > Pseudomonadales > Pseudomonadaceae > Pseudomonas > Pseudomonas sp. TH37. The sequence goes on from NZ_JAEKFD010000004.1 coordinate 182,306, forward strand.
CAGGACTTGGCGGTTGATCCCCGGGGTTTACTGACTCACATCAATCATTGTGGGAGCCGAGCTTGCTCGCGATGGGGCCGCTGCGGTCTGCCAAGGGATTTATGTTGTCTGTGCCGACGCCATCGCGGGCAAGCCCAGCTCCCACAGGGGACGCGGTCGATCAGAAAGAATGCAGGCAGATTCGGCCATCGGCGTCCGCACGGGCCTCGACCAAGTCGTAGCTGGCCAGGGTCGCATGCGGAGTCTGGAGCGGACGAACATGGGTCGCGGTGATGACCATGACGTGGCCGCCCGCCGCTTCACCAGCACGAATCCCCACGGCGGCGTCTTCGAAGATCAGGCACTCGGTGGGCTCGACCCCTAACCGACGAGCGGCCAGCCGATAGCCCGCAGGGTCGGGTTTACCGGCGCTGACGTCTTCGGCGGTGACCATCACGCCAGGTTCGGGAATGCCTGCCGCCGCCATTCGGCGCAGGGCCAATGCCCGTGGTGCGGAGGTGACGATGGCCCATTGATTGGCGGGCAGCGACTTCAGGAAACTCGCCGCGCCAGCCACCTCGACAACCCCTTCCACATCCTCGATTTCCGCCTCGGTGATCCACGCGGCTTCAGCTTCAGCATCTACCCCGGGCAAGGCCAGACGGGTAATGGTGTCGATGGCGCGAACGCCGTGGATGGTCGGCAGGAAGGTTTCGACATCGACCCCGTGACGCAGGGCCCAGATGGTCCAGATCCGCTCGGCGGCAGCGATGGAATTGAGGACAGTTCCGTCCATATCGAACAGAAAGGCGCGGTACGAGGTGTTGAACACGGATGCTTGAACTGACAAAGGGCGATTTCCAGAACCAGGCGAATGTTGTCAGGCAATGTACATCACCCACGTAGGAGCTGCCGCAGGCTGCGATCTTTTGATTTTGCTTTTAAAAGCGAAGATCAAAAGATCGCAGCCTGCGGCAGCTCCTACAGGTGGCGGTTCGAATGCAAGGCGTTTTGCACGCAATCGAGCAACTGCCCCACCGCCCAAGGCTTCTTGATGAACGCAACCCGATGCTTGACCCCGGAGCTTTTCGGAGTTTCGAAGCCGGACATGATCATGATCGGTTTGTCCGGCCAACGGTCGCCGAACTGATTGGCCAGGTCTGCGCCATTGAGCTTGCCCGGCATGGTGATGTCCGTCAGCAACAGTCCTACCTCTGGCGCGTGTTGCTCCAGAAACTGCGACGCGGCGTCCGCGCTGACCTGTGGTTCAACCGCAAAGCCTTCCTCCTGAAGAATTTCGCACAGAAACTCCAGGATCAACGGGTCATCCTCAACCACAAGAATCAAACCGTCAGACAAGTGCCCGCCCGCCGTCGATACTGGCCCCATGACCGTGCCACTCCCTGATTACGTAAATGATTTGCGCGGGCTCAAATCCGCCACCTACAGGTATGAGCAGCGGACTTCGCGGAAATTCATTTTTGATACAGCTGACTTGGGCATTCTCCGTCCAGGCTGACAAATACGACCGTTTGTCAGCGCATAATTGTGGTTAAAATGCCGCCCCCCCATGCACGGCCGACTTTGCCCGATGAACCCAGATGCCCTCTCCGTCCTCCACGACCATTTGCTGACTGCGCTTGCGGCTGCACCCGCAGAAACTCGTCGGCTGTTCCACGGCCGTGGCCGCTGCTGGCCGGGGCTGGAGCAATTGACTGTCGACTGGCTGCAGGGCGTGGTGCTGGTCTCGCTGTTCAAGGAACCAGACGCTGCGCAGCTGGAGGATTTGAAGCGGTTGCTGTTGGAGATCACTCAGACGCCGGAGTGGACACAATCCGGCGCGCACACCTTGCTGCTGCAACATCGCTATCTGCTGCAAAGCACCACCGAATGGCTGCTCGGGGAGTCGATCGACGAGATGACGATCACCGAGGGCGGCCTGCATTATCGCGTGGACCTGGGCCGCAAACAGAACACCGGCCTGTTCCTCGACATGCGCTACGGCCGCGACTGGGTGCGGGCCAATGCTCAGGGCAAACGCGTGTTGAATCTGTTCGCCTATACCTGCGGCTTCTCGGTAGCGGCCATCGAGGGGGGCGCGTTGCATGTGGTCAATCTGGACATGTCCAGCCCGGCCCTGAGCCGTGGCCGCGACAATCACCGGCTCAACGGCCATGACCTGAGCAAGGTGAGTTTTCTCGGCCATGACCTGTTCAAGTCCTGGGGCAAGGTGATCGGCAAGGGTCCATACGATCTGGTCATCATCGACCCGCCGTCCTTTCAGAAAGGCAGTTTTCTGCTGACCAAGGATTACCAGCGCGTGCTGCGCCGCCTGCCGGAACTGCTCAGCCCTCAGGGCACGGTACTGGCCTGCATGAACGATCCGGCGTTCGGTGCAGACTTTCTCATCGACGGCGTCACCCGCGAAGCGCCGAGCCTGCGGTTTGAGCAGCGGCTGGAGAATCCGCCGGAGTTTCCCGATGCCGATGTTGAGTGCGGGTTGAAGGCGTTGGTCTTCAGACAGGGGTAGTTGAAGATCAAAAGATCGCAGCCTGCGGCAGCTCCTACGGGGGTTGGGTACACCCATTACATTGAGGTTGCATACGGTCAATGTAGGAGCTGGCGAAGCCTGCGATCTTTTGATGTTGATTCCACGCGGCTGCAACACCAATGCAGGCCGGGGGGATTAGACTAATGGTACTTGAGTGCCAGCCCCCGGCTTCTTACGATGTTGATACGTGGCGGTTGGAGGTTTAAGCCGTTGCGTAGGTGGTGAGTGAACTGAACCCCAATAAGCTCACCACTTGTTTCATGCGCATCTTGAGCCTCCGGCTCTACTTCCTCCCCATCAAAGAGCTTCGAGGCTCTTTTTTTGTCTTTCAAAAAGCGTTGGCGCTGGCCGGTTGGCAGTGGTGAACATCCTGGGCCGCGTCGCTGCACCTGGATGCATCGAAAAGATCACGACCGATCACCCGCGCAGCCTCCAGATGAACCGTCGGCTCCTGAATTTCCGAGTCGAGCAGCAGCTCGGACGTCACAACGCTGGCACCGCAATAATCGAAGATCCCATGGTCGATCTGCGTCTTCATGGCGTCGGCATAACCGTGGCGTGCATAAGTTCCCGCGTCGGCGCCACCGATACCCACAAGGTGAACCCGCAGGTGGCGAAGCTTCTTCTCCAATTTGGCATCCGCACTGAAATCGAATGCCCAGCCGTTGGCGAACACCCGATCGATCCAGCCTTTGAGCAGCGCCGGCATCGACCACCAATAAACCGGATACACCAGCACCAGTGCATCGGCGCGATCGATCCTCGCCTGCTCGGCCGCAACATCGGCGGGAGGCGGTGCTTGCCGATGATGGACGGCGAGATCGGCCGCGCCGAACCTCGGATCGAACCCTTGCGCCCAGAGGTCTGCGATTTCGAAAGAGTTGTCTGGGTTGGCCCCGGATACACCTTCGGCGACGTGCCTCGCGAGGCTATGGGTGAGCGACTGAGGGTCATGGTGAGCCACAACGATGAGTGCATGCATGTCGAAGACTCCTGCTACGGAATGAGCGTTTGAGGGCTAGAAGCGAGCCTTATATACTCTTGGTAAGTTACGATCAGTAAGCTACTTTTGGTACATAAGCATGTCAAGCACCGAAATACCCGAACAGGATTCCAACCCGCAACCGCGCCGTCGGATGTCGCGGGAAGAGCGCCAGCGCCAGTTGCTGGATGTCGCCTGGCAGCTGGTTCGAGAGGAAGGCACGGAAGCCTTGACCTTGGGCCGGCTCGCCGAACAGGCGGGGGTGACCAAACCGGTGGTTTACGATCATTTCACCACCCGCCCCGGGTTGCTGGCGGCGCTTTATCAGGAGTTCGACGCGCGTCAGACCGCACTCATGGACGCCGCGCTTCAAACCAGTGAACCGACGCTGGCCAGCAAGGCAATGGTCATCGCGTCTTCATATGTCGACTGCGTCCTTCTTCAGGGCCGCGAGATACCCGGCGTGATCGCCGCATTGACCAGCTCGCCCGAGCTGGAAAAGATCAAGCGCGAGTACGAAGCGATCTTCATGGACAAGTGCCGCAACGCCCTCCTCCCTTTCGCCGGAACGGGTGAAATCGCGCCAGCGAGTCTGCGGGCGATGCTCGGTGCAGCCGAGGCGCTGTCCCATGCCGCCGCGACTGGCGAGATCACGCCCGTGCAGGCACAGGACGAACTGTTCGCAACGATCGTGACGATGGTCGAAAGGAGCGCACGCACTGGAAGCAGCCTCAAAGACTGAACAGCGTTCAACGCCTGGCAAGCAACTTCAGCGTGAGACAAGCCCCGCCAGGACAGCAGCGTAATGCCACCTATACTAGAAGCCACCTTCCCCCCTGGGGGCCTGCGCTACAACAATAAAAAGCAGAGGTGGAACATGGTCTGGCAGCAAATCTACGACCCCTTCGGTAACCCGTTGCTATCAACCATCATGGCGGCGGTGCCGGTGGTGGTGATGCTGGTCTCCCTGGCGTTTTTCCACATCAAGGCGCATCTGGCGGCGTTGTTGGCCCTGGGTTCGGCCTTGCTGATTGCGATTTTCGCCTTCGGCATGCCGGCGAACATGGCGGGCTCGGCCGCGCTTTACGGTGCCGCCAACGGTCTGTTGCCGATCGGCTGGATCGTGCTCAACATCATTTTCCTGCACCGGCTGACGACCGAGAACGGTTCGTTCAAAGTGCTGCAGGATTCCCTGGCGCGCATCACTGACGATCGACGTCTGCAACTGCTGCTGATTGCCTTCTGCTTCGGTGCCTTCTTCGAAGGGGCCGCCGGTTTCGGCACCCCCGTGGCGGTGACCGGGGCCATTCTGATCGGGCTGGGGTTCTCGCCCCTGGCCGCGTCTGGCCTGGCACTGATCGCCAATACCGCGCCCGTGGCGTTCGGCGCCTTGGGCACGCCCATCATCACCCTGGCCAAAGTGACCGGGCTGGATGAAATGGAACTGTCGATGATGGTCGGCCGGCAGCTACCGTTTTTCTCGGTGATCGTGCCGTTCTGGCTGATCTGGGCCTTCGCCGGCTGGCGCAAGATGCTGGAAATCTGGCCGGCGATCCTGGTCGCTGGCGTCAGCTTCGCCATACCGCAGTTCCTCGTGTCCAACTACCACGGGCCTATGCTGGTGGATGTAATCGCCGCGCTGATTTCCATGGCCTGCCTGACCGGGTTCCTCAAGGTCTGGAAGCCGGCCACTGTGCATACCTCCGCCGCCTTGTCGGGGCGCACCGACAACTCCAGGGTGGATGTTGACCCGGACGAGAAACCCAGCGCGACCTTTGCCAGCGACGCCAAACCCGCCGTAATGCGCGCATGGATGCCGTGGATCATCCTCACGGTCTTCGTCTTTGCCTGGGGCACTCAAAGCTTCAAAAACCTGTTCGATACCCGCCCGGTCATGGATCCGCAAACCCACTCGGCCAAGCTCGATCCCCAAGGCAAGCCGATGCGCGAGGCCAACCCGATCTTTGCCCCGACCTTGACCTTCGCCACGATTCACCAACAGATCGAGAAGGTCCCGCCCGTGGTACCCACGCCTAAAAAAGAGGACGCGATCTACAAGTTCACCTGGCTCACCAGCACCGGCAGCGGCATCTTGCTGGCGGCGATCCTTGGCGGGCTGCTGATGGGTTATTCCATCCCGCAGCTGCTGCACCAATACGTGCGAACGATATGGGTGGTGCGCTACTCGCTCATCACCATTGTGGCCATGCTTGCCCTGGGCTTCCTGACCCGCTACTCGGGCCTCGACGCCACGATGGGTCTGGCCTTCGCCGCAACAGGCATTTTCTACCCCATGTTCGGCACGTTGCTCGGCTGGCTCGGCGTTGCCCTGACCGGCTCGGACACGGCCTCCAACGTGCTGTTCGGCGGCTTGCAACGGGTAACGGCCGAGCAATTGGGCCTGAGCCCGGTATTGATGGCCGCGGCCAACAGTTCCGGTGGGGTCATGGGAAAGATGGTCGACGCCCAGTCGATCGTGGTCGCGTCCACCGCCACCCGTTGGTACGGCCATGAAGGTGAAATCCTGCGCTACGTGTTTTTCCACTCCGTGGTGCTGGCGATTCTCGTCGGCGGGCTGGTGACGTTGCAGGCGTATGTAGCGCCGTTCAGTCATATGGTGGTGGGCGGTAATTAACCGAGGCGACCGCTGTTAGCCATGGCTCGGAGTCGCAACCCGAGCCATGGCTCAGGCCAGATAATCGCCGTTCACATCAGGCCGAAACTTGCGCATAGCAACAGTAGGCTAAGCTTTCAGCAGCTCATTGCTCACGATGCTCGATTCTGCAGGTTTTGGTTTTTTCTGGAGAGCGTCTGCAACAGCTGCTTCAGACAGGCCCAAACTTTTCACGCAGGACTGACGTGATGACCGAGCCCCTCCTCAGCTTTGATGCACTCAAGCGCGCCGCTGCCGCAGGCGAAATCGATACCGTGTTGGTCTGCATGGTCGACATGCAAGGACGACTGGTCGGCAAGCGATTCCAGGTCGAGTTTTTCATAGACAGCGGCCACGAAGAAACCCACTGCTGCAATTACCTGCTGGCCGACGACATCGACATGGAACCGGTGCCGGGTTACGCCGCAGCCAGCTGGAGCAAAGGCTATGGCGACTTTGTTCTGAAACCCGACATGGCCACGTTGCGTCGTGTGCCTTGGCTTGAGTGCACGGCACTGGTGCTCTGTGACGTGCTCGATCATCACCACCGACGCGACCTGCCGCACAGCCCGCGGGCGATCCTGAAAAAGCAAATCGAGCGCCTGCGCGAACGCGGCTATACCGGTATGTTCGCCTCGGAGCTGGAGTTCTATCTGTTCGATGAGAGTTATGAGGCGATCCACAAGCGCAACTATCACAAGCCGAAAACCGCTGGCCACTACATCGAGGATTACAACATCCTCCAGACCACCCGCGAGGAGCCGGTCCTGCGGGCGATTCGCAAACACCTGCAAGCCAGCGGCATTCCGGTGGAAAACTCCAAGGGTGAATGGGGGCCGGGGCAGGAAGAGATCAACATCCGTTATGCCGATGCCCTGACCATGGCTGACCACCACGTGATCATCAAACACGCCTGCAAAGAGATCGCGCAACTGCAAGGCAAGGCGATCACGTTCATGGCCAAGTGGCGCTATGACGCCGCCGGTTCCAGCAGCCATGTGCACAATTCGTTGTGGGACAAAAATGCCAAGAAGCCGCTGTTCTTTGATCCCAAGGCCGAGTTCGGCATGTCGAAGCTGATGCGCTCCTGGGTAGCCGGTCAGCTCAAATACGCCAACGACATCACCTGTTTTCTTGCGCCCTACATCAATTCGTACAAGCGCTTCCAGGCCGGCACTTTCGCGCCTACGCGGGCCGTATGGAGCCGGGACAATCGCACCGCAGGCTTTCGCTTGTGCGCCGAAGGCAGCAAGGCCATCCGCATCGAATGCCGTATTGGCGGCGCCGACCTCAACCCCTATCTGGCCTTCGCTGCCTTGATCGCCGCGGGCCTGGCCGGTATCGACGAAAAACTCAGCCTGGCGCCGCCCTTCGAAGGCGATGCCTACGTCGACGAGCACTTGCCCGAAGTGTCGAAAACCCTGCGCGAAGCCTGTGCCGCGCTCAAGACGTCGAGCATGTTGCGCGAAGCGTTCGGTGACGAAGTGATCGACCACTACGTGCATACCGCTGAGTGGGAACAGAAAGAGTACGACCGGCGCATCACCGACTGGGAACTGCAGCGCGGCTTCGAGCGCTATTGAGCACACACCATGACTGAGATCGTTCAACTCATCTCCCCGGTCGATGGCCGGGTCTACGCCGAACGCCGCCGTGCCGATGCAGCGCAGATCGAGCAGGCTCTGGCGGCTGCCGTAACTGCCCAGGCGCAATGGCAGCGCCGGCCACTGAGCGAACGCGCAGCCTTATGCAGCTCCGCCGTGGATGCGATGCTGGCGATGAAGGCCGAGATCGTGCCGGAACTGGCCTGGCAGATGGGCCGCCCGATACGCTTCGGCGCCGGCGAGCTGCGTGGTTTTGAAGAACGTGCGCGGCACATGATCGCCATTGCGCCTGAGGCATTGGCAGCGATTGAACCTGCGCCCATCACCGGTTTTCGGCGCTGTATCAAACGGGAACCACTGGGTACGGTGCTGGTCGTCGCTCCGTGGAATTACCCCTATCTGACGGCGGTGAATACGATCATTCCGGCGCTGATGGCGGGCAACAGCGTCATCCTCAAACACGCTTCGCAAACGCTGCTGGTCGGCGAACGGTTCGCCGAGGCCTTTCGCCGCGCCAATCTGCCCGAAGGACTGTTCCACAACTTGCTGCTCGATCATAAACAGACCGCCGCGATCATCGCTTCAGGACGCGTGCAGCAGGTGAACTTCACCGGTTCAGTCGATGCCGGCAAGGCCATGGAACAAGCGGCCGTCGGAGGTTTCCTCGGCGTAGGCCTGGAGCTTGGCGGCAAAGACCCCGCCTACGTCCGGGCAGACGCCAACCTTGAGCATGCGGTGGAAAACCTGGTGGACGGCAGTTTCTTCAACTCCGGGCAAAGCTGTTGCGCCGTCGAGCGTATCTATGTCGATGAAAAAATTTACCCGGTCTTTGTCGAGCGCTTCGTCGCCTTGACCCGCCAATACGTACTCGGCAATCCGCTGGACGAAGCCACCACCCTCGGCCCCTTGATCACACCGAGCGCCGCTGAATTCGTTCGCGGGCAGATCGCCAATGCGCTGGCACAAGGGGCCAGGGCACTAATCGACCCAAAGGACTTTGCCGCCGATGCACCGGGCAGCGCCTACCTCGCGCCGCAGGTACTGGTGGACGTCACCCACCAAATGTCGGTGATGCGCGAAGAAAGCTTTGGCCCGGTGGTCGGCATCATACCGGTGGCCAGCGACGACGAAGCCATCGCCTTGATGAACGACAGTGAGTTCGGGCTCAGCGCGTCTATCTGGACACAAGACCTCGCCGCCGCCGAACGCATCGGCGACGAGATCGCCACCGGCACCGTATTCATGAACCGCTGCGATTATCTGGACCCGGCCCTGGCCTGGACCGGGGTGAAAAACAGCGGGCGCGGCGTAACGCTGTCGCGCCTTGGCTATGAACACCTGACCCGCGCGAAATCCTTCCATCTGCGCCACGAGATCTGAGCCATGAGCCTGACCGCGAACTGGAACTACCCCACGAGCATCCGCTTTGGCGTCGGCCGCATCGCCGAACTGGCCGAGGTCTGCCGCAGCCAAGGGATCCAGCGACCGTTGCTGGTCACCGACAGCGGCCTGGCGCGAGCCCCGATCACCACGGCAGCGGTGGAATCCTTGCGCGCCGCCGGCCTTGGCGTCGCACTGTTTTGCGACCTCAAGCCCAATCCGATTGAAGCCAACCTCGCGGGTGGGCTCGATGCCTGGCGTGCCGGCAAACACGATGGTGTGGTCGCCTTCGGCGGTGGCAGCGGCCTGGATATGGGCAAGCTCATCGCGTTCATGAGCGGCCAGACCCGACCGGTTTGGGATTTCGAAGACATCGGCGACTACTGGACACGCGCCGACGAAAGCAGCATCGCCCCGGTCATTGCGGTGCCGACCACCGCGGGCACCGGTTCCGAAGTCGGCCGTGCGGCGGTGATCATCGACGAACGTACGCACACCAAACGCATCATTTTCCACCCGAAGATGATGCCGCGGGTGGTCATCAGCGACCCGGCCCTCACCATCGGCATGCCGGCAAAAGTCACCGCCGGCACCGGCATGGATGCGTTTGCCCATTGCCTGGAATCGTACTGCGCTCCCGGTTTTCATCCGATGGCCGAAGGCATTGCGGTGGAAGGCATGCGCCTGGTGGCCAATGCGCTGGTACGAGCCGTACACACCCCCTCCGACCTCGACGCGCGCGCGCAAATGTTGGCAGCTGCGGCGATGGGCGCCACCGCTTTCCAGAAAGGTCTGGGTGGCATGCACGCACTCGCGCATCCGGTGGGCGCTCTGTACGACACCCACCACGGCATGACCAACGCCACTTTCATGCCTTATGTGTTGAAGTTCAATCGCCCGGCCATCGAGGAACGCATCACCCGTCTGGCGGCTTATTTGCGTCTGCCCTCCCCAGGCTTCGACAGCTTTCTGGCCTTCGTCCTCAAGCTGCGCAAAGACATCGGCGTGCCGCATACGCTGTTTGAACTGGGCGTGGATGACAAGCAGGCCGATTTGATCGCGGACATGGCGATTGTCGACCCCTGCGCCGGTGGCAACCCGTTGCCGTTGACACGAACTGGCGCGGCAGAAATTTTCGACGCGGCGTTTCACGGCCGTCTCTAGAGCAATCGTCTGTCCATGGCCAACGTGTGAACACGCAGCCTGGATGGGTTTCAACCGTTAGAGGCAGGAGCAGTACGACAGGGGGTTGAAGACAAACCCATTCGGCAACGCACCACGCGGATGGATGTGGATCAAAACCTGAACAAGAGCACACGCTATGAGTCCAGTAAGCCAACCCGGCGCCACCGCGCCACAAGACGACGACCTCAAGGTGTTGCACAGCATGGGCTATGCCCAGCAACTCTCGCGACGCATGGGCGTTTTCTCCAACTTTGCCATTTCCTTTTCGATCATTTGCATCCTCTCGGGTGGCATCAACTCGCTGGCACAGGGCACCTCGGGTGCGGGCGGTGCAGCCATCGGTATCGGCTGGCCACTCGGATGCCTGATCTCCGGGGTTTTCGCCATGGCCATGGCACAGATTTCCTCGGCCTACCCAACGGCCGGCGGCCTCTATCACTGGGGCTCGATTCTCGGTAACCGCTTCACCGGCTGGCTGACGGCCTGGTTCAATCTGCTAGGGCTGATCACGGTGCTCGGCGCGATCAACGTCGGTACCTATTACTTCTTTTTCGGTGCCTTCGGACCGGCCCTGGGAATGGAAGACACCATCACCACACGGATCATTTTCCTGGCGATCCTGACCGGCATCCAGGCCTTGTGTAACCACTTCGGCATCGGCCTGACGGCAAAGCTCACCGACTTCTCGGGCTACCTGATCTTTGCCACGGCGCTCGCACTGACCATCGTCTGCCTGATCGCCGCACCCAGCTATGAGTTCGTCCGGTTGGTGACCTTCGGCAACTATTCCGGCGAGGCCGGCGGCAACGTCTGGCCACAGGTTTCGAATGGCTGGATTTTCATGCTCGGCCTGCTCTTGCCGATCTATACCATCACCGGCTATGACGCCTCGGCGCATACCTCCGAAGAAACCCATCAGGCATCCGTGTCGGTACCGGTCGGGATGGTCAGCTCGGTGGCCTGGTCGTTGCTGTTCGGCTGGGTCATGCTCTGCTCGTTTGTACTGATGTTGCCGAGCATGGACGAAGCGGCGAAGCAGGGTTGGAATGTGTTCTTCTGGGCGATGGACACTCAGGTGAACCCGGCGATCAAGATGGCGCTTTACCTGGCCATTTTCATCTCGCAGGTTCTCTGCGGGCTGGCGACCGTGACCTCGGTTTCACGGATGATCTTCGCGTTTTCCCGTGACGGCGGCCTGCCCTTCTCGAAAGCATTGGCCTCGGTCTCACCGACCCATCGCAGCCCTGTGGCGGCGATCTGGACCGGTGCCATTCTCGCGGTGTTGTTCGTGTGGGGATCGTCCCTGGTATCGATCGGCGAAACGCCGGTTTACACGATCGTGGTCTCCTGCACGGTGATCTTCCTGTTCTTCTCTTTCATCATTCCCATCGTGCTGGGCCTGTTTACCTACGGGACCCCGAAGTGGCCGACCATGGGGCCGTGGAACATGGGGCGTGCGATGTACTCGTTTTTCGCCATCCTCTCGATCCTTTCGATGGTGCTGATCTTTGTGATCGGCATTCAGCCACCGAACGATTGGGCGCTGTACATCACGCTCGGTTTTCTGATTCTGACGGCAATCATCTGGTTCGCCTTTGAAGCCCGGCGCTTCCAGGGCCCGCCCGTGGGCGACATGATCATCAAGCGTCAGGCAGAAATCGCAGCGGCTGAAGAGGCGTTGAATAAACAGGCTGGAAGCTGATTGCCATAGCCAGGAAAAAGGATGTGCCAAGTGCAGAACCTGTGGCGAGGGGGCTTGCCCCCGTTCGGCTGCGAAGCAGTCGCAAATCCGGTGCATGCGGTCTGCCTGGCAAAACGAGGTAGCAGGTTTTGGGACTGCTTCGCAGTCCCACGGGGGCAAGCCCCCTCGCCACAGAAGCCCCCTTGCCACAGGGTTTTGTGCCTGACACTGGCCAGATCAACCAACAGGAAGCCCGCAGATGGACCGTCTCACGGCGAAAGATTTTGCCCCTGAACTGCTCGAACTCTACGACTTCTACGCCCACGGCAAAATCAACCGTCGAGAGTTTCTTGATCGTGCGGCGCTGTTCACCCTGGGCGGCCTGACAGCCACAGCCCTCCTCGCCGCCCTGAGCCCGAATTATGCGCTGGCCGAGCAGGTGCAATTTACCGACCCGGACATCATTGCCGAGTACATCACCTACCCCTCGTACAAGGGTCACGGGCAGGTTCGTGGTTATTGGGTGCGCCCTGCGAAAGCCACCGGCAAGGTACCGGCGGTGGTGGTCGTGCATGAAAACCGTGGGCTTAATCCTTACATCGAGGATGTCGCCCGGCGCCTCGCCAAAGCGGGGTTCATCGCACTCGCCCCTGACGGCCTGACGTCGGTAGGCGGCTATCCCGGCAACGATGACAAAGGCCGGGAATTGCAGCAGACCGTCGACCCGGAAAAACTCATGAATGACTTTTTCGCCGCCATCGAGTGGCTGATGAAACATGACGCCACCAGCGGGAAAGTCGGTATCACCGGCTTCTGTTATGGCGGTGGAGTCGCCAATGCTGCGGCCGTGGCCTATCCGGAGTTAGGGGCTGCCGTGCCCTTCTATGGCCGTCAGCCAAAGTCTGAAGATGTCCCCAGAATCAAGGCACCGCTGCTGCTTCACTATGGCGAACTGGATACACGCATCAATGAAGGATGGCCTGCCTACGAGCAAGCGTTGAAAGCGGCCGGCAAGACCTATGAAGCCTATATCTATCCAGGCGTTAACCATGGTTTCCATAACGACTCTACGCCTCGATACGATGATGCCGCCGCCAGGCTTGCCTGGGACCGAACACTGGCCTGGTTTCGGCGTTACTTGGCTTGATTGATCAAATACCAATAATGGCGATAAGGAACTTAAGGTTTATGAATAAGTAACTTAACAGGTCTTCCTTCATCGCCAATCTTAATATTGAACCTACCGCCCCCTAACCCATCGCGATTAATAAAATAATATTAAAAATTACTCTTCCATTGTCCATTGCATATTTATCCGCGCCTGCTTAACTGCAAAAACTGCTGATGACAGCAGTGCCCGTAAACACCACGGAAGGAATCGTTATGAGCAGTTCAACTCGCCATAGCATGCCCCCCTATGGGGTGGCCATCCAAAGCGCGATCAAGACCGGCGACCTGCCGCAAATGAAGACGCTATTGAAACAACGCGATGCATCCACACCAGAAAACAAAGAGCTAAACACTGCTTACGAGCAGTTGGCCAAGGAAGTCGCACGCCTGGAAAAGCACTAACAGCTATTTCCGCTCCCCTTATTGCAATGGAGGCAATAACCATGTCTGGTTCTAATCAACAACTTGTCGGTTTGTTCCCGCTCGGCTACCGAATTGGCACTTCGATGCCGGGTGCACAAAGTCTGGCACTCAATCTTCTGGTCTTTACCCCTGATGAGACTGTAAACGGCACCGCTGCAATCACTCAGGCGACCAACCCGCCGCTGGATGTGCATTCCGATGTCTGGGGCGAGTACACCTACCTGACGGTCATGTCACCCGGCGTCAGCAAAATCCTGATCACCGCACAAGGCAACCACGGCGGCTCAGGCTCGAATTCCATCGTGAATTTCAAGTTGCAACTGGTGGTGGGCACCGACTGGAAAGAAGGCGTCGCCAACTACTCGTACTTGAATGGTCAGCAGTGGGTCGAGGTCAACAATGCTCCCGCCCATCTCATTGAGGCGGTGCCGTCTCACGTCTCCCCGCTGCCGTTGGAACCCGGCCCGGTGATTCCACCGGAGTCATCTTATCCGCCCATCATGCCGCTGTACGCTGCACCGATTCAAAGTGCGATGGCCAGTGGTGACCTGGCCCAGATGAAAAACCTGTCGCGCCTGGCCCAGCAGCAACTGGATCAGCAACCCCAACTGCAGAGTGCGCTTGAAACGGCCAAGGAAGAAATCAGCCGCCAGGAACGCCGCTGACTCGACCACGAAATATGCCCGACTTGTCTTGAATACACATAAGGGAGTAGCACCATGTCAATCGGACTTTTTCATACCCGCCTCAACGTCAGTAATCACCTGCTGGGCGCACCGGTTTTAACCCTCGATCTGCTGGTGGATACCGCAAAGAAAAAAGTCAGCGGGATTGCCAGTATTTCCCAAAGCACCTACCCGCCCCTCAACTTTCGTGCCCGTGTGTGGGGTGAGTACTCCGAGGCCAAACTGGTGCCGACGGCTGAAAACCACATCATCCTCACCTTGGCCGGCAGCCCGAGCGGCCCTCTCAGCCAGATCGCCCAGACCTTCGGTTTGAAGGGCATTTTAGGCGGCGATTGGGCGAGCGGTTATGCCGACTACAAGTACGAGAATCAGGGCCAATGGCATTACGTGAAACACGCAGCGGTCAGCCAGGCTCCCGTTATTGTGCGCCCAGAGCATCCGCACCATGCGGTGCCGCTCTACGCCGTCGCGGTCCAGCAAGCGCAAACCAGCGGTGACCTGGCACAACTGAAAGCCGTGGTCAGCCAGGGTGAACAGCAACTGGCCCACAGCGGTGCGCTGCGCAACGCGCTGGACCAGTTGAACGTTGAAATCGCCCGGCTGGAGGCTCGCTAACCCGTCGGCCAATGCCACTCAGGCAGCACAATCCATGTGGGAGCGGGCTTGCTCGCGAAGGCGGCAGCACAGTCAATATTGATGTCGCCTGACACACCGCTTTCGCGAGCAAGCCCGCTCCCACAGGGTTCGTGTCCAGAGCCCGAGCGCTATCAAAAAAGGTAAATCCGGTCGCGCCACTGCCCCAAGGAAGGCGCGAACACTTCGATGGATTCGTGCCGCGCACGCGTTGTGCGCAAGGATTTTCCATGTCAGACAGTCGCCCTGCCCGCTACCTCAGTGAAACCGACCTCAAACGCTACGTGCCGGTGCATGTGGTCTGGGAAATCACCCTGGCCTGCGATCTCAAATGCCTGCATTGCGGCTCCCGCGCCGGCCATCGACGCCCCGACGAATTGAACACCCGGGAATGCCTGGACGTCATCGATTCCCTGGCGGCCCTTGGCACTCGCGAAATCACCCTGATCGGTGGTGAAGCCTATTTGCGCAAGGACTGGACCCAACTGATCCAGGCCATCCACGATCACGGCATGTACTGCGCCATACAAACCGGTGGACGCAACCTGACACCGGCGAAAATGCAGGCAGCGGTGGATGCCGGGCTCAATGGCGTCGGTGTTTCACTGGATGGATTGGCCCCTCTGCATGACGCGGTGCGCAATGTTCCGGGCTCGTTCGACAAGGCGGTAGACACCTTGCGACGGGCCAAACAGTCCGGCCTTGCTGTGAGCGTCAACACCCAAATCGGCGCGGCCACATTGCCCGATCTGCCCGAGTTGATGGACCTGATCATCGGCCTCGGCGCCACTCACTGGCAGATCCAGCTGACGGTCGCGATGGGCAATGCCGTCGATCACCCGGAGCTGTTATTGCAGCCGTATCAACTGCTGGAAGTGATGCCGTTGCTGGCGCGTCTGTATCGCGAAGGCGTCGATCGCGGCCTGCTGATGAACGTGGGCAACAACATTGGTTACTACGGTCCTTATGAACACATGTGGCGTGGTTTCGGCGACGAGCGCGTGCACTGGAGTGGCTGCGCCGCCGGCCAGACCGTGCTGGCACTGGAAGCCGACGGCACCGTCAAGGGTTGCCCGTCATTGGCAACGGTGGGGTTTTCGGGCGGCAACGTACGCACCATGAGCCTGCACGATATCTGGCACTACAGCGAAGGCATGCACTTTGGCCGCCTGCGCGGGGTCGACGACCTGTGGGGTTACTGCCGAAGCTGTTACTACAACGATGTCTGCCGTGGCGGCTGCACCTGGACGTCGCACTCCCTGCTCGGCAAACCCGGCAACAACCCCTACTGCCATTACCGCGCGCTGGACCTGCAAAAACGCGGGCTGCGCGAGCGCATCGTCAAACTCGAAGACGCGGCAAAGACCTCCTTCGCCGTCGGACGTTTTGACCTGATCACCGAACGCATCGACACCGGCGAGAAGGTCAGCAGCGTCAGCGACAGCGGCCAGGTGATCAAACTGGCCTGGGCGAACCAGGGCCAGAAATCACCAGACGAAGGACGCATTCCACCGCAACTGGCGCTGTGTCGCGGTTGCTTGCAGTACATCCATGCGCACGAAGTGACCTGCCCCCACTGTGACGCCGATGTCGCCGCCGCAGAAGCCGTGCACCAGACAGACCGTGCGCGGCAACAAGCGATTATCAACACCCTGACCGGCCTGCTGGGGATGCCGCAAAATACCTAGATGTAAGGGAGTAATGGCGCAATCCATGTGGGAGCGGGCTTGCTCGCGAAAGCGGTGTGTCAGCGACATCAATGTTGACTGTGCCGCCGTCTTCACGAGCAAGCCCGCTCCCACATGGATTGCGCTTAACTGACGGGCATTTTCCAAGGCGGGCCTTGCGCAAATCTGGCCTCCAGCCATTCCTTGAAGGCCATGAGCGTTGCCGGCGTAAAAGCTGCTGATGCTCGCACCAGATAGATCCCGCCCTGAGCATCCAGGTCCCACTCCGGCAGAACGCGAACCATCTGGCCGTTGGCGATTTCCCGGCTCATCAGCCACTCGCCAGCACCCAGGATACCGACGCCGGCCTTGGCCGCTGCGAGCAACGCCTCGCCGTCGTTCGAGGTCAAGGTTCCCCTGGTGATGACCCTCTCCTGCCGATCGCCCTTCGACAAGCGCCATTCAGGAAACGCCGCAAGGCCGGTAAAGCCCAGGCAGTTGTGCTCGGTCAGCTCTTTCGGACTGGCCGGTAAACCATGCTGCTCTATGTAACTCGGTGAAGCGCAGAGAATGCGGCGATGATCGCTGAGCTTCTTCGCAACCAGGCGGTTGTCGTTCAATTCGCCAATACGAATCGCCGCATCGAATCCTTCACCAATGATGTCGACGACGCGATCGCTGTAATCCACCTCGACGGAAACCAGCGGATGAGCCGCCAGAAATTCCGGCAGCATCGACGCCAGCCACAAGCGCCCCATCGCGGCAGGAAAAGCCAGGCGCAAGACGCCACGAACCTGCGCCGCGCCCAGTGACGCTTCCTGCTCGGCCTCGATGATCAACCCCGTGGCGGAGCGCAGGCGTTCGACGAGACGGCTGCCGGCATCGGTCAACCGCACTTGTCGCGTCGTACGCTCCATCAGCCGCACGCCCAAGCGCTTTTCCATGGCCGCCAGGCGCTTTGAAATCACCGTCGGATGCCGTTGCAGCAGACGTCCGGCGGCCACAAACGAATGCGCCGAGGCGACAGCGAGAAGCGCTGCAATTTCATCAATGTGGCGGCTGTCCAGTGGGTTCACAAAACACTCTTTTTTCAGGTAACAGACGATCAGGGTTTGAGGACGATCGCTCCGCGAGATTGGCCGCCTTCCAGATCGGCATGAGCCTTGGCCACATCGGCCAATGCATAGCGACCCCAGATGCCGGGCTTGATTATGCCCGCCTCGACCGCGGCCAGTACATCCTCGGCCCGTTGTCGGTATTCGGCGATATCCGTGGTGTGCGCGGCGAGTGAAGGACGAGTCAGGAACAACGAGCCCTTGGCATTGAGCGTGCCCACTTCGACCGCCGTCGGCGCCCCGGAGGATGCCCCGAAAGACACCATCAACCCACGCGGTCGCAAGCAGTCGAGCGACGCTTCGAACGACACCCGCCCGATGGGATCGTAGACCACATCGGCTTTCTTGCCGTGGGTGATCTCCGCGACATCCGCGGCCAGTGTCTGGGCATTGAACACCAGCACCGCATCACAGCCCAGCGCCTTGGCTGTCTCGATACTTTCGGCCCGGGACACAATGCCGATGACAAAAGCGCCCAGGTGTTTGGCCCACGTTGCCATGATCTGCCCGAGGCCGCCCGCTACGCCATACAACACCAGGGTGGTGCCGGGGCCGACCGGATACGTCGTCTTCAGCAGGTACTGCGCGGTAATGCCTTTGAACAACACCGCTGCGGCCTCTTCAGCCGTCAACGCATCGGGAATCGGCACCAGCCGGTCGGCCGGAAACAGGCGCGCACTGGCGTAAGCGCCAATAGGCCCTGTTGCGTAGGCCACCCGATCACCCACCTTGACGTTGCTCACTCCCGCGCCGATGGCGGCAACCCGGCCCGCCCCTTCAAGGCCAAGACCCGACGGCAATGGCAGCGGTACGGCGCCCTTGCGCTGACTCACATCGAGGAAGTTGACGCCAATCGCCTCCTGCTCCAGCCAGACTTCACCCGGCCCCGGCTCACGCGCCGTCACCTGCTCGATGGTCATCACCTCAGGTGCGCCAGTGTGTGCGATACGAACGACAGAAACCATTGCCTGAATCCTTCACTTCAGCGCAGCCCATCTGCGCGATGTGATTGAAGTATCGGCATTCAATTTAAAGCGAACAATATAGCTTCATTGCAGTTCATTACTGCATGCAGTGCAGCAGTGTGAAACTCGCAGCGTCAGCGCGACAACCAGGGCCAGGACGATCAAGACCACGGCGACGGCAAACGTTATCCGCATACCGTTGGCGATGGCGGCGGGAGATGCCGTGGTGATGTCTGCTGTCGCCGAGGCAAAGGCAAACACAGCGCCCATGACCGAGGCCCCGGTGATCAGCCCGAGATTGCGCGACAGGCTGAGCAGGCCGGAAATCACGCCGCGCTGATCCGGACGGATGTCGGTCATGATCGCGGTGTTGTTGGCCGCTTGGAACAACGCGTAGCTGGCCGTGATCACCACAATGGGCGCGAGGTAACCGAGGATGCCGAAACCCGCCGGCATCATCGATAAAGCCCCCGTGCCGAGCGCCATTGCGACGAGCCCGACGAGGGTCATGCGCCGAGTGCCAAAACGGTCCACCAGGCGACCGGCCGGCACCCCGGTCAGCGCCGCCACCAACGGACCGACCGACAAGGCAAGTCCGACAAGCGCTGTACCTAGGCCAAGCGCACCCGAAAGATAAAACGGCCCGACCACCAGCGTCGCCATCATCACCGTCGAAACGAGCGTGCTCATGGCCAGGCTTGCGCTCAATCCCGGCTCCCGGAATAGCGCCAATTTAATCAATGGCGAGGCAACCCTGGCCTCGACAAATATGAAAATCCCGGCGCCGACAACAGCCGTCAGCAGCAGCGCAATATTGAGCGCCCCCAAATCACCGTGCCCGATCGTCATGGCCAGCGCATACGCCCCGAGCGTCAGCGCCAGCAGCAACGTGCCGGCCTTGTCGAAACCCTCCCGCTGCGTTTTCGACCGCTGAAAATCCGCCGGCAAATAGCGATACACGAGCCAAATATTCAGAACACCCAGCGGCACGTTGATCAGAAAAATCGCCTGCCAACCAAGGCCCGCGATCAACATCCCACCGAGTGACGGCCCCAGCGTGGTGCCAATCGCCGACATCGTGCCGAGCAGCCCCATGGCGCTGCCGGTCTGCGCTTTCGGCACTGTCTCACCGACAAACGCCACGGTCAGCGCCAGCATGATCGCCGCCCCGAGCCCCTGCACCGCCCGGGCGGCAACCAGCCACCAAAGCGACGGCGCGGCACCACAGGCCAGCGATGACAGGGTGAAAATGCCGATGCCCGCCAGCAGCAAACGTCGACGACCGACCATGTCGCCCAGTCGTCCGACGCTGACAATCAGCGTGGTGATCGCCAGCAGATACGCCAGAACAATCCATTGCACTTGCTGAAAGGAAGCATCGAACGCCTGGGCCAGTGTCGGCAATCCCGCATTGGCGATACTGGTGTCGAGTGAGGGCATCAACATCGACAGCGCAAGACTGGCGAGCGCCCAGCGGACCGAACCTGATTGGGTGATGAGTTTCATTGTCTGGCCACATCTGAAAGGTAGATCAGCAGCGTATGCCCGGGCGTGATATGGCGGAAGACGCATGACTTGCACTTGATAGTTGCGTTTGACGCCATGTCACTCGCACGCCGTGCTAACGTTGAGGGCATGACGACTCCCGACCTGAATTTGCTGATTACCCTGGATGTGCTGCTCGCCGAAGGCAGCGTCGCACGCGCCGCCCAACGACTGCGCCTGAGCCCGTCGGCCATGAGCCGGGCGCTGGCGCGATTGCGTGAAACGACGGGCGACCCGCTGCTGGTCCGGGCCGGACGCGGGCTGGTGCCGACGCCCCGAGCACTCGAACTGCGCGAACACGTCAGTCGATTGGTGCAAGATGCCGGAGCCGTTTTGCGCCCCGCCGAACAGCTCGACCTCAAGCAACTGGTGCGAACGTTCACGCTGCGCACCAGCGACGGTTTCGTCGAAAACTTCGGCCCGGCGCTGATTGCCCGCGTCAGTGAACAAGCACCCGGCGTGCGCTTGCACTTTGTGCAGAAGCTGAACAAGGACAGCGCCGCGCTTCGCGACGGTTCCGTCGACCTGGAAACCGGCGTGGTCGGCGGCACGACGAGCCCGGAAGTGCGCACCCGTGCGTTGTTCGAAGATCGCTTCATCGGCGTTGTGCGCACGGGGCATCCGCTGAGCCAGGGCGAGGTCACCGCCTCCCGTTATGCCGCCGGCAGGCACATCCTGGTCTCGCGACGCGGGCTCGATAAAGGGCCGATGGATGAAGCCTTGAAAGGGCTGGGACTGGAGCGCGAGATCACCACCATCGTCGGCGGCTTCTCGGCCGCGCTGGCGCTGGCTCGCGCCTCCGACCTGATCGCCACCGTGCCCGCGCAACACACCCGAAACCTGCGCGCCGGTCTGCACAGTTTCGCCCTTCCGTTCGACCTGCCCCCGATCACCATTTCGATGCTCTGGCACCCAAGAATGGATGCCGACTCTGCACATCGATGGCTGCGTGAATGTGTTCGGGAGGTTTGTGCGCAGTCCTAGAGTTTCACCCTTGACCGCTTCATTTTTTCTGCAGCCCCTTCAACCGCAAACTCGCCCGCTGCACCGCCGCCATTTTTTCCGGGCGCTTCATGCGTTTCCATTTTCTGATGTCGTCCTTGGTGCGGCCACAACTGACACACAGTTCACCGCTCAGCTGGCAAATGGAAACACACGGATTTTCGATATCCTTGGCCACGTTTCAACCCCGCGTCGAGCGCTTGGGCGCCAGGCGTTGCTGCCAGTTGCCGGCATTGGCGCGCTGACATTGTTCTTCAGAATCAAACTGCACATGGGCCGCTACCGGGCTGACGAGAACGTCCGCTTCGCTTAACGCCACGGCCGTCAGTTCGACCATGCGCTCGCCCTGCCCGCTCGCCAGTGCCAGGTCTTTATTGGCCTGCGTATCGAAGACCCAGATCACCCGCAGGCTGGAAGGAAAGACCGCGTAATCGATTTCGTGGGTCAGCCAGCAGAACCCGACTATTTCCGCTTTGGCGGTTTCACACGCCTCGGTCAGGGTGGCGACCAGGCGACGTTCGATATGGGCCTGATCGCGTTTGCTTAAAGACATCGAGTAAGGGTCCTTGGGTGGGCGTCGATGGAAGGGGCTCATCATACGATATCGTTCAGTGAATAACGGTGGACCTGAATTTCGGGCTGATCCGAGAGTTGCTGCGTCTGTGCCGCCGTCATCGCGGGCAAGCCACGCTCCCACAGGTTTTGTGTTGAAACACGATCATACAAACGACACAAAAACCTGTGGGAGCGTGGCTTGCCCGCGAAGAGGCCCAAACACTCACCGCAGATCCCAGCCATGGAAACGCCGATGATTAATATTGCGAGGGGCCAGACAAAAGAAAATGCCTATCACCCCCCAATACTCCACCTATTAGCTGACTGCTTTATAGGCGTCTAACCTTATTGGAGCGCTGGCGTTAGCTGGCCGGTTGAGACTTGATAAAAGATACGAATGAGTCAGAAGCGTACTAGGCTTGCCGTGGGCCACCGTGCTGGCAACTCGATTGCTGCTCTCCAGACTTCCCGCGTGACCACGACGATCAATTGATCGAACTGCTGGCCCTGCAGCCTATGTCATTGATTTCGCTCGTCGCTATTGCGCGCCCACCCCGGGCCGGATAGCCGGATGAATACGACCAAAGGTAGCGCACACATGGCAAATGAATCGAAATGCCCGTTCAATCACGCCGCCGCGGGCGGTGGTACGACAAACCGCGATTGGTGGCCGAACCAACTGAATCTGAAGATCCTGCACCAGAATTCGCGGCTGTCCGACCCCACGGATGAGGGCTACAACTACGCCGAAGCGTTCAAAAACCTGGACTTTCAGGCGCTCAAGCAAGACCTGAACGCGCTGATGACCGATTCGCAAGACTGGTGGCCGGCAGACTTCGGTCACTATGGGCCGCTGTTTATTCGCATGGCCTGGCACAGCGCCGGCACGTACCGCACCGGTGACGGTCGTGGCGGTGCCGGTTCCGGTCAGCAGCGCTTCGCACCACTCAACAGTTGGCCGGACAACGTCAGCCTCGACAAGGCGCGCCGGCTGCTTTGGCCGATCAAGCAAAAGTATGGTCGCAACATCTCCTGGGCCGACCTGATCGTGCTCACCGGTAACGTCGCGCTGGAATCCATGGGCTTCAAGACCTTCGGCTTTTCCGGCGGTCGGCCAGACGTTTGGGAACCGGATGAGGCCGTCTACTGGGGCTCGGAAAACAAGTGGCTGGGCGGCGACACCCGCTATGAAAAAGACAAAAAGGAACCCATGCAAGAACCCGGCGAAGGCCCACTCGTTGCTGAGCCGGGGGAAAATGAGGACAGCCGTACCGACGGAGGACGCAACCTGGAGAACCCGCTCGCCGCGGTGCAAATGGGCCTGATTTACGTCAACCCGGAAGGCCCGGAAGGCAACCCCGATCCGGTCGCTGCTGCGGTGGACATCCGCGAGACCTTCGGGCGCATGGCGATGAATGACGAAGAAACCGTGGCGCTGATCGCCGGCGGCCACGCCTTCGGCAAGACCCACGGCGCCGGCCCTGCCGACAACGTCGGTGCCGAGCCCGAAGCCGCTGGCCTCGAAGCTCAAGGCCTGGGCTGGAAGAGCACCTTCGGCAGCGGCAAGGGCGGCGACACCATCACCAGCGGCCTGGAAGTGACCTGGACCACCACACCCACCAAGTGGAGCAACAACTACCTGGAAAACCTGTTCGGTTTCGAGTGGGAACTGACCAAGAGCCCGGCGGGCGCCCACCAGTGGACGGCGAAAGGCGGTGCTGGTGCGGGCATTATTCCGGATGCTCACGACCCGTCGAAGCGGCGTAATCCGACCATGCTGACCACGGACCTGTCCCTGCGATTCGACCCGATCTATGAGCCGATTTCACGGCGCTTCCTGGCGAACCCGGACCAGTTGGCCGACGCATTCGCCCGCGCCTGGTTCAAGCTCCTCCACCGCGACATGGGCCCTATCTCCCGCTACCTCGGCCCGGAAATGCCCAACGAAGAACTGCTGTGGCAAGACCCGATTCCGGAGGTCGACCATGCCCTGGTCAACGACAGCGACGTCGCCGCACTCAAAGGCAAACTTCTTGCCTCGGGCCTGACCGTCTCGCAACTGGTCTCGACCGCCTGGGCGGCAGCCTCCACCTTCCGCGGCTCTGACAAACGCGGCGGCGCCAACGGCGGACGTCTGCGTCTGGCCCCGCAGAAATCCTGGCAGGCCAACCAGCCTGAGCAACTGGCGAGCGTACTGGCGAAACTCGAGAGCATCCAGAACGAGTTCAACAGCGGCGGCAAGAAAATCTCGCTGGCAGACCTGATCGTGCTGGCCGGTTGTGCCGGTGTCGAACAGGCGGCGAAAAATGCTGGCTACACCGTGACGGTGCCGTTCACACCGGGACGGATGGACGCCTCGCAAGAACAAACGGACGTCGAATCCTTCGGGTTCCTCGAACCCGCCGCCGATGGCTTCCGTAACTACCTCAAATCCCGCTACAGCGTACCGGCCGAGGCCTTACTGATCGACAAGGCGCAACTGCTGACACTCACCGCGCCAGAAATGACCGCGCTCATTGGTGGGATGCGCGTGCTCAATACCAACGTCGGACAAACCCAGCATGGCGTCTTCACCAAACAGCCAGAAGCGTTGACCAACGACTTCTTCAAAAACCTGCTCGATATGAGCGTGGAATGGAAACCAGTATCGGAGGCCAATGAAGAGTTTGAAGGACGCGATCGGAAAACCGGCGACCTTAAATGGACCGGTACGCGTGTTGATCTGGTGTTTGGCTCGAATGCGCAGTTGAGGGCATTGGCTGAGGTCTATGCCTGCGACGATGCGAAGGAGAAGTTTGTGAAAGACTTCGTCGCGGCTTGGGACAAGGTGATGAATCTGGATCGGTTTGATTTGAGATGATCTGAGCAATATTGCTGAAAACCCGCAACGCCTCCCTGTGTGGAGGCGTTGTGGTTTTTGGTGATCTATCGGCCAGAAGCTGCCCCTCAGGCAGCCATTTGCAGGATTTAGTGCGTCAGAATTTTCGATAGCACATGCTCCAACACCACTTCCAGTGGGTGGCGCAGTTGCCTGTTGGCGAGACGCTTTACCTGACTGCGACAAGAGCAACCCGTTGCCAGTGCTTCTCCCGTCTTGTCCAGCTTACCGGCCCATGACTGCTCAAAAATGGTTTGCGAGGTGTCCTGATTGCGTGCTTCATGGCCGTAGGTACCGGACATGCCACAACAGCCAGTCGCCTCAGTCACCAACTTGAGTCCAAGCCGGGCAAACACTGCTTCCCATTGCGAAGTACTGGCCGGCACATTGGTCTTCTCGGTGCAGTGCGCCAACAAACGGAATGTCTGAGTCGCGGGATTCGGGTTGTCAGGCAACACATCGAAGAGCCATTCCTGGGGTAGCAAAACCTTTGGGCAATCATTGAGCCCCGGAACTTTCTGGTATTCCTGGCGGTAGACCAGCGTCATCGCCGGATCCAGACCCACCAGCGGTACCTCGCAGTCAGCTAGCGCCTTGAGTTGACTGGCGTTACGGATCGCCGCTTTGGCGAATGCGCCGAGGAAGCCTTGTACATGCAAAGGCTTGCCGTTGGCACTATAGGGCGCCAGAAACACGCGATAGCCCAACTGATGCGCCAACTGGATAAAGCTCGCCAGCAACGGGGTTTCGAAGTAACGCGTGAACGCGTCCTGCACCAACACCACGCTGCGCTGACGTTGCGCGACGGTGAGCTCGCGCAGGGCTGGCACGCTGGCGACAACGACCTTGCAGCGGGTCAACGTGGCCTGCAAGTCGTAACGGTTGATTAGCGGGCTGTCGAGCATGCCAACGTGTCGCTCAAGCAAGCGGCTCATCCATTTTGAGCCCATTACCGCGTTGTACAGGCCCGGCGCGTAGGCCATATAAGGAATGGTGAACTCCAGCGAGCCGATCAGGTAATCGCGAAGCGGACGTTGATAGCGACCGTGATAGAGCTCCAGAAAACGCGATCGGAATTCCGGGACATTGACCTTGACCGGGCATTGTCCGGCACAGGATTTACAGGCCAGACAGCCCGCCATCGCGTCGTACACCTCATGGGAGAAATCCGCCTCGCCGCGCGAGCGCGCCAGGTTATTGCGTACCCTCGTTGGCAACCCGCTCAACCACGACAACTTGCCCCGCGCCGCTTCCAATACATCAATATTGGCCGCGCCTTGCAGGCGCAACCATTCGCGAATCAATGACGCCCTGCCCTTTGGCGAATGCTGGCGTTCACGGGTGGCTTTCCACGATGGGCACATCGCATCGTCGGGGTCGTAGTTGTAGCAAGCGCCGTTACCGTTGCAGTGCACAGCGGTGCCGAAACTTTGCCAGACACGCTCGTCGATTTGCCGATCCAGCTCGCCGCGCAACGTCACTTCGTTAACTTTGAGCAAGCCTTGGGCGGCATCCGGCGGAGTGCAGATCTTGCCAGGGTTGAGCTGATTGTGTGGATCGAACGCGCCCTTGAGCGATTGCAGCGCCGGGTACAGCTCGCCAAAAAACGCAGGGACATATTCCGAACGCAATCCCTTGCCGTGCTCGCCCCACAGCAGGCCACCATAACGCCGGGTCAGCTCGGCCACGGCATCGGAAATCGGCTTGACCAGCGCGGCCTGGGCCGGGTCTTTCATGTCCAGCGCCGGGCGCACATGCAACACACCCGCGTCGACGTGACCGAACATGCCATAGGCCAGGCCATGGCTGTCGAGCAAGGCACGGAACTCAGCAATGTAGTCGGCCAGTTTCTCCGGCGGCACGGCGGTGTCTTCCACAAACGGTTGCGGACGAATCTCGCCCTCAACGTTGCCCAGTAGCCCGACCGAACGTTTACGCATGGCGTATACACGGGTCACTGCCTTGGCACCTTCGGCCAACGTGTGGCCCAACCGCTCGATCGTCGTGTCGGCCTGCAGATGCTCCACGAACGACGCCACGCGAGCGTTCACTTGCGTCAGGTCTTCCCCGCTGAACTCCACCAGATTGATGCCCAGCGTCGCGCGCTCGGCGTCCGTCGGGAAATACTCGGCGACGCTGTGCCAGACAATGTCTTTCATTGCCAGCATCAACACTTTGGAGTCCACGGTTTCGATGGACAGCGGCTTGTGCGCCAACAGCGCGTTGGCGTCGCGCAGCGCATCCATGAAGCTGCCGTAGCGTACGTTCACCAACACCGAATACTTGGGAATCGGCAGCACGTTGAGCTTGGCTTCGACGATGTAGCCCAACGATCCTTCCGCACCGCACAGCACGCTATTGAGGTTGAAGCGTCCGTGCTCGTCACGCAGGTGCGCCAAGTCGTAACCCGTCAGGCAGCGGTTGAGTTTGGGGAACACCGACTCGATCAGGTCAGCCTGGGTTTCCTGAATGTGCCGCGCGGTGCGGTACACCTCGCCGATGCGGCCGGGCTGCGTACACACCGCCTCCAGCTCCGCGTCGGACAGAGGCTGGCTGTGCAGACGCTCACCACCGAGCAATACGCTGTGCAGTTCCAGAACATGATCGCGGGTCTTGCCATAGGTGCAGCTGCCTTGGCCGCTGGCGTCAGTGTTAATCATGCCGCCCACGGTGGCGCGGTTGGAGGTCGACAGCTCCGGGGCGAAAAACAATCCATGAGGCTTGAGCGCAGCATTCAGCTGGTCCTTGACCACGCCCGCCTGCACCCGCACCCAACGCTCGGCGACGTTGATTTCGAGGACAGTGTTCATGTGCCGCGACAGGTCGACCACGATGCCATCGGTCAATGACTGGCCGTTGGTCCCGGTGCCGCCGCCTCGTGGGGTCAGCTTGATCTGGCGAAAGCGTGGTTCGGCCATCAATGTCGCGATGCGCACGATATCGTCCGCGTCGAGGGGGAACACCGCCGCTTGCGGCAGTCGCTGGTAAATCGAGTTGTCGGTCGCCAGCACGGTCCGAGTGGCATAGTCGGCGCTGAGCTGACCGCGGAAGCCGCTGGCGCGCAGGGCTTGCAGAAATTCCGGGTACTGTGCCGCGGGTTCAACGGTCGTCAACTGGGCGATCATCGCAGGATGGTCTCTTGTAGGTCTAATCACGGAAAAATCAAAACACTTGTCGCCTGAGCATTAATAGGTCAGCCTCAGATCGTCGGCTGCACCAATGATCCTGCAGGTTCTGGTGCCAGACAAACGGATAATCCTGCCGCTATCGATGACTTTTACGAATGAATTACCGCCACCTCACCCCCTCGATGTCGTTGCTGCTGGCCTTTGAAGCCGCCGCCCGACATGAAAGCTACACCCGCGCCGCGATGGAACTCTCGCTGACCCAAAGCGCAGTCAGCCGCCAAGTCCAGGCGCTGGAGCAGCAACTGGGCCTGACGCTGTTTCGCCGTGAAGGCCGGCAGGTGCAGTTGACCGATGTCGGTCGTCTTTATCAGCGGGAAATGAGCGAAGCACTCGGACGCATCCGCAGCGCCACGTTGCAGGCCATGGCTTATCAATCAGGCAGCGGCACGTTGCGCCTGGCCACATTGCCGACCTTCGGCTCGAAGTGGTTATTGCCGCGCCTTCATGATTTCTACAAAACCCATCCCGGCATGCTGGTGCACATCAATTCCCGGATCGACGCCATTGACTTTGAAACCAGCGGCATCGATGCCGCGATCGTCGTCAGCAATGCCGACTTACCGGGCTTGATCAGCCATCGCCTGCATACAGAAGAACTGATGGTGATCATTTCTCCACAAGCGGCCAAGGCCCATGACGCCTGGACCCCGGAGCGCATTGGCGGGCAGACGCTGCTCAACGTAGCGAATAATCCCAACGTCTGGGGCGAGTGGTTCAGCCACCACGGCTTGCCCCATCGAATGATGCGCCTGGGGCCGAGTTTCGAACTCACCTCACACTTGATCCAGGCCGTCAGAGCCGGCATCGGAATAGGTCTGGTGCCTCGTATTCTGGTGGCCGACGAATTGGCCAACTCAGAGCTGATCAGCCTGGACCAGCCCTTCGCCAGTCAGCGCAGTTACTACCTGACCTACCCGCCGCGCAACGAAATGCTGCCGTCACTGATCGCGTTTCGTACCTGGTTGCTGGAACAGATATGAACGCGCGCATGAGCAACCAACCTCTCCTTACACCGGAGAAATCGTGGCAAGCGCACCAATCAAAATGGTCAACACCAGAAATCCGCCCAGGAAAAATGCCATCTTGCCCATGGGGCCTCCTACGTTATGAGTTTGCGGTGCAGCGGCTACCGCGACTGCTGACCGTGCTGTCATTGTGAGCCGGAGGCTGATCCCATTACAGATGCAGATAGCCTGGAAAAATACGGATCAGACCGACGCCGAGCCCGAACAACCCCCGAATTTCCTGTGGCTTTACATCCCGGTAGAGAACTCTGGCGGGTGTTCGATTGCAGGTCGTATGGTGCGTAAAGCTGCATCGTATTGACAAAGTATTTGCAGAGCCCAGTCGGCACGTGTCCGAATGCGACTATCACTTTCATCTGAAGGCTCTTCGCTGTTTAACATCGACTCTACGTTTCTGATGATGAGTTGTTCAGGCAAATACAGGATCCGGCTATTTTTGTAGCTCGATGCGCGTAACTCAGCAATTGGGTAGGCACCCCCGAGTCCTGCCGAAACGCCCACCAACAGCGCAGGCTTATGTCCAAGTTCACCGAGCCCTGCGTACAAAAAGAAGTTTTTCAGGGCTGGGCAAGCCATGCCATTCCACTCAGGGCTGATCACGATCAGTGCCGTCGCTTTTTTGAGGATGGATTGCTGGGCACTCCAGACTCTGTCGGTGTCTTCTTCTGGCCAAAGCGGTAGCCGACTGGAAGCAAGGTCTATCAGTTCGCTTGAGTCACACAGCTCAAGTTTCTCTAATCGGTCGCGCAGATACCTGGCGACCTTGATTGACTGACTGTTTGATCTGTTCGATCCAGACAGCAGAACGATATGACGACTCATCGCGCCACCTTCTGGTTAGCGTTTACCTTGGGTGCGGAACGGCGGGAACGCACGATGGGCCAGAACAATTCTTCTTTCCAGCTTATCGGTGGCAAGTGTTCGATTCCGTAGGCTGGCGGACGCCGACGGGTGATTTTTGCGGTTCCGAACAGTACGTCCCAAAGAAATAACAGGTTGCCGAAATTGCCTTTGTAATGGGTAACGCCGTCCTCGGCAGTCAAACCGTGATGCGCAGAGTGAGTGGCTGGTGTAGAGAAGGTTCGCTCCAAAACCCAAACAAGTGGGCGTAACGTGGGGATGCGATAAAGTTTGTCGTCCCACGCAATGCTGCTGTGTGCAGCGAAGATCACGGTCATTTTCAGAATCAAATAAACGTAATAAATGGGTGCAAGACCAAGATATATCAGCATGCCAGACAGCCAAATGCCGGGCATTAGAAGGTAGTAAAAGCTGTTATTTCGATAAACAATTCGAACACTCATGTAAGGCGCGGAATGATGCGCACGATGCAATGCATAAAGCGCGGGAACCCGGTGAGTCAGGCGATGCCACCAATATTGGGTCATGTCATCCAGCAGTAAAAACAATACAAATCCTGCAATCCACGGGATTCCAGCCAACGCGCCTTTCATCTCCGGTACAGCCTGACTTAGTATCTTGCCACTTAGCCACATGACTAAAGGAAATGTGACCGCCACCAGTATGCCGGAGCCGACGACTTCAATGAGTACGTCACGCTTACCGCCTGACGACTGACGAAACGAGGAGCAGGCAAGCTCTAGCAAAATGAAGGCAAGGAAAATCCCGGCCACGATTACAGCAGGGTTATTGGCGAGCATTGTTATATTCATGGCACTCTCGATTTAGGCCCTTGCGGGCAATGCCATGTCATTAGAAACCCAGGAGTCCGCCCTCCCAATGCGCGAAATGGACAGAATTGAGCTAGAACCGGCCAATCGCCCGCCCCAGCGCTTTCATCGAGGCAGGCTGGGCCAAGTGCTGGAGCGCTTTCTTGACAGCCAGGTTTCCCGAAAAAGCACGGATTACAGCCTGATCGAACTGGATCAGCTTTGGCGCGAGGCGGCGCGCATTGATCCGGCGATCGGGTTAAAACTGTTCGCCCTGTTCACGCCTCAGGACTGGCACGTCCTGGCTTATCTTTGCCTGTATAGCCCCGACGTTTTGTCGTCCATGCACCTTTGGGCCCGCTACGCACCGCTTGCATCGGACACCGACAATGTGAGGTTGGTGAATGACGAAAACGGCGTCGGAATCGAGTTGTGCGTCGATGCGCCAGGAGAGTTGGCGCGGTATGTCATCGAGCATTACGGCGTGATGTCCATCGCGCAATTGCGACGTGGAACGGGGCAGGATGTGCAGCCGATTCTGGCAAAATTCATGCATTCGCGTCCGTCGTATTACAAGCAATACACCCAGTGGTTTGGAGACCGCATCGAGTTTGACTGCCCGGTTAACCGCTTCTATTTCCATGCGCAAAGCTTGAGCCTGCCAATGCAAACCCGTCATCACGGGATGTTGGAGTTATTGACTCAGGAACTGGATCGACGGATTGCCGCGCATCGCAACTTCAGCGGTTGGTCAGCCAAGGTTGCCGAAGGTGCGCGACGATCTCTGGCGAGAGGTGAAACTCCGAATCTGGACGATCTGGCAAAGGCGCTGCACCAGACGCCCAGAACATTACGCAGACGCCTGGAAGAGCAAGGCACAACCTTCAGGCAATTACTCGATCAGGTTCGTGCAGAACTGGAACTGCATCTTGAGTTGCAAGGCGAGTCGTTGACGGAGATTGCAGCTCAATTGGGGTACAGCGATTTGACTGCCTATCTCCATGCCCGAAGTCGATGGCGGGACGCTAAATAATTGGCATCTGCGACACCGCTGAAAATCAAAAGATCGCAGGCTTCGCCAGCTCCTACGCCGACCGGATGCTCCCCTGAGGTACGCCATCTCCGTAGGAGCTGCCGCAGGCTGCGATCTTTTGTAACCATTCGATCATTAGCGTATCGACTATCCGATCGGCATAGTCTTCATTGGGGTAGGAACCTTCCGATTTTTTCCATGGGCCTCTGAGAGGTCTTCGGCCAATATGAACCCTCTGCTCGGCTAGCCGTCAGGGGTTATTTGGTTTTGGAAGGTCATATGAAAATTGTTAAAGGGACATTGTTCGTCATCCTTATCGTTGCCTTGGCCATCGGGGCGTTTAATTTGATATTCGTGGCAGCGTCTAGCTACTTTGGGCCGTTCTACGAGGGTGATGCGGACCAAAGCCGGAACTTTGCAATTTGGCTTTTGGGTAATGTAGGGGTTGGGTTGCTTTCGGTTGTTATGGGTGTTGTTTTGTATCGGCGATATCTACGCAGGGCACCTGTTTGAATGAACAACTTCGGCACCGATGGTGGTGAGCGACCGATGCCCCTCGTGCTGTTGCCCACCTGATAGAAAACTAGTTGCCCCGCCCGCCACCAAACGACCATTCATCTGCCGCGGTAGTGGTAATCACCACCATGACGTCCTCAGAGTCGATGCCTGGCGCTCGGCTCAGTCTCTCGACCAAGGTGCGATAGAAACGCTGTTTCGTCTCGATGTCTCGAGGGCGACCGGCAGTAATTGCGATCAGCACAAAGTCATGGCTGCGCGGACCGCCCAGGTAGCCGGGATCAAATATCAGTTCGCCCACTTCATGTTGGTGAATGACCTGGAACCGGTCGGCCATCGGCACTTCGAAGCTTTCTACCAACGCGTCGTGCAGCCCCTGTGAGAGGGCCTGTAAATACTCGGCAGACTTTCCCCGGTGCAATGAAATACGTGCAAATGGCATAACGGTCTACTCCTGAAAAACCCACTGACAGGAGAAAACTATCAAGTCGCGACAATTCCGAATATCCGATTTAATGGCGACCATAGTCCTGAATGAGTGGATGATTCGATGCGCCGTCCGACCTTCGATCTTGATGTGCTGCGTACTTTCGTGACCGGTGTGGAATTCAACAGCTTTGCCAAAGCGGCGGATCGGCTCAATCGCTCGACGTCTGCCGTGAGCGCACAACTCAAGAAGCTTGAGGAACAGATAGGCGCGCCAGTGCTGTCCAAATCCGGTCGAGGGCTGGTGTTGACGCCGGTGGGTGAGTCCCTGCTCAGCCATGCCCGCCAACTGCTTGAAATGAACGACAGCATTTTCCAGACCCTGCACGAAAGCCAGACCGCCGCAACGGTACGCCTGGGGCTGCAGGAAGACTTTGGCGAACACTTTCTCAGCGACATCCTGCGACGCTACGTCAAGATGTACCCGAAGGTGAGCCTCGAAGTTAGGATTGCGCGTAATACCGAACTGCTTGCGTTGATCGACAGCGGTGGCCTGGACCTGGCCCTGACTTGGGACACAGGGCACAAGTCCCCTTATGCCACGCGCCTGGGTGAAACGCAGATGCACTGGATCGGGCCTCGTGACACGCCATCGCTCAACTGCTCTGTAGATTCTCCCCTGCCATTGATCATGTTCGACGCCCCTTGCGTGTTGCGCAGCGCGGCAACCCAGGCACTGGATGAGGCGCGGATCCCTTGGCGAATCGCGCTGACCAGCCCCAGCGTTGCTGGAGTCTGGGCGGCCGTTGCTGCCGGTTTGGGCCTCACGTTGCGAACCCGCATTGGGCTGCCAGGACATCTCGCCGTCATTGCCGGTCTGCCCACACTGCAGACCCTCGGCTATGTGCTTTATCGTGGAGCAGAACACCTGGCGCCTGCCACCCGACAACTGGCTGCGTTGATACAAACCAGCCTGGAAGAGCAGGCGTTCAGTATCACTGCAGGCGCCTCCGTTTGATGCGGCCTAAAGCAAGTCGCCCAAGGTGTCGTACTTGTAATACTGGCTGTAATTCAGCACATCTCGAGGCGTCACCTTTTCCGGGAAAGGGCTGTACATCGGGTCATCAATCCGATGGAACTTGAGCGTATCCGGGGCATTTCCCGCCGGTACGTATGCTGCGGCGGGATGTTTCGCTTGCCATGCCGCCCAGAGCCGGTCGACGTTGCAATGATGTAGAAAGAACACTGGGTCGTTCGGCGAGGACGACAACCCCATGTCTCCACCGACCCACACATGAACGTTGTTATGAATGCGTTCTTCGCCCGCCCATCCCTCGATGCTATTGCGCGCACCACCGGTGGATTGCGCCGCGTTGTAGGGTGCTTTGTCATACACCGGATTTTCATGGATGACCTTGCGCACATTGGCTCGGCTGGGCAGCGACCCACCTCTTCCCAGATAACGCACCAGGGGGCGGTTTACCCCGTCGAGTTCCATGGTGCGGCCATTACCCGTCAATCGCACCCGCCACTTCCCATTCACGAACTGTCCAAGGTACTCATCCGACCAGATGAGTGAAGTTCTCGGGTCCTGAAGTTCCGCGTCAGTATTCCAATCCCAGTACGGGACTCGAAAGTGCGGGTCGTTTATCGCCTTGCGAATCAAGGTTTCCAGCCGCACGAGGAAGTAGCGATGCCACGGCAAGAATGATGGCCCGCCATGCGCAGCGTTCCTGGCCATCTGTCCAGCAGGCGTTGAAATCATCATGGCCCGGTGGTGCCAGGCCACGAAGGAGTCATAAATCGAGAGGTTGGCCTGCCCGGGCCAGGGATTCTGAGCGGGGTCCTTGAGGCGCTTTACCCCTTCAACGTATTTCTTAAGCGCCGGGAGATCATTGACAGCATTAGACCTGATCATGATGTGCTCCGTGGGCATGGTGGCCGGGCTGCTCTCCCCCATCGCCATTGCCCTTGGCGAAGGATTCTGGATAGGCATCGATCACGGCTGTCATCAAGTCGAGAGCCGATCCGTAAGTGACGAATGGGGTGGCGTGCGTATGGACCTGGCCCGCATCGTCCACAAACAGATGCGCCTGGACCGGAGCCCCATCAACCTCCACCTGGTAGGTGGTGACGATCCGGACAACGTGCCCTTTGTGGTTAATCTCGCGAACCGTCCTGGCTTCATGTCCTGCATGCGGGTCCACGTACTCAGGGAACTGCGCCTTGATCCACGCAGGGTGCGTTTTGTCAGGGTCGGTGATGGATATCTCTGCGAGAGCACCTATGTCAGGCGGGCTCAATAGCACGTTGGGGTTTGTGCCCGCTGGTTCGGGGCTGGAGACGTTCTTCCGTGTCATGATTCCTCCTGGAGTGTGCCCTCGGACGATTGTCCAGATTGGCTGGAGGAAGTGTAGTTGGTCGCTGGCAGGCATGCCGCTGAACCCATCCGCCGGGCGGACTCGCTGTGGATTCCCCCGGCAGGCGCGTGAGGATGTCCTTTAAGTAAGCATACGGATCATGCCCATTGAGCTTTGCTGATTGGATCAGGCTCATGATTCACTTTTGCAGACGCATTCCCATCTCGTGAGCATTGAGTGCACCCTAACGATTAAGTTAACAGGTGAGCAAAAGCGTAGCTTTTGCGAGTCCAGTGAGCGAAGCGAGCGGTGTTGAGCGCCTTGTTAGGCGTATTCAACGGAATGTTCCATTTAAAAATTTTCTGCCTCGGGCGCACGGAAGGCCTTACTGTAGTAGCCAGACTGGTCGAAACAGCAAACCTGCTTCTTGCCGGATGCAAGCATATCGCAGGCATCACCAATTCGTTTTGCGCGCGTCTTAAGTTGCTTGGCTGAAGTAATCCAGTGTATCCAGTCTACTCGTGCGATGGTCGTCGTATTGTTCCAAACTTTACGAGCCTCAGGAGCGGCTGCCAGTGCGTCCTGAAAATCTGGTGGGATGTCAGGCTCGGGTTCCTTCTTCACAGGGGTTAGCTCTAGTGTAACGACATCCCCAACGGCCGCGCCTGCGGCTTCGTGTAACTCTCTACTTACCTGCAGCCAATGGCTCAGCTGACCATCCGGCTCAAGGGTTGCCTGGAAATGGTGCCCATTGATTGTACCTTCAACTGTCGTCCTTCCTCGTCTCGGAAGCTGTTCACTCGCGTCTCTTGGCAGTACTACGAACGCCCACGACGTATCATTACCAGGCTTTGCCGGACGAAGAAGCTTTGCTTCGAATCGGGATTTCACATCGATTGTTGTCATTGCAACTCCTCAGGGAGAAACGAGACATGGATGACGCCAAGCTCAGCTACGGTAAAGATTCAGTGCAGAAGGTCGACGCTAACTATTTGCCACTAGTCTGTCCAGCGGCTGCTATCGGTCGATTAAAAGTCATTGGCTAATCGTTCCGCTTTGCACATCACCGCAAACCCGTAGCCGTTGGCAAGCTCTCTAGCGCGAAGCGGTGATCCCTTTGTTCATCCGTGATTTAACGGTATGTTGAAGTCCTCAACTCAAGGACGACCCATGGCCATCCACGCACCCACCCCCACGCAAAAACACTTGGCAGTGTTAATCGACGCCGACAATGCCCCCGCAGCAATTGTCGAAGGTTTATTCGAAGAAATCGCCAAGTACGGTGTCGCCAACGTCAAGCGGATCTATGGCGACTGGACTGGCCCTCAGTTGGGTGGATGGAAAAAGGTGCTACTCGACCATTCGATACAGCCTATCCAACAGTTCGCGTACACCAAAGGTAAGAACGCAACAGACAGTGCCTTGATCATCGACGCAATGGATCTGCTGTACACCCGACGCTTCGACGGTTTCTGCCTGGTTTCGAGCGACAGTGACTTCACCCGCCTCGCTTCGCGGTTACGAGAAGAAGGTTTGACGGTCTACGGATTTGGTGAAGAAAAAACCCCGAGACCGTTCGTGTCGGCCTGCGACAAGTTCATCTATACCGAATTGCTGCGCGGTGAAGTGCTTGTTGCTGCAAGCAATGGACATGGTCGACCCGAACCTGAGCCACCCGCCGAAATCGAGGCCGTCAAAGTCGCCAGTACGCCCGAAGTAAAAAAGCTACCCAAGGCACCAGTAAGTTTCATCGCAAAAATCCTGGATGACATTGCCGACGAGGACGGCTGGGCTCACTTGGGTGCGCTGGGCACCAACATCAGCAAATTGAGACCTGAGTTCGACCCTCGCACCCATGGTTATAAAAAGCTCAGTGAGTTGATCAAGGGGTATCCGGATACGTTTGAACTGCAAACTAGAGGAACGTCGGGAGTGGGTGGTTCAATACTCTATGCCCGGCACCGACAGCCGAGCTCGTAGCCCCCCGTCACCAAGGGCCGCAATCGACAAAGCAGACGGTGGCGTGTCTACGAAATCAGGGGCGATTCAAAAGGCCCTGCTCTAGAATGCCCCCCAGATGAGCGTGGATCGCTGGTCAAGTATTCACTCAAAGGATGAACACGATGGGCCGCACCAACCATATAGGCTAGGGGTGATCGGCTCATTCGTCATCGACCGCTTTTGGCCTTCCGGTTGTCTGTCCGCAATCCAAGATGTCTTGAAACGCACGGGGCCCCACAATCAGTCCCACGCGGTGGCAACAAGTGTTCCGCTCACCAGCAGGCCAGATGTCTCTCGATCAACCTCGCCACCTCGGCTGCGTGAGTAAAGCCCAGACTGTGATCGGCGCCAGGGAAAACGTGTAGTTCCGCGCGGGGTAACAGTTGAGCAAGGCGCTGGCCGACGCGAACGGGGCTGATCAGATCAGAATCTCCCCAGAGGAGCAGGACTGGCATGCGCAACTCGACCAACCGGAGCGTGAGGTCGGTGCGGTCGTCGAGAAACCACCTCGGCAGTGTCGGGTTGGCGGCAGCAAAATCCGGGTGCCAGTCATGCGCGTCCAGAGCAGACATATCCACCCCGCCAGAGGTGACGGTCAGCGTCAGGTGCGTGATCAGCTCAGGGCGTTCAAGCGCTGCAAGCACAGCGACTATACCGCCCATGGACTGCGCCACCAGCGCTGTGGGCCGGTCGATCTCGGCCAGCACGCGAGTCACCAGATCATCCATGCCGGTCACGCTAGGCAAGGGCGGAGTGTCTCCAAAGCCGGGCCAGCCGATATGGACCTGCTGCGCCGGGTGGGCCAGGCGCTCAGCAACCGGATACCAAAACCGGGTGTTACCTGAGGCTCCGGGCAGGAAGAGGAGTTTGGCGGGGGATGCAATCACAGGTTCGGTCCTTGAAGTTGGGATTGAAGGAGTAAGCAGAGGGCAAAATGGATGCCGCAAGGTTTGATGACCACTTCGGAACGAGAGCCGCCGGTAGTGAAGGGCCGCTCGCGCCCCAAAGCAGACGGCGGCAACAGGCAGAAATCGGCTAAACGTAGACATTCATTCGTGTCGGCCAAAAACGAAATGAACCTACGATTGAACAGATAATGATGCGGTCATCTTCGCGTGACATACCGCCAGAATTTCATCCGCCAGCGCCGAGTCGTCAGGACAGGCGCGCGATAACATGATCGCACCGACCGCGCGCGCCAGCAGGTCGATCATTTTCTCCCTGGCCTCACCCACTGGCGCATCCGGCCCGGTCGGGTATTTTTCGCCGAGAGTTTGCAGCATGCGCTCAATGCCCTCAGCGAATGCTGACTTCAAATCGCCGGACTGACGCGCAGCGTCGCCGCACAACGCCGCCATGGTGCAACCCGTGGCGCGCCCGTCGCGATGATCCCTGGACACATACACATCGATGAAATCCTTGATGCTCAGTGTTTCAGCGCTGATCAGCGATTGCGCAAGGCTGTTGGCCGAGGCCTCAGCCATCAAGTCGGCCTTCGAACCGAAATGTTTGTAGAAACCGCCATGGGTGAAACCGGCAGCGGCCATCAAGTCGGCCACGCCGACGCCGTCAAAACCGCGTTCGCGAAACATGACCGAGGCCGTTTCGACGATGTGTTCCCGATTTGCCTGGGCCTGGGCCTTGGTCACTCGCATGTTCGATACCTCGTTACCGCTTGGGAATTCATGGGTTGATGATACATAGATGTTGCCCATAATCAAAATTGTTGACAGTTTAGATTTCGATCATCATCCTAAATGCCAGCAATATGAAATTTACCAACGGGCACGGAACAAGCACCCATGAGCGACCAGAATCTGTTTACCCCTTACACGCTTGGCACGCTGAAATTGTCAAACCGTGTGGTTCTCGCCCCGCTGACGCGCAATCGCGCAGGCAAAGGCTTTGTACCGAGTGAGTTTGCTGCTGCCTATTACAGCCAGCGAGCCAGCGCGGGTTTGCTGATTTCCGAAGCCTCACAGATATCCCGGCAGGGACAGGGCTATCAGGACACGCCAGGCATTTACACACCGGCTCAGATAGAGGGATGGCGCAAGGTGACCGATGCCGTGCACGCCAAGGGCGGGAGAATTTTCCTGCAACTGTGGCATGTGGGCCGTGTTTCCCACGTCGATCTGCAACAGCACGGCGCGGCGCCGGTAGCCCCTTCCGCGCTTCGTCCCGCGACCAAAGTGTTCGTCAACAACCGCTTCGAGGACGTTTCCGAGCCGCGAGCATTGGAAGCTGACGAACTGCCGGGCATCGTCAACGATTTCCGCCAAGCGGCGGCAAACGCCATTGCGGCAGGCTTCGATGGCGTGGAAATCCATGGTGCAAACGGCTATTTGCTGGATCAGTTCATCAAGGACGGCGCCAACCTGCGTACTGATGCCTACGGCGGCTCAATCGCAAACCGTGCGCGTCTGCTGCTGGAAGTGACGGCTGCCGTGGCCGCCGAGATTGGTGCTGATCGCACGGGCATTCGCCTTTCGCCTGTCTCGCCGGCCAATGGTGTATCGAGCACTGATCCACAGGCTCAGTTCGATTACATCGTCGACCAACTCAATGCTATGGACATCGTTTATCTGCACGTCGTCGAAGGCGCGACCGGTGGACCCCGCGACGTGGCGCCCTTTGATTTCGACGCCTTGCGCCAGCGCTTCAAGAACACCTACATCGCCAACAACGGCTATGACCTGGGCCTGGCTACGGAACGCCTTGCGCATGACAAGGCCGACCTGATCGCCTTTGGCCGTCCTTTTATCAGCAACCCTGATCTGGTGGAGCGGCTCAAGACCGGTGCGCCACTGTCCGCCTTTGACCCTTCCACACTCTACGGCGGCGGTGCGGCGGGATACATCGACTACCCGACGCTTGCCGAATCCAGCGCTGTCGCGAACCAGGCACAAGCTGATCGGGCCTGATTTTGATCGTGCATCCATCCCCATTCATGTTCCCGAAAAAAGAGCTGACATCATGACTACTCGCCCTACCGTTCTCATCACTGGCGCTTCCACTGGCATCGGCGCGGTTTACGCCGAGCGTTTCGCCCAACGCGGGCATGATCTGGTGTTGGTCGCCCGCGACCACTCGCGCCTGGAAACACTCGCCGCAAAGTTGCGTGGCGAACACAACGTCGCCATTGAAGTACTTCAGGCCGACCTGACTCAACTCAGCGACCTGCACACCGTCGAAGCGCGCCTGCGGGATGACGCGCGCATCGGCATCCTCGTCAACAATGCCGGTGCCGCGCAGTCAGGCACCTTCATCGAGCAAAGCACCGACAGCGTTGCGCAACTGGTGGCCCTCAACACCACTGCGCTGGTGCGACTCGCCAGCGCCATCGCGCCACGCC
The DNA here is from genome assembly GCF_016650735.1 of Pseudomonas sp. TH37. Classification (NCBI taxonomy): domain Bacteria; kingdom Pseudomonadati; phylum Pseudomonadota; class Gammaproteobacteria; order Pseudomonadales; family Pseudomonadaceae; genus Pseudomonas; species Pseudomonas sp. TH37. The sequence goes on from NZ_JAEKFD010000004.1 coordinate 222,534, forward strand.
TGGCCAAAGCAGGTGAAGGCGCGATCATCAACATTGGTTCGGTGGTGGGTCTGGCGCCTGAGTTCGGCATGTCGGTCTATGGGGCGACCAAGGCGTTTGTGCTGTTCCTTTCCCAAGGCCTGAGTCTGGAACTTTCGCCTCAGGGTGTTTATGTGCAAGCCGTACTGCCCGCCGCCACCCGCACGGAGATTTGGGATCGCGCCGGTATCGACATCAACACCTTGAGCGAAATCATGGAAGTGGGTGATCTGGTCGATGCCGCACTGGTTGGCTTCGACCGTCGCGAACCGGTGACCATTCCTCCGTTGCAAGAAGGCGAGCGCTGGGATGCCCTGCAAACCGCACGTCAGGGTCTTTTGTCGCAGATCAAACAGTCCGCCGTGGCGCAACGCTATTTGACTCAAGTCTGAACCCTGTCGAGCAGGTCGGCCTCGCCCGCAATCGGACGGCATAAACATGACTCTTTTGGCTAGAAGCAATCATCCAGGTTCGCAGTCGTCATTTATCAACGCGGCGAACCAGTCGGTTCTGGTTGGCGGGATACCTTTCGCCTATCGTGATCTGGGACCCAGAACGCAGGTCCCGCTGGTCATGTTCAACCATTGGGGGGCAGTGCTGGATAACTTTGACCCCAGGATCATTGACGGTCTGGCAAAAAAACGGCGTGTCATCACCACCGATTACCGCGGTATCGGTGGCTCGGGCGGCGCCGCGCCATTGACCGTCGGTGAGATGGCTGACGATGCCATCGGCTTTATTCGTGCGTTGGGTTTGGACAAGGTTGACCTGCTCGGCTTTTCACTCGGCGGCTTCGTCGCTCAAGACATCGCCCTGAAAGCTCCCGAACGCGTGCGCAGGCTGATTCTCACCGGAACCGGACCGGCCGGCGGCACAGGCATCGACAACGTCGGCTCGGTGACCTGGCCGTTAATGATCAAGGGTCTGCTGACGCTACGAGATCCCAAGTTCTACCTGTTCTTTACCACCACGGCCAACGGACAACGCGCCGCGTCCAAGTATTTGCAACGATTGAAAGAGCGCCGGCAAGACCGGGACAAAGGCCCGACACCCCGCGCGTTTTTACGGCAATTGAAAGCCATTACTGCGTGGGGCAAGCAGGCGCCGCAAGAACTCGGTCGCCTGCGTATGCCGACGCTGATAGCCAACGGGGACAACGACATCATGGTGCCCACGGTCAACTCGCTTGAGCTGGCAAAGCGAATCTCCAACGCGCAACTGATCATTTACCAGGACGCCGGGCACGGCAGCATTTTCCAGCACCATACCGATTTCGTGGCCAAGGCTTTGGCGTTCCTCGACGCCTGACAGCCTGAACGTCTCATCGCATCAACGTTGCCGGGGCCGCGCCCCATTCTCATTCCACCGACAAGAGCAGCTGCAACATGAAGGCATTTTTTATCGACCGCTACGGCAAGCAGAACGGAATGATTGGCGAAGTGCCCGACCCTGCGGTCGGTGTGCATGACGTTCTGATCCAGGTGCATGCAACGAGCGTGAACCCGTTGGACTCGAAGATCAGAACCGGGGAATTCAAACTGATCCTGCCCTATTCATTTCCATTGGTATTGGGCAATGACCTGGCGGGTGTGGTCGTTCGCACGGGCTCGGCGGTGAAGCGATTCAAGCCAGGAGACGAAGTCTATGCACGCCCTCCCGAGGATCGGATCGGGACGTTTGCCGAACTGATCGCCGTGAACGAAAACGCGCTCGCGCTGAAACCCTCGAACCTTGACATGGCCGAAGCGGCGTCCGTCCCCTTGGCCGTCTTGACGGCCTGGCAGGCGCTGGTTGAGACCGCCCAGGTGAAAAAAGGCCAGAAGGTGTTGATTCATGCCGGATCCGGCGGTGTCGGCACGTTTGCCATCCAGCTCGCCAAACACCTCGGCGCCTTCGTTGCGACGACCACCAGTACGGCGAATGTCGAATGGGTGAAGGCGCTCGGGGCAGATGTGGTCATCGATTACAAACAGCAGGATTTTGCAAACGAGTTGCGCGATTTCGACGTGGTGTTGAACAGCCTCGGCGCCGATGTACTGGAGAAATCGGTCAAGGTTCTCAAGCCCGGCGGACAGCTCATTTCCCTCTCCGGACCACCGACAGCAGAATTTGCCCAAGAGCAAGGCTTGTCCTGGATGCTACGGCAAGTCATGCGCCTGCTGAGCAGCGGTATTCGTAGAAAAGCCCGCAAGCATGGGGTGAGCTATGCATTTTTGTTTATGCGTGCCGACGGGGTACAACTGCAAAAAATCACCTCGCTTATCGAAGCTGGCGTCATCAAACCGGTCATCGATCGTTCCTTCCCTTTTGAATCGACTGCAGAGGCGTTGCGGTACGTCGAGCAGGGCAGATCAAAAGGCAAAGTCACCATAACAATCAAATAAGCGCACTATAAAAAATGTCCGTAGATAACGAGCATGCCGCCAAGTATCAAATTCCAGCGCCTGAACCAGAGGAGCAGCCACCGCACAACAGACACACGCAGGAGCAGTTGCAACCGGAAGTCGCACCTCTAGAAAAGCCGATGATCATTTGGCGTAGCTTGTTGCTTGAGCAGTAACGAGAAATGGTTGAAACCACAACCCATTGCAGACATTGGCAATGGTGGTTTACCGCGGCTCGTCCAAGTGGAGCGACAATTGCCGGTATCTGCTTTTGACGAGCGCGAAACTGAAGCGTTAAAGGCCCTAAAAATCGGTAATTGTCGTACCGGCAATGGTCTCGGCGAACTCTAAGCCGAAGACCCGTGCCGGGGTTTCGAAGCCGGGTCGTCGATCACCACCCAGCACCCGACGAGCAGCCTCCACCGCTGCCAAAGGTGTGTAGCTATAGCCGTTCACGGTCTCTATTACTGATCGCACAACCGTGCCGTCAGCGCCCACCACTTCAGCCACTGCACGGGCACGATGACGATCACGCTCTTGAATGCCTGGGCCGTCCGGGAGCTGTGACAGATCCCCTTCCGGGAAGGCTTCGCCGGCAATATGCACAAACATGGCAATGTTCGGGATGGCGGTGGAACGCCAACCGGTGACCAGGTCACCGAATGATAGCGGGGCACACAATGCCGGGCCCTGGCCAAAATCGAAGTGTCGCGGTTGCGCATCCGGTGTTGCTACAAGCAGTCCATTCTCTCGCGCCATAAGACCCGCACCAATGATCTCACTGACACTCATAGCCGATCCCCGTGACATTGAGCCTGCGACCTGAAGCGCAACTCTCAACGCTTGCGGATTCTGCACGCGGCGAGCGACATGCATCGCCAGACAGTCTGTCGGCACCACGTCCCAGCCAACCCCAGGCAGCAACATGACCCCGGCCTCCGCAGCTTGGGCTCCCAACCGTTCGGCCAGCCGATAGACATTGATCTCAGCCGTGATATCCAGATAGTCGACCCCGGCCTTGATGCAAGCGAGCATCAAGTGCTGCGCCGTTTGAGCGAAAGGCCCGGCAAAATTCAGAAGTACGCCGACCCCTTCCAACGCTTCTGCCGCCAGGGCATCAAGGCTAAACACTCGATACGAGACATCAAGTTGCTTAGCGAGTGACTCCAGCTTTTCGGCAGTTCGCCCAGCGATAACAACGTCCAGCCCCAATGCTTTGGCATGCTCGGCAGCCATGCGACCTGTATAGCCTGTCGCGCCGTAGATCATTAATTTATTCATTGCGCGTGCTGCCAGTTTTTGTAAACAAATTCGAGACTGTAGCCGTCCGGGTCAAGGACATTGGCGGCGTAATAGTTGGGGTCGTAATGCAGTCGTGCGCCTGGAGCGCCGTTGTCGATTGCACCATGCTCCATGGCGGCTGCGTAGGCGGCATTAACTTCAGCCTTGCTGTGCGCCACGAAGCCAACATGCGCCGCGCGGCCTTCCACCACACCTTCGCGCAACCAGAAAAATACCCGACCATTGGCGCCAAAGCCCTTGAGATCCGGATGGCCTGGTGGACCGTTCTTGCCGTCGTAATCGAGCCGTCCGGTGATGCCGAGCGGAGCCAGCGCTGCGGTATAGAAATGAATGGAACGTTCAACGTCACTGACTGAGATAAAAATATGATCAAGCATTGCGGATGCCTCGCTTTCAAAGGGTGATTCAAATGAAATATCCGCCCGAGACCTCAATGGTTTGGGCATTGATCCAACTACCTTCTTCAGACAGCAACATAGCGATAACACGAGCGACGTCCTGCGCTTCACCCACTCGGCCAAGGGCTGTTTGCGAGGCGAGTAATGTCTCGAATTCCTCGTTTAAACCGCCACCCAAATCTGTACGAATCGCGCCCGGCGAGACTGAATTGGCACGGATGCGCCGAGGACCAAGCTCTTTGGCCATATAACGAGTAAGCACATCGAGTCCACCCTTGAAGGCCGCATAAGGTGCGACACCCGCCGTGGCCACGCGTGTTGTGGCGCTGGTCAAGTTGACGATACTCGCGCCCTCTTCCATCAACGGCAGCAAAGCCTGGGTCAGAAAAAATGGCCCCTTGAGGTGGACGTTCAACAAGCCGTCAAACTGCGCCTCAGTAACCGTATCCAAGGGGTTGAACAAACCATGGCCGCCGTTGTTCACCAAACCGCCGAGGGTGGTCACTCCCCAAGTTGCCTGTAAGGTGCGTTGAACCGCTTCGCGAAAACTGCCGAAACGGCTTATGTCGGCAACGTCGAGTTCAAGCGCCACCGCCTTGCCACCCGATGCCAGGATGCGCTCGACAACAGATGCTGCCGAGTGAGAATCGCTCTTGTAGGTCAGAATGACGCCCATGCCACGCCGGGCGCAGTGCTCGGCGGTACTGGCGCCGATGCCCCGGCTGCCACCTGTAATAACGACAACGCTCATAAGGTGCTCCAATGTCACTGAAATGAGTCATTACAGTAACCATTGCCTTCGCCGTGAACGCAGCCGTTCCTACTCGAATCCTGCCTGTTTCTGCTTTTTGCTTGCGTGAGTGCATCTGCCTGAGTTCAGATGCCGCTTATGACGAACCCACTGAAAGAACTACGGGCTTTAGCTGCGCAAGCCGAAAATCGTCGCACGGAGACGGGCATCCCGCGTGTGGCCATGGTGCAGGGTGAAATTCCTGAGCATTTGCTGGCGGCGGTTTACGAGCCGATGATCAACCTGATCCTGCAAGGCAGTAAATCGATGACCATCGCAGACCGTACGCTGCGCTACGATCCGGCGACGTATTTTGTGATGTCCATTGAATTGCCAGCAGTAGGCCAAGTACACCCCGGCACCCACGGTGAGCCTTACCTCGCTGTCAGCCTGACGCTCGATCCGACAGTACTGGCAACCTTGTTAGCCGATCTTCCAAAACCCGGCGGGCAATACGACAAGAATGCGGGCTTCTCGGTAGCCCCGGTCACACCTGATTTGATGGATGCCTGGTTACGTTTATTGCGCTTGATGAACCGGCCCGAAGACATCGCGGCGCTGGCGCCTGTCTACGAGCGTGAGATTCTGTATCGTGTTCTGCAAGGCCCCCATGGCTGGATGCTGCGTGACATCGCGGCCCCCGATAGCGCCATGGCTCGGGTCAGTCTGGCCATCCAGTACATTCGTCGTGACTTCGCTGAATCCATACGGGTGGAGACACTGGCGCAACACGCTGCGATGAGCGTTTCAGCCTTCCACCGTCACTTCAAAGCCGTCACTGCATTGAGCCCGTTGCAATATCAGAAAAGGGTTCGCCTGCTTCAGGCGCGGACGCTGATGGTCGCCAACGCCAAAAGTGTCACCCATGCGGCGTTTGAAGTCGGTTATGAAAGTGCTACGCAATTTAGTCGCGATTACGCACGCGTGTTTGGCTTACCGCCAGCGCGAGATACTGCAAGAATTCTTGGGGAAACCCGAGGCGAGAAAAGGTAGGCCGATTTACTGTTTAGCAATTGAATTACCAAGTCTTAACGCGCCTGGAAAACGAGTTGATTCAATGGGCATCAAAAATTGACTGTGTGTGCCGACACGATGGCTGATATCTTTCCCGCGCACCAAATCGCGTCCAGTCGACGCTGATCCCATCAAGGAAGATAAAAAAGAATGAAAATATTGTTCATCGCTTCGCTAGGAATTTTATCGCTAATTCAAACATCACTATCCTTCGCGGATAATGTTAATGGAAAAAATCTCTATTTACAGCGATGCGCCATGTGCCACGGAATAGATCTCAAAGCAACAGGACCATTGGCTAATAAAAGCAATCCTCCTACACCTGATCTAACAACATCCGCTTTCAAAAAACGATTAAATGATTATCCGGGCGTAATTGTATCATCGATAATACTTCGTCCAAATGGAGACTTGATTCCAAAAACTTTGCGAGAGAATGGTGTAAAGCTATCGCCGTACTCATGGAGGATTCAAGATCTGCGCGATTTAAATCAATACATGGGTGGTGTGATTTCAAAAAATCGATGATTTTTGAGATGAGAGGTACCGTGTCCACCGTCCACCTTTTGGCCGTTTTCTACCTGGTGCAAGAGGTTGCTATGGGTCGATTGCTACCCGTGGTGAAAGGTAGTAAATGGCCAGAAGTCGGCTCTAGCATGCCCTTTGAGCAAAACCGCAGACAGCAACAACGTTAGCGGGATTTAGCGCCCCCAATGAACTAGCCGCCCATAGCGATTAGACGATAGCTAAAACTTAGTGCCAGCGCTTGAATGCCCGCTGTCCTCGCAAAACGCCCCATGTCAGGGCTAACCCCGCACCGCTGGATGCGACAAAAACCGCAACGTCCCGCAGTAAATACAACTGAACCGCCACTGCCGAGTCAACATCGCGCACGCGTGTACATCCTCGACCGCGTCGCGCGCCCGGACAGCGTTTATCTGGATGCTCTAGCATTCTGGCCTTCTCGCGCAGGCCCGTCTTGCTAAAGTTTGCGACTCACAAGCCGACAGCCTTCGTTCCCACCTCACGGATGATTTCTATGTTCCGCTCTCTTTTTTCCGGCGTTGCTTTGCTCGCCGTCGGCGCCGCCTGCACTGCCCAGGCCCAGGCCCAGGCCCAGACCCAGACCGTCACCACGCCCGAACAATTGCTGACTGAATTCTCTCGTTGCGATGCGCATTTCTTCGAGAGCCTGCGCGACGCCCCCCTGCCAGCAGGTACCTTGCACCTGAGTGATTATGGCTCGGTCAAGGCACCGACCATCACGAGTCCGCTGCAGGAAGGTGGCACTTACCAACGCTTCGAAACGCCTCTGATCGTCAACGGCGTGCGTATGGTCGGCTATTACAACCAGGCCCAAACCATCAAGAACGTCGGCAATTTTCTGTTCTGGGGTTTCGTAGCCGATGGCTCGCCGCAAGAGGTGGCCGCAAAACTCAAGCCGCTTATCGTTGACAACGCACGCTTTGTCAGTCAGGGCAAAGCCATTACCCGCGCTGAAATTCGCCGCGTCGGTGACCCGATCGGCCAATGGCGCACCGAAGGACTGACCGGTCCCGGCGTCGCCACGCCATTTGGTTTCGTAGACCGCGTGTTGATGGTCGACACGGGCGACACCACACCGCCACTCGCAGGACACACCACTGTGTTCTGCTCGCTACAAGGCACCGTGACCGCGCCGCTCTTGCAAGTCTATCGCCCTGACCTCAATGCTCATCTGCTCGACTAACAAGGATGCTTTTCATGAATGCTCGCTGGCCCGTACTGATCGCCTGCTCCGTCATCCTCACCGGTTGTGCCGGGATGCAGAACCCGCAAAAAGCCAACCTTGTCCACTGCACAAATCAGTTTAAGGCGTCCAAAGCCGAAAATTACCCTCTGGTACTGCAGGAAGGTGATCTATGCCTGCAGAAAAATACGCTGTCGGCCGCGCTGCAAAGTTTGATTTACGCGGTGCAGGCCGACGCCTACAGCAACCTCAAGCACTTTCCAGAAGCCGTGACGGCCAAGGAAAAATCCATGCAAGTGGCGGTCAAGCCTGATCCGCGCGCCAACCTGGACTTAAGCTCCATGTATCGCGACGCTGGCAACCCGAAAAAAGCCCTTGAACTCGTGCAGTACAACCTTGACAACGGGCTGGGAGAAGCCGGAAAGGGTTCCGGCTTCCACATGCCGACCTACTATCATCTGGGCCTCGCGTTGACAGACCTGGGTCAGTACCGAGAGGCCGCTGAAGCATTCAGCACTGGCCTTGAGCGCCAGCCGGACTATGCCTGGGCCTTTTACGCGCGCGGGATCGCGTACGATCATTTGGGGGACAAAGACGACGCCAAGGCCGACTTCATGAAGTTCTCGCAGATCGCCAACAAAAATTACGTGCTGGAGGAGCACAAGGCCAAGCTCGCCGAGTACAGGATTTCCATGCCGTAATGTGAGAGCCGGCTTAGTGGCGAACGCAGTGGGTCAGCGACAGGGGGGGGCGGAGTCCCGCTACTGGCCGATTTATGCCTATCGCGAAGGGCAAAAATCGGCCAATAGCTGCCAGTCACGAAAGGCTGCTTTCGACCCAAAGCGGACAGTGTCAGAAAGCACAATTAGCCAAAGGTGGTTGGGAACATCACTGACAGATTGTGAGGCGCAGGCGTATAAATGTGGATTAACGACAGCTCTGGGTTCGCTTGGGATTTGAATGGACGATCTTTCCGATATTGAATGTGTAAACCTCACGGTGACCAAGCGAGAGCTTAGGTATCTCATTGCATGTGGGCCAGCTCTCGCGCAGCACATTCCGTCCGAATCACTCCCTACATATTGTGGAATGACGAAAGACGAGATCATCGCCGTAACACTGAAGCTGAGGGCGTTAGCGGATAGCCTGGGCGTAGACATGTGATCAGCATCGTTAATGACGTTGGATTGCGATCTCAGAGACATGCTGTCGTGCGCTGTCCAGCGTCCGCTTCTGGCCGTTTGCTGCCCTCTGCGAAGGGCAGCTAAGGGTCGATAGCAGCCCTTTGTGACAGACAGGAATCGGCCAATAACTGCCTGTCGGAATCGGCTGAAATCGACCCGAAGCTGCCTCTCAGAGTGCTAAAACTGAGGTTGTCACTCGTCAAACAGCGTCCAGCCATGGCAAATGCCGTTAAAGTCTTTTGCCGTAAAAAATAATACAAGTTCCTCTGGGTCAAATTTTGTGTACAGCCAGTGCCCAGGAATAGGGCCTCTCGTTATCACGTATTCCAAGCGGTACTTTTGAACAGCTGCAGAACTGAAGGAGGCTGAATTCAACTCAAATCTGTCACCTTGATTGAGCGCCCATAGCTTTCCAACAAGGCTATCATCAAGTACCACCTCGTCAGCTGTCTCCATCAGATGCAGTGTATGAAGTTTTTTTTGAAGCCTAACGCTTCTGGCCATGGATCAAACTACCTATAAACAGTCCGAGTATCGGCATAATAATACTGGAACGCGGAGATGACCGCTTTGGGTCGTTTTCAGCCTCTCGCGACTGGCGGGAATCGTTCACCGCGATCCAGATCGCAAAATAATTAAAAACGGTCGGCCTCAAAAAATCACCTTGGCCAACGGGATAACCAAACCGCTAACGTTAGTCGTCTTCGTATCGTCACATGCACAGACGACGGGTCAGATCATTCAGAAGCCATCGGCCTGCTTTCCCTAAAGAGCAATTTTGCATGTGCGCTGCGTAGATCGTAAGTGTGTCTGGTGTGCGCTGAAGTTCGGCAGTTAACTCAAGTGGTAGGAGGCGTCCTGAAGCCAGATGATCCGCTATCAGATGCTCTGGCATTCGGCACCAACCGAACCCGGCGAGCAAAAAATCCAGCCGCCGTGCCAAATCTACAAACCGCCACTGGTGACTGCCCGTCACCCCATAGCTAGGGCCGTCGGGAGAAACCGGATCGGAAAGAACCAGTTGTACATAAGGCTTGAGGTCTGCACTTGTTGCCCGACGGCCTAACATAGTCAGGGGATGCCCACTGGCTACTACTGGCCTCAAGTCGACGCTGAGCAGCGGCAGTGCGGTGATTTCGTCGGGCACTGTCGGAATCAATGTGCAAAGCGCCAGTGCCGCATCGCCGTTGCGTAATCGACGCTCTGCGCCGCCTAAGCCTTCTGTGGAAAAACTCACTGCCAGATGCGGAAAAGCCTCACGGAGAGCGCGGAGGCTTTCAATGAGCGGTGCGCTAGGGACTAAAGGGTCTATGGCGAGAGCCAACTCCGGTTCAACCCCTGCCACCGTACTTGCGGCCATTGCTTCAAACTGGGCAGCGCTTACCAGCACTGCGCGCGCTTGAACCACTAGCACTCTACCTACCTCAGTGAGAGTTGGACGATGGCCGCTGCGATCAAACAGCCTCACACCTTGAACTGACTCAAGTGTGGCAATCGACTGGCTAATGGCAGATTGAGCACGCCGCAGGTGACGTCCCGTTGCCGAGAAACTGCCTGTATCAGCAATGGTTACAAGGATCCGCAACTGATCCAGGCTGAGATTTCCGATCATGCCCCATCACTTAAACAGATGGACTCAATCATATTTACATCACTCCTGCGTAGAGATCGCATTGGGTAGAGTGTGTCGCACATCGCCTAAAGCGACAACGCAAAACATACCGCCGCGTCACCGCGCAGGAGTTACTTTCATGTCCAGGCTTCTCACCATTGAAACCAGCCCACGTGGGGATACTTCAATCTCCCGGCAGCTCACTCGCCGATTTGTGGCCGCGTGGGAAGCTGCACACCCTAGGGGCGCCATCAAAATACGGGATCTAACGGACACTCCGCTTACGTTCGTGACGGCCCCTTGGTTACAGGCTTACTTCGCCCCACAAACCCAACATTCGCCTGAAATGAAAGCAGTGTTGCAGCTATCCGATGAGCTTGCGGCCGAGTTGCTGGAAACCGATCACGTGGTTATTTCAACGCCGGTCTACAACTATAACGTCCCTGCGGCGCTCAAGGCGTGGGTGGATCACGTGGTACGTAAAGGCCTGACCTTGGGCTTTGATGGTAAAGGGCTGGTGACCGGTAAAAAGGCAACGGTGCTGCTCGCCTCGGGAGGTGTATACACCAACGACTCCCCGATTAAAGACCGTGACATTGCGACCCAATATTTGAAACTGATCCTGAACGTCCTGGGTATCACTGATGTCACCTTTATTGCGGCCGGCGGCGCTAAAGCTGTAGACCTCGGAGAAATCAGCATGCACGACTTTCTAGATACATTTGATCATCAAATTCAAAAGTCGCTGGTTTAGACACGCGCTTAGAAAATAACGGCGAGATGTGAATTTTTTCGTGTTCTCTTGTATCTGATCAGTAAGAAGCCGTGCCATCAAAAAGATGGCATCGGCAAAGGCAAACCCGTCTGGGCAGCGCCACACCGGAGCTCAGCAGTTTGCGTCTGGACAGATCAGTTACAGAGTGACTCGCATGAAATCACGTGAGAAAACCGTCAATCCGATCGGATTGGAAGACATCACCATTGTCGACGACGCGAAAATGCGCAAGGCGATCACGGCCGCTGCACTCGGCAATGCGATGGAGTGGTTCGATTTCGGCGTCTATGGGTTTGTTGCCTATGTTCTCGGCAAGGTATTTTTCCCCGGCGCTGATCCCGGTGTGCAGATGATTGCCGCGTTGGCCACCTTCTCGGTTCCCTTCCTGATCAGACCCCTTGGCGGTTTGTTTTTCGGTACGTTGGGCGATAAGTACGGTCGGCAGAAAGTCCTCGCGGCCACCATCGTGATCATGTCGCTCAGCACCTTCGCCATCGGGCTGATTCCATCGTATGCATCGATTGGCATCTGGGCGCCGATCCTCCTGCTGCTCGCTAAAATGGCCCAAGGTTTTTCAGTGGGCGGTGAATACACCGGCGCCTCGATCTTCGTCGCCGAATATGCCCCGGATCGCAAGCGCGGGTTCCTTGGCAGCTGGCTGGACTTCGGCTCGATTGCCGGCTTCGTCTTCGGCGCAGGCTTGGTCGTGCTGATCTCCACCATTCTGGGCGAAGAGCAGTTTGAGGCATGGGGCTGGCGCCTGCCCTTCTTCCTCGCCCTGCCCCTGGGCATGATCGGGCTCTATCTGCGTCACGCGCTGGAAGAAACACCGGCGTTCCAACAGCATGTCGAGCAACTGGAGCAGGGTGATCGCGAAGGCCTTGCCAGAGGCCCGAAAGTGTCTTTCAAGGAGGTGGCCACCCAGCACTGGCGCAGTCTGATGACCTGCATCGGCGTAGTGGTAGCTACCAACGTCACCTACTACATGCTGCTTACCTACATGCCGAGCTACCTGACACACAACCTACACTACAGCGAAAATCACGGCGTGTTGATCATCATCGCGATCATGGTCGGCATGTTATTCGTCCAGCCGATGATCGGGCTCATCAGCGACAAGATTGGGCGCCGCCCCTTCATTATCTGCGGTAGCGTCGGTCTATTCTTCCTCGCCATCCCGGCTTTCATGCTGATCAACAGCGGCAAGATCGGCCTGATCTTTTCCGGCTTGCTGATGCTGGCGGTGCTGCTCAACTTTTTCATCGGCGTGATGGCTTCCACCCTTCCGGCGATGTTTCCCACTCACATCCGCTACAGCGCCCTGGCCAGCGCCTTCAACGTCTCGGTGTTAATCGCAGGTTTGACCCCTGCCGCTGTGGCCTGGCTGGTGGAAAGCACGCAAAATCTGTACATGCCGGCCTACTACCTGATGGTGATTGCCGTGGTGGGTCTGATTACTGGCGTGACGATGAAAGAAACAGCGAACAAACCGCTGCGTGGTGCAGCTCCGGCGGCTTCCGATATTGAGGAAGCGCAAGAACTGTTGGAGGAACATCACGACAATATCGAGCAGAAGATCGAGGACATCGACGCAGAAATCGCTGAGCTGAAAGCTAAACGTGAGCATCTCGTGCAGCAGCATCCGCGAATCGAATGACGTGAAGAGCGCCAAGTCTGATTGTTAGTTCAGTACCGTCGGCGTTCCTTGCCATCGGTTTGTATTTGGTCTTCTCACGGGCCGGGGCTGTCTCACGCTACTGCTCGCGAAGCGCGCACTTTCTCGTATCGCGCGAATCCGATCTTGATGCCGACCAGAATGGGCGCAGCGATTACAAAAAGCAGGGCCACTGCGATGAACGCTGTGTCGAAGGCAATCACCGTGGACTGACTTGTCACTAACCGCCCCAGAAGGCTCGTCGCTGCCCGGCCAGCGGCCACTGCATCCATTCCTTTCGCGCTCAGCATGGCTGTCGTGGTCGTCATCCGTTCGATGATCGCAGCTCCCCCTGGGGTGACGTTGGCGCCGAGGACCACGGCATTGGTGACGATATTATGGTCGATCAGGGTCTGGAGCCCTGCGACTCCAATAAGGCCGCCTAGCTGGCGACCCGTATTGAAAAGGCCTATTCCGCTAGCGAGGTTTCGGCTGTTGAGGTGGCTGAAAGCGATCAGCGTGATCGATAGAAACAGAAAGCCAAGCCCCAGGCCGCGCAACAGGATGGCCGCCATCATGTCGTCCGCGCCGCTTTCGCTGGTCGAACCGGACAGCATCCACATCGCAACCATGATCATCAGGATTCCAAAGGGCACAGTGGCGAACGGCGCAACGCGGCGGGCCTGCATGAGCCAAGCAGATATGAGAAGCGCGCCGACAAAAAACGCGCCACTGGGCAACAGCAGCTGACCGGCATCGGTGGGCGTGAATCCGAGGACAGACAGGGCGAACGCCGGAATCAGGAACGCGCTGCCGAACAAGGCGGCGCCGGCGACAAAACTGACGATAAAGGCGAAGGAAAAATCGCTCGATTTGAACAGGGTAAAGTCGAACACACCCTGCCCTTTGGCCAACACTTGTTGGCCGAGAAATGCCAGCAAAGCGGCTGCGCCGATCACGGTTAGCCACAGGATGCGAGGCTCCTCGAACCAGTCCCATCGGCTGCCCTGGCTTAGAACGTAGGTGAAACAGAACAGGGTGGCAGAGATCAGCGAGAAGCCGATCCAGTCAAACGGACGGTGTCGGACCTTGGCGGGCACTGGACCGCCTGCGATCAACACAAATCCGCTAGCCGCCAAGGCAATCGGAACAACGCTGAAGAAGATCCATGTCCAGGATTGACTATCGATCAACCACCCTTGAAGCGCCGGGGCAAGCGTCGCGGGCGCGACAACGGAGCCCATGGCAAACAGGGCTTGGAGGATTGGCTGAAGGGACCGCGGAAAAGCGCGAAAGATGATCGCCTGCCCCCCGACCAGCAAGGTGCCGCCAGCGAAGCCCTGAACAACTCGAAGTGCAACCAGCAGATCCAGTCGAGCGGTGATGGCGGCAATGCCGCACGCCAGGCCCATGACCAGGGTTGAGCTGATGATCACATTACGCGGATTAAAACGCTTCAGCAGCCAAGGCGCGATCATGAACCCGATCAGCTTGAGCGCGATGTAGCCGATATCCAACCAGGCAAACTCATCAGGCGTTGCATAGGTGTCGCCGATGATGTCGCTGCGTCCGAGCGACAGAACGGTGCTGGCGATCGCTTCCGTCAGCGTGGCAAGCACGATGCCCGCCATGAGCAGGACACCGGTCGTAGCGCTGGCGTTGCTCCGCGTGGCGCTGGCAACCGTGTTCATGAGCCCTCCCCTTGCGCAACCTCGACACGCGCGGACAGGCCCGGGACGATACGACCCGGCAACGGGTTATGGGCAAGGCGGATCTTTACCGGAACCCGCTGCACGACACGCACAAAGTTTCCTGTCGCGTTGTCTGTGGGCAGCAAGCTGAACGCCGACCCGCTACCCGGCGCAAAGCTGTCGACCACGCCTTCAAGTGCGCCGTCGGGATAGCCGTCGACAGTGATGCGCACGCGCTGACCGGGGCGGATATGTTCGAGCTGGGTTTCCTTGAAGTTCGCCACGACCCACACATCATTGACCGGCACGATATCGAGCAACGAAACACCCGGCGTAAGGAACCGGCCGACGCGGACCTGACGGTTACCGACAACGCCATCAACAGGCGCGTGTACTACGGTGCTGTCGAGATCGATCTGGGCGAGATCGCGCGCGGCCTGTGCCTGCGCCACAGCAGCAACGGCAGCTTCTCGCTGGGCCACAAGGACGGTGATGCGTTGCTGTTGAGCCTCGACCGTTGCCGAAGCTGCCGAGACCGTCGCCTCGGCTCTGGATCGTGCCGTGCCGGTTTCATCGACGAGGGCTTGGCTGACGGCGTTGCTGACGATCAGTTTGCGGCTGCGATCATGGGTTTTGGTCGCCAGATTCATCTCGGCGGAGGCCGAGCGTCGCTGGGCTTCGGCCTCTCGTATCAGTGAACGCTGAAGCCGGGTTTCGGCATCGACATGGGCCAGGCGTGCCTCGGCAGCGCTGACATTGGCCACTGCCTGCGCAAGCCGTGCGCGATAGTCCCGATCGTCAATCCGGAACAGGACATCCCCCGTCCGGACGGTCTGGTTGTCCTCGACTTCTACCGCCGTGACATAGCCGGCAACCTTGGCGGCAAGCGAGGTGAGGTCGCCGCGCACATAAGCGTTATCGGTGGAGATCGAACCGCTCGAAAACGCCATGGCCCATCCGCCCGCCAAGACCGCCACGGCACCGATGCACAGCAGGATGCCGATCATCTTTCTCTTGCTGTGCCGCGCCACCACGACAGGGGTCTCATCGCTTGCGCCGGTGGCAATGGCGGCCTTGTCCTGATGCGAGTTCATGTTCTTGTTTCCTGTTCAATGCCAAGGACCTGCAACAACCGCAGGACGACAGTGACCTGCCGCCCGGCTGTCGAGCGTCGATGAACGCGTTGATCGGTTCACTTTTTGATGGGTGTGACGAGCTCCTTTTCGTTGCTGTCGAGGACGAACACGGCCAGCAGGCGTGCGGGTTTCGTGTCGCTGGCGTTGGCGCTGACTTCGTGCACGGAGCCCGGCTCCTCTACGAAGTTTTCGCCGACGTTGTAGATCTTTTCCGGCTGGCCTTTGACTTTGATGTGAAACGAGCCCTCCAGGACCGTTGCATAAATGAAAGCCGTTTTCGGATGGGTGTGGGACGGCGACGCGGCGCCCGGCCCGTACTCGACCAACACGCCCTTCATGCTCTTGCCAGGGAGGTTGGGAATCGGGCGGTCGAATACGACCGTCACCTTGCCTGCGTGCGGCTCGGCGGCCGACGCTGCGCTGATCGACAGCGCTGCAAAGGCGGCGGCCAAGAGATATCGGGTAAACATGGCAATGCTCCTTGGTGTGTAGATGGTGTGAGCGCGCGGTCCGTTACCGAGCCGTCGACTGACCGAGCCAGTCCTCGAAGCGGATTGCGCCCAGGCGTGGGTTCTTGCCGGGCGTCAGCGATTGATCGTCGAGCATCGAACCGAAGTAGCGCGCGTGCACATCCGGCACGACCTTGCGCGTGTCCTGAGTGGCCCGCAGGAAGCGTCGTACCAGTTCGTCGAGTGGCATGGCCTCGGGACCGGCGACTTCGACCGTGCCATTGACCGGCGCTGCCAGCGTGACCTCGGCGAGCGCCGCCACCACGTCGTCGGACGCCATCGGCTGGATCAGCGCCGGCGACAGGCAAATCTCCTCACCGACGCTGGCCGCCTGCGCAATGCCGCCGACAAACTCGAAGAACTGTGTGGCACGCAGGATGGTGTAAGGAATGCCGGACGCCTTGATAAGGTTTTCCTGCGCGACCTTGGCCCGGAAATAGCCATTCTCGGGAAGCCGTTCACTGCCGACGATCGACAGGGCAACGTGATGGCGAACCCCAGCGGCCGCTTCGGCAGCCAGCAGGTTACGGCCCGACGTTTCGAAGAAATCGAGAACGGCCTGGTCTTCCCACGAAGGCGCGTTCGCCACATCGACGACGATATCAGTGCCATCCATCGCCTGGGCCAGGCCCTCGCGGGTGATGCTGTTCACGGCCGTGCTGGGGGCGGCTGCGAGCACGTCATGGCCGCGCTCGCGGAGGTTATTCACAAGTTTCGATCCGATGAGGCCGGTGCCTCCAATGATGACGATCTTCATGGTTTCTCTCCGCTTCTCGACTGCAACCATTGCCGTCGATGTAGATCGAGAGTGCCTGCGCGCGTCAGGGAAGTCCTTGTACCGGCCTTGGGTTTGCCTTGAGGGAAGCTTGGTTTTTCGTCCAAAGAAACCGTGTGCGACTGGCATCCCTTTTGGACGGTGCAGCGGGTTACACGCTGTCGTATTATTCGATACCACCTATCAATAGCCAGCTCGGACACGGAGTCGAGGGCGCTCGACCAGGGGATTCTCACCTTGCCATTCGTGTTTGAAGACTACGTGCTCGATCAGCAGCGCCGGGAACTGACCTTGCGCGGGCAAGTCGTGACTGTCGGGCCGCAGGTCTTCGATCTATTGCTGCAGCTCGTCAGCAACCGCGATCGCGTCATGAGCAAGGACGACCTGCTCAAGGCCGTGTGGAGCGGTCGGATCGTCTCGGAATCGACCATCACCAGCCACATCAATGCGGTGCGCAAGGCCATCGGCGATACCGGCGAGGAGCAGCGCCTGGTGCGCACGGTCGCCCGTAAGGGCTACCGCTTCGTCGGCGAGATCAAGGTGGATGAGGTCGGGGAAACACGACAGTCTGACATCGAAGAACCGACGACCGTGGACCTGAAACAAACGCCCCCGCCCACGCTCGTCCTGCCGGACAAACCCTCCATTACCGTCTTGCCCTTCCAAAATCTGAGCGGTGATCCGGAGCAGGAATATTTCGCCGACGGCATGGTAGAGGACATCATCGCCGCCCTGTCGCGTATCCGCTGGCTATTCGTCATCGCGCGTAATTCGAGCTTTACCTACAAGGGTCGGGACGTGGACGTCCAAGGCGTCGGCCAGACGCTCGGCGTGCGCTACGTGCTGGAAGGTAGCGTGCGCAAGTCCGGGAACAAGGTACGCATCACCGGGCAGCTGATCGACGCGACGACCGGGACGCATATCTGGGCGGAGCGCTTCGAAGGAACGCTCCACGACATCTTCGAGCTGCAGGATCAAATCGCCGAAAGCGTCGTCGGAGCCATAGCACCGCAGCTGGAACGGGCGGAAATCGAGCGCGCCAAACGCAAACCGACGGAAAGCCTGGACGCATACGACTATTACCTGCGCGGAATGGCCAAACTGCACAACGGCACCCGCGAAGCCATCGAGCAAGCGCTGCCGTTGTTCTACAAGGCCATCGAGCTCGATCCGGAGTTTGCATCGGCCTATGGCATGGCAGCCTGGTGCCACTTCTGGCGCAAGTTGAATGGCTGGATGACCGATCGGACTCAAGAAATCGCCGAGGGCGCACGACTTGCGCGTTTGGCGGTGGAGCTCGGCCGGGATGATGCGGTGGCGCTGACGCGAGGCGGACATGCACTTGCCCATCTCGCCGGCGATGTCGATGGCGGCATTGCCCTGCTCGACCGGGCACGCCTGCTCAACCCCAACCTCGCCCCCGCCTGGTTCCTGGGCGGCATCCTGCGCGCACTGCGCGGTGAAACAGACGCCGCCATCGAGCACTTGACCCATGCCGTTCGCTTGAGTCCGCTGGATCCGGAAGTGTTCAGGATGCAAGTCGGGATGGCGCTCGCGCACTTCGTCGCCGGGCGCTTCGATGCCGCTTCTGACTGGGCGGAAAAGGCGCTGAGGAACCTGCCCTGCCTCCTGGCATCGGTTGCCCTGATCGCGGCCAGTCATGCACTCAGCGGACGCATGGACAAAGCGAAGCAGGCGATGCAGCGTTTGCACGAGCTGGATCCGTCCTTGCGTGTTTCTAACCTGAAAGACTGGCTGCCAATCCAGCGTCCTGAGGATTTTGCGCGGTTCGCTGATGGGTTGCGGCTGGCTGGGTTGCCTGAGTGACTGCGGCCCGGTGAACTGCGAATGGCTTGCTAAAACCAACGCGGGAATTCCCTACCGTAGATACCGTCTTGAACCTCACCGAGCAAGCGCAAGTTTCGGGACAAATGGTCGGCCAGATTTGGACATTCAGAAACCGCGCACCAGGTAGGCTCCTGAGGGAACTCGATATCGCAGCTTCTTGCATTTGCCGGGTGCAGGCTGATGCCCCGGCGGACGATCAGGAAACCAGATTCGGCATTTGCCCGGAGGCGGCATATGGCCGCGGGGAATCTCAACCTCAGCGTATGCCCGCTCTGGCTCGACATTAGCCATTTGCAATTTTCCTTCGGGCCCGGCTCTGCCAGCCGTCGGTGCATCCGAAACCCGATCTGTCTCTGCGCTAGCGAAGTTGCCAGCGTCGCGCCCAGTGTCCGGAGTGGATTGCTCAACAGCCGCCATTTCCACTTCGCGGCGCCTTTGGGTCTCCTCTTCCAGCCCCTTCTGTACCGCGACCAGATCCTCTTTGGCATTGGGTGGGGTCCCCGAAGACTGGGCCTGCTGCGCCGCCTGGATCAATTGGAAGTTGCGGTTGCGTAACTCGACGTTGCGACCAACCCGCATGTTCGAGCGCACCGCCAAGGTTTCAGCCTGCTGGTACTCCCCCTGCTGAAGACGCAACACACCGAGGTAATGCAGAGTCGCGGGATTGTTCGGCTGGATATGCAGGGCGCGCTCCAGCGTGGCGGCGGCCTGGTCCAATTGGCCATTTTCATACTGCCGCGAGGCTGTTTCGATCAGGGCGGTTGATGCGCTGTTGCTTTGCGCGGGCGCTCTTCGCTCGGCAGCGACAGAACAAAACGACGCGACGGTGCAGAACACCAGGATGAGGCCGGGCAGAAAACTCTTGGTTGGCATCAGGGGGCGGACTCGACTGAACTCGCAGGCACTGCCGTAAAACAGACCACAGCGCTGCTCGGCATTCCCGATATAGGGCCGCTATTGACCTGGCCAATACCCTGAAGTTCCTGCTGCAACAGCCGTCGCAACCAGTATCATTTTTTAACCACCCCAACATCTAAGCATGATCTGTTACTGCACTTCACGCAGGGCAAAAAGCGGCCAAAAGTGGACATCGAGATAGCGAATGCCGTTCGCTATTTAAGCAGCGGCCCCCTAGAACTTTTCCTTATTTATCGGTCTATTTGGATAGGCACATCCGCTCGGTAAGCGCGAACCCGCAGGCTTCCGCAGTCAGATGGCCACACGCCCAGTTATCAATCAGAGGTTGCCTTCGCTCATGAAATTCCATGACCCACGGATGGTGCTCTTCGGCCTGTTCGCATTCGCGGCAGTGGGCTCGGCATCAGCAACGCAGATGAAGACCTCAACCCCTATTATCGCAACTGAAGTCGCAGTAGTTCAGGTTCCGGTCCAGTCTGCCGGCAACCCTTGGCCGACCTTGGCCAGTATGGCCGATAAGCAGCCAGGGCCGTTGCTTGCCCATGATGACCGATACTGGCATGAACACCGTCGGCACGATCGTAGAGACCATTGGCGCCGAGACGACTGGCGTAGAGATAACTGGCGTAGAGAGCAAGCCCGCCGAGAAGCAGAACGCCATCGTGATTGGGAACGCCGTCAAGATCGGGCCATGCGGCACCGCTACGAAGACGATCACCGCTACTATCGTCGCTAGTGCGACGCCACGGGATCAAATCCGCCGGCAACACGGGCGATGCTCCGCCAAACTTCGGAAAAGGGGACTGATTTATTTCGAAGGAAATATATCAGTCCCCTTTTTGCACCAAGGATTTTGCGCGGTTTGCTGATGGGTTGCGGCTGGCTGGGTTGCCTGAGTGACTGTGGTTCGGTGAACTGCGAATGGCTGACCGTAGGAGCTGCCGAAGGCTGCGATCTTTTGATCTTCCGATCTGAAAAACAAAAAAGCCCCGCCTCACCTGAATGGGACAGAGCTTCTTACTACACATCAAGCTGAAACAACGCCCTCACCTACTCCTGCGGATCAACCTGATCCAACACCCGATTCACCCGTGTTCCGCTGCCAACATTGACCTGAACTGAGAAATAATCTCTGAAGATAGCCCGGCAGCTTCGAACACTGCGCAGGTGAAGCTTACGGGCGCAGGGCCTGGAGCAGTTATGATGCGGTCTGCAATCACAGCTACTGGACTGTTTCGATAAAGCGTGCGCCCTTCATAATCTACGACATTCTGTTGTAAGAAGTCAGCGCTGTTCGAGGTATGAGGAATCGTGTCGAGAAGCCCGGCCCTCGCAAGCGCCAGCGTTCCCCCACAGATACCGGCAATTGTCGCTCCACTTGTACGACTAGCATGAAGAAAGTCCCGAATATCCGGTGCATCTGCATGCTCCCAGATCATTCCACCGATGACGACAACAACGTCCGGCTTCCAGTCCAGGCATTGTTGCAAGTTGCTATCCACAGTTACAGCCAGTCCCCCCTGCGAGCGGAACTGCCCCGTAGCAGAGGCGAAAAACCTAACATCGATCCCGTAAAACGGGGACGCGGTCCCTGCAATGAAAGCGTATTCCCAGTCCGCAAAACCGGGTGTCAGTATCAAGCCCACGCGTGCCATCAGTCAGAATCCTCCATGGAAACGACCAACATAAAGCGATAACAAATAGATCTCAATGGCTGCTTCGGGTCGTTTTCTGCCTGTCGCGACGCCCGCAAATTTTGAGAAAGGACAGCTAACCCCTGGTCGATGAGAATAACGAGACATTCGTTATTAGTTTGTTGCGCTCGCGTGAACATTTTTACCTGCTTCTGCAGCAGAAATTGGTAGGGAGTCTAAAATTGAAATGCCATAGATCGGTTCCATCTCATATCTGCGCAATGATGCGAGGGACCGTTGGCATGTAGGTGGCTTTGGAGCCAACACCGGACCGGTGTTGGCTAAATGGATTTGAACTTGGAGGGAACCATGAGCAATCTCATCGCCAGCGGCGAGCCACCTGAAGCCGTTCGCGTCATGGTCAAGGTTTACGCCTACTTGCTGCTCGTCGGATTTGCGTTTGTTCCGGCCTTTTTGATTGGCTACTTATACATCTTTCAAGACCCCTCCCTTATATTCGAGAACCACCTGTTCCATATCATTGCGATCACGGCAGCCACCTTGGAAGGATTGTTTGTGACGTACGTAACGTGGCGCTGCTATCAGTCATCGGGAGACCCGCTGCTGCGCTGGATGACGCTTGGCTTTCTCGGTTTTGTGCTGATTTACGCGTTGCATGGTGCGTTCACCGGGCTCGCACACCACAATATCTGGCTCTTCCTGCTTTATGGTCCGGCCTCTCGACTGGTCATGGCGACTTTGCTGTTAGTCGGAATGCTGTCGTACCACCGCCCACCTGATGCTGCGGACCAACGAATGAAGTCCCGCCCGTGGCTGACCTGGATAGGACTGTTCCTGCTGGTTGACGTGGCAGTGGCGTACGTCGCAAATTCGCCGATCGCCGGCAACCTCGCGGTGCGCCTCTCGATGGAAGGTGGTGCCCTCGTTCTTTCCACATTGACCGTGGCAATGCTCCTGCTGCGCCGTATCCGTTCGCCGCTGATGATGATTTTTGTCATCTCCGTCACCGCGTTCGCGCTGTCATCTCTTGCCTTCATCCTTGCACGTCCGTGGAACCACATGTGGTGGCTCGCTCATGCGATCTTCGCCGGTGGATTCTTCATGTTGAGCTATGGGGTAGTGCAAGCGTTCCTCACCACGCGGTCGTTCTCGAAGATTTACAGCCAAGAGGAGTTGATGGTGCGTCTTGCCGAAGCGATGGCGTATACCGAGAGCGCCCTCCAGGAGCTCCAGCGCACCAATCAAGAACTCGGGCACCTTGCGGCGACCGATCCACTGACTGGCGCTGATAATCGGCGTCGGTTCATGGAGCGGGTCGAAGCCGAAATTGGCCGAACCAAGCGCGGCGGTGAGCCGTTCTCCGTGTTGGCACTCGATTTGGATAATTTCAAGTCCATCAACGATCGCTTCGGGCATCAGGTTGGCGATGACATCCTGAAGAGTTTCGTGGAGAAATGCCTCGATTCCATCCGGCCGTATGACGGCGTAGCCCGAGTGGGCGGAGAAGAATTCATGATACTGCTACCTCAGACTTCACTTGAAGGCGCGCACGTAATCGCTGAGC
Organism: Pseudomonas sp. TH37; assembly: GCF_016650735.1. Classification (NCBI taxonomy): domain Bacteria; kingdom Pseudomonadati; phylum Pseudomonadota; class Gammaproteobacteria; order Pseudomonadales; family Pseudomonadaceae; genus Pseudomonas; species Pseudomonas sp. TH37. The sequence goes on from NZ_JAEKFD010000004.1 coordinate 245,490, forward strand.
GTCTGCGAAGCACCGTTGCAAATAATTCTTTTCATGGTCTGCAGCGGTTAACCGTGGTCACAGTGAGCATCGGCGTATCGCAATTTGGCCGCGACGGCGACACCATCGAGGCAATTCTACGTGCAGCCGATCAACGCCTATATCACGCTAAACACGAAGGCCGTAACCGTGTGGTTACAACCATCAAAACCAGCCTCCAACCTCTGCCCTGACTATCATCTCGAAGTCTTTGAAAGCGTCGGCATTGCGTCATTGCATTGGGCGTTATGGTTTTCTGGTTCGTGGGCATAGGCAAGCGCCGCCGCTCAGTCTCAATGTCCCCATAGGGTTGTGGATTCAACCGGTCGATGCAACACAACCCTAAAAATGTCAGGTGCTTCCTCGTTTTTTTGAAAGCGCTCACACGTTTAACGAGGCGTGTTTAAAGACACTCGGTGTTACGTCCCGAAGGCTACAAGACCTTGCGCCGTTACCTACGGTTAAGACAGAATCCGCCGGCTTGTGCGCCTTGCCCCAGGTCTCTATCGTTTCCCTGCCACTGCTCATCAGTGGTCGGGTTTAGTAGCCCGTGGTATTTGAAGATTGTACGAGCGTCTGTCAGACAGGTATTTGCGTGCCTGCATTTGATGGTGGCTGTGCGTAGGGCGTCCCTGGGCGCGCCGGCTTTCTTCTTTTCCCCGGTCTACTAACCTGCGTACAGCCGCCACCCCTCGTATTAGTAGCGAGGAAGTGGCTGCATCACTCAGGAAATGAAGATTATGTTCAAGGTTACACCCAACCCTCCGGGCGCTGATCCGGCATCCCCGTACGAATCCGACGATTCAAAAAAATTTCACGAAGCCGCCGAACGCGCCCTCAATTTCTACCTCAACCCGGCAGCGGTCATGAACAACACCCCACGCAAACCCAGCACCATGTACATGGTTGCGCCGGATGTCGGCCATGAAGCCTTGCTGGTTCAAACGTGTGAGAACCTGGCCTCGGCCAGTGTCATGGCCAGCGACATTGCTGCATTGGTAGAGGGCACCCACCGCAATACCCTGCTGGCGCTTCAGCAAGTCGTCATGCTGGCTGAACTGGCGGTGAATCGAATGCTGGATAACTTCGTTCCACCTAAGTAATCACTCAGCCCTTTACCGAGAGGCTTGCCCCTCGGTAAAGGGCTTTGATAGTTGCAATGCGAAGGGCGCGCATCCAGCTTCACCCTCAAATCCCCCTTCAAAAACGCCCCAAACTGCCGCGCTGGGGCTGCTCCGCAGCCCAACGGGAGCAAGCTCCCTCGCCACAAAAGCATCTCCTTTTGGCGACTCTCGCGAATCATCTGCACTGAATCCCGCCCACAAAAAAGCCCACTGACCGTCACCGATCCAGTGGGCTTTCTGATTACGCTTCTACTTACAAAGCCATATCCGTCGCAGCATTAGCCTTCGGCGCCTTGGCCGGAGCAGCCGGAGCAGTAGCCGGAGCCGCCACCTGACCAATCGCCGGCGGCGGAGTCAGCTCCAGCACCTTGGCGGTGTAAGCCCACTCTTGAGCCACTTTCTCAGGGCTGCTGTTCAGCTGAGTGCCATAGCTAGGCACGATCTGATGCAGCTTTTCCTGCCAGGCTGGCGAGGCAACCTTGTCCTTGAACACTTTCTGCAGCACGGTCAGCATGATCGGTGCGGCAGTCGAAGCACCCGGCGATGCGCCCAGCAGGCCAGCGATGGTGCCGTCTGCGGAAGCAACGATTTCGGTACCCAACTTCAGCACGCCACCGGCAGCTTCATCACGCTTGATGATTTGCACGCGTTGGCCGGCTTGCCACAGGCGCCAGTCTTCGGCTTTGGCGTTCGGGAAGTATTCTTTCAAGGCGTTGAGGCGGTCTTCGTCAGACAGCATCAGTTGGCCTGCAAGGTACTCGACCAGCGGGTATTCCTTGATGCCGACCTTGGTCATTGGCCACACGTTGTGCGTGGTCGTGGTGGTCAGCAGGTCCAGGTACGAGCCTTCTTTCAGGAACTTGGTGCTGAAGGTCGCGAATGGGCCAAACAGGATGACGCGCTTGCCGTCCAGAACACGGGTGTCCAGGTGCGGAACCGACATTGGCGGTGCGCCAACGGAGGCTTTGCCGTAGGCCTTGGCCAGGTGTTGCTCGGCGATGGTCGGGTTTTCGGTCACGAGGAACGAGCCGCCAACCGGGAAGCCTGCGTATTCCTGGGCTTCAGGAATGCCGGACTTCTGCAGCAGGTGCAGTGCACCGCCGCCCGCGCCGATGAAGACGAACTTGGCGTCGGTTTCGGTTTTGGTGCCGTCTTTCAGGTTTTTGTAGCTGACGCGCCAGCTGCCGTCTGCGTTCTTGGTGATGTCTTGCACTTCGCTAGACAGTTTCAAGTCGAACTTCGGCGTGGTTTGCAGGTGCGCGACGAACTGGCGGGTGATCTCGCCGAAGTTCATGTCGGTGCCGAGCGGGCTCCAGGTGGCCGCAACTTTCTGGTTCGGGTCACGCCCTTCCATCATCAGCGGAACCCACTTCTTGATGACAGCCGGGTCTTCGGAGTACTGCATGCCGGCGAACAGCGGGCTCGCTTGCAGGGCTTCGTAGCGCTTCTTCAGGAACTTGATGTTGTCATCGCCCCACACAAAGCTCATATGCGGAGTGGAGTTGATGAACGAACGCGGGTTCTTCAGCACGCCTTGCTGAACTTGCCAAGCCCAGAACTGACGGGAGATCTGGAAGGCTTCGTTGATTTCAACGGCTTTCGCGATCTGGACGTTGCCCTTGTCGTCTTCCGGGGTGTAGTTCAACTCGGCCAGGGCGGAGTGACCGGTACCGGCGTTGTTCCAGCCGTTGGAGCTTTCCTGGGCGACGCCGTCGAGGCGCTCGACCATTTCCATCGACAGACCAGGTTCCAGCTCATTAAGCCAGACACCCAGCGTTGCACTCATGATGCCGCCGCCAATGAGCAGCACATCGACTTTCTTTGCCTCTTCCGCGTAGGCGGACGTGATCCCCATCGACAAAGCCAGCCCCAGCAGGGCCGTGTTCAGTTTCTTAAACATTTGTAGCACCTATGATAAACGCCATCCGCCCCCAATCCTCAACATGAGCAACCCAAGAGTACGGGTACGCAGGCAGCGTGCCGTGGGTTCCTGCACTTACAAGGATTTGAAGGTGGGCACACAAGGCCGACGTGTCTCCATCGACCTCAGTTATATGTCCCTCGTGCACTGACTTTTTATCATTATTGGCTCAGTTACTTGAGCGACATTGATTCTGTCGGACGTCTGTGGACGTACGAACCGAATAAGTCAAACCAAGTTAATGCGACAGAATATCACGCCTCGGCCAGCCTGCGAGCCCGAAAGGACTCATCAGTCTAGTCGGGACGGGGTCCGTGATCGGCGTCTTTGCTCAAACGATCCAGCACAAATGTCTTGGCGTTGCGCGTCATCTGGTCGAGATGCCGGTCGCGCTGCTTCTCTGCATCGATCATCGCCCGCTTGCCGTGTTTCTGCAGCAGATACGTATGTATCTGCCGCACCTCCAAAGAACTGTAGATAAATGTGACATCCAGTAAGCCCATCAAGCCTTCGGTGCCGTGATCACGGGTGTTCATCAGCACCTGAGTGCCGCGCACGCCCAGCACCTGGAAGCCCATTGACTCGAACCAGGGCACCTTGGCAACGGTGCAGGTCAGTTCGGCATGCGGGTAGCGGCCGAGCATGTCTTGCAGCATCGCCCGCGCGACGCCCCGCCGCCGATGGCTGGCCTGCACCGCCATATACGCCACGCCGCACGCCTCGGGATCGTCCTTGACCGGCAGGTACAGCAGAAAGCCGACGACTGTCTCGGGGTCTTCGTCATCCGTTGCGACGATCAGTTCGACAGCAATGCCTTTGGTGCCGCTGAGCGCTTCGAGGTAGAGATGAACCTCGTAGCCCACCGTGTATTGATAGACGTTGTACAACGGGTTGCTCGGCGCGATGCCCACCATGCTGATGTCGGTTAAATTGTCGACGACCATCTGCAGGATCTGGCTGTTGATGGGCTCTGGGCATGGCGTGGCAAAGTGGGTGAGCTGGGGCATTGCGTTGTTGACTCCGGGTTAAGGCTTACTGAGCATCAGCCCCGCTATTGTCACAGATCGAGCCCCCTACAGGAAAATCAACGCTCGGGCGCGACGATGCGAAAGCGGATGCTGATGTCGTTGGACACAACCTTGTCGGCCCACTCCCCTTCCCCGATGTTGAAGTCCCTGCGTTTCACAATGATGTCGCCATCGAAGATCCCGATGGCCTTCTCCGGTTTCAACAACACCTTCACCTGTAACTCGCGCGTCATACCCCTGAGCGTGAGATTGCCGGTGATCAAGTAGCGGTGGTCGCCCAGCGCTTTCACCCCGGTCGATTCAAAGGTCGCCACCGGATAGTCCGCCGTGTTGAACCAGGCAGGCTTTTGCAGCTCGCTGTTGGCATCGCTGCCCCCGGCGTCGATGCTGGCAAGGTCGATGGTCAGTTTGGCGTGGGCCGCAGTGGGGTTCGCCGTGTCGAAATCGAGCGTGGCGTCGAACTTGCCGAAGGTGCCGTATGCCCTGGAGCCAAACTGGTTATAGGTGAACGAGATTTTGCTGGCGGTGGTGTTGACCTGGGTGTATTCGACGGCGTGGGCGCAGGGCAAGGTGCCGACCAGGAGGATGGCGAGCAATGCGGCGAAACGCGGGAATCGAGGGGGCATGGGATTCTCCGGTTGAAGCGCCCGTCAGGGATTGAAGTACCGCACCGACGTGGCTGCGATAGCTGGACTTAAGCAAATATTCGCTGTTTATTCCAGCGAAGCCATACCGCGCGTCTTTACCCGCACCACCATTACTGGATAATGGCACCCCGCCACAATCAGGCCCGGACCTTGATTCCCCAAGGTTTTCTATAGCTACAGCCTGACAGTCGCCTTCAAGGATGGACGATCGGCTACGGAACAAGGAGTCAGCACTGTGATGTCCCCGCAAGATTCAGCAATACCGCTTACCCGCACTCAAAAATTCACTTCATTGATCACCCGCGGCATGGCAGGCCTCAGTGTCGTGCTGGGCGTCATGTGGGCGTTGATCACTTACGCCGTGCCGGACCCCAGCGTATTCGGTTTCAGCTTCATCAGCTGGAAAAACGTGGTGTTGCTGGTGAGCACATTTCTGTTTCTGGGAGCCGTTTCAATCGGCTGGCAGATTCGTAACCTCACGCCGATGCTCCGCGGCGCATTGCAGTTCTTCATGGTTGCCGGTTTGTCTTTTGGTTTCTTCATCCTGGGCACCGAATATGCCAAGCCCTCTTTCGAATTCGCCAAACTGCAAGCCAAGATCGTCGAAAACGAAGGCAACAACCTGCTCGGCAAGCGCATGGAAGTGCTGGATAACGTTCGCATCGAATTGGAGGGCTGCGAAAATATCGGCCGATTGCCCACCTGCACTTTTGAACTGACCAACCTGAACGTAGACCGCAGCTTTCGCTTCGATGACGGCACCCGGCTGTTTGACGAGTCCGGCGGTCCGCTCGAGTTCGAGTCGATCCGGGTGGGCCAGGTCGAGGACAGCGCCCGGCTACGCTTTCAGCTGATTCGCAACGTACCTACCCGAGTGACGCTGATCTTCCAGCAGAGCAACAGCAAGCTGAGCAAAACGCCGGCGATCAAACTGGCGTTTCGGGATGGGAATGATGAGACGCTTACCGTCAAATTCAGTGAGATTGTGATGCGCTAGGAGCTGGAATAAGGGCTCTTTACCGGTTCCAGGAAAGTCCTCGGTGTTGAGGACTTTCCTGGTTTTTTCAAACGGTAGCGTCACCAACCCGAGGAATCAGACGCTCGAATGGGTATGGTAAATCTTGCTGACGATGGTCCACTTGCCTTCTACCTTCAGCAGGTTGAAGAAGTCGGTGAAGCGGAACCCCGAGACGTTGTCGGTATCGACCCGCGCACTGGCCGCCGTGCCGACGATGTCGATGCGCACGATGGCGGCTTTGGCTTCCGGGGATGGGCGGAACGCGTTGTCGATGACGTCGTAGAGATTCTGGATCGCGCCGCCGACGAGCTTGTCGCCATCGACGCCAAACATCGTGGCCTGCTCGTTGAAGGCGGGCTTCATCAGTGCGCTGTCGGCCTTGGCGCCACCTTCGTTGTACTGGTTAAGCACATCGACAATCGCGTTGTATTCCTGAACGTAAGTAAGACTGCTCATTGCATGACTCCTGATAAGTAACTGACACGGGTTATTGCACGGAACCTGTGGGAGCGGGCTTGCTCGCGAAAGCGGACTGACAGTCGACATAGATGTTGAATGTTATGACGCCTTCGCGAGCAAGCCCGCTCCCACAGGGAATTGCGTTTTACTGGAGGATGGTGATCAGGTTTTCTGCACCACTCGGGCAACCCCTGAAGGCTCAATGCTGACCTTTTCCCACTTGGCGATGACCAAGGGCGCAATCGCATTGCCCAGCACGTTCAGGGTGGTGGTACCGCTGTCGATAACCCGGAAGATACCGGCAATCAGCGCGACCCCTTCCAGTGGAAGACCGGCCGATGCCAAGGTGGCGGACAGGATGATGATGGCAAAGCCGGGAACCCCGGCAGCCCCTTTGGACGTCAGCACCATCGTCACCACCAGCAAGATCTGCTGGGACAGCGACAGGTCGATCCCATAGAGTTGCGCGACAAAAATCGTCGCCACGCCGAGGAAGATCGACGCGCCATCCAGGTTGAATGCGTAACCCACCGGCACCACAAAACTGACGATACGGCGCGGCACGCCATAGTGTTCCAGCTTGCTCATCAGCTGCGGCATGACCGACGCCGATGCGGCGCTGGAGAACGCCAGAATCAGTTCATTACGGAAATACTTGATCAGTTTGAAAATATTCTCGCCAATCAGGTAGCAAATACCGCCCAGCACCACCAGCGCAAAGACAATCAGAGCCAGGTAAACCACACCGATCAACTTGAGCAAAGGCAAGAGCGAGGCAAAACCGAAGGTCGCAACGGTGGCGCCGATCATGCCGAATACACCGATCGGCGCATAAGCCATGACAATACTGACGACCTTGAACATGGCATCAGAGATGCCTTGAACCACCGCCACCACCGGTGCGCTTTTTTCTCTGGGGAGTGAGTTCAATGCCAGGCCAAACAGCACGGCGAAGAACAGCACCGAGAGCAACTTCGCTTCCGACATCGCGACAAAAACGTTATCGGGAACGATGTTCTGCAGGATGACGAGAGCGCCCTTCGAAGGCTCCATGTTGACCGAAGCGGTACTGTGGGAAATGCCCGAAATATCAGTGCCCGTGCCGGGCTCGAAAATATTGGCGAAACACAGCCCTATCACTATGGCCAGACCGGTAATCGCGAAGAAATACCCCAGCGACTTGATGCCCATGCGCCCAAAAGACTTGTTATCACCGCCGCCGGCAATACCCAGGATCATGCAACAGAAGACAATGGGAACAACGACCATCTTCATCATCTTGATAAAGATATCGCCAAGGGGTTTGAGGATTTCAGAACTGATCCAGCCTTGATATTGCGGGTGTGTATTGAAGTACCAACCGACGAGCACGCCAAGCAACAGCCCGGCAACTATTTGCCAAACCAAAGGGATACGTTTCATGTCTAGCCTTCTTGTTGGAATGAAAGGACTGCGTTAGTAGCAGTTGCTAGAGTCATGAGCTTCCAGCTCATTTGAATTCGAATGGCACAACAAGGTTGTGCCACTGCTTTTATTACTTGGCGAAGAGCTGGCTCATATCCTTGAACGCCTTGAACTCAAGTGCGTTGCCACACGGATCGAACAGGAACATCGTGGCTTGTTCGCCGACCTGCCCCTTGAATCGAATGTAAGGCTCAATCACAAACTCGGTGCCAAAGGACTTCAGTCGCTCGGCCAGGGCTTCCCACTGCAGCCACTCCAGGATGATGCCGAAGTGCGGAACGGGGACGTCGTGCCCGTCTACCGGGTTGCTATGCACGCTCTCCTGAGAAGCAGTTTTTGGATGCTCATGGATAACCAGTTGGTGACCGTAGAAATCAAAGTCGACCCACTGCGTGCTGGAGCGTCCCTCTTGCAGCCCGAACACTTCACCGTAAAAGGTGCGTGCCGCCGCGAGGTCATAAACAGGGATCGCCAGGTGAAAAGGAGAAAGGCTCATCGGAACTCCAATCAAGGTGTTTTATCGGTTTTGTTTTTGATTACGGAGCCAATCGTAGAGCCGCAGACCAAGCAAAAAAATCAATATATATTTCTTAGAAACACAATTAATATTTGTGAATGATCAAAGAACTGAAAACACTTATCGCCGTCGCGCGGGAAGGCACCTTTGCCGCTGCCGGCAACAGGATCGGGCTGACCCAGGCCGCTGTGAGCGCTCAGATGCAGCGTCTGGAGGCCGAGCTGGGTTTCCAGATTTTCGACCGCAAGGGCCGCTCGGCTCACTTGAACAGGATGGGGCATCAGATACTTCTGCAGGCGCAGGAGCTGCTTCGCCTTTATGACAATCTGGGGTCCACCACGGTTGGGCTGCCGGCCAGCGTGCTGGTGAACATCGGCGCCATCGCTTCCGTGCAGCGCTCGTACTTACCGGATGCGCTCGCCAAATTTCACCAACAATGTCCGCAATGCCGAACCCGTGTGATCCCGGGTCTGTCGATGGAGTTGGTCAACCTGGTGGATGCCGGCGAGATCGACATGGCGGTGATCATTCGCCCGCCCTTCTCGCTGCAAAGCGATCTGCGCTGGACGACTCTGGCACTTGAGCCCTACCGGCTGATCGTTCCGCGCGATGTGCCCGGAGAAGACTGGTCGGCACTGCTTTCCAGCCAACCCTTCATTCGCTATGACCGATCATCGTTCGGCGGCAGGCAGGTCGATCGTTTCTTGCGGCAGATGCATTTCACCTTGCGTGAAGTGTGCGAGCTGGATGAATTGGAGGCCATTATCAAGCTGGTCGAAAATGGCGTCGGTGTAGCGCTGGTGCCGCAGACGGCGACCCATCAGGACTGGCCCGCCGGGGTGCGCGCGCTGGATCTGGGGCAACACACCTTCCATCGCGATATCGGCCTCGTCCATCGGGCACGGCAAAGTTTTACCGAGCCGGTACGGGTACTGGCCCAACTAATCGTTGAGCAGGTTCAGAGCGATTACGAATAAGCCCCAATCATCCACTTCACTTTTTCCAGCGCCTCCCTCAATGCGCCCATCTCCACCGAGCCCAGCGCCAGGCGAAACGCGTGCGGAACGTTGGCCGAAGTGGCAAACGGTTCGGCAGTTGAAACCGACACGTTTTCCCGCATTAACGCCATGGCGATCTGGTCGGCCCTTGCGTCTTCCGACAACGGCAGCCAAAGAAAATACGACGATGGATGGCGAATGCAGCGCAGTCCCGCCAGTACCTCGCCGGCCACGGCTTGTCTCGCTTGCGCGTCTTGGCGCTTCTCAGCTTCCAGTTGCAGGACGGTGCCGTCGTCGAGCCATGCAGTGGCGATAGCCGTCATCACGCCCGGGGTATTCCAGGTGGTCGCTTTGATCGTGCGCTCCAGCGCGGGCACGTGTTGAAGGGGGGCGACGACGAAGCCGACGCGCAGGCCGGTGGCCACACTCTTGGAGAGGCCTGACACGTAAATCGTCCTCTCGGGGGCGAGGACCGCCAGCGGTGCGGGGGGATTTTCCGCCAGGAAGGCGTAAGCGGCGTCCTCGATGATCAACAGCCCATGACGGCGCGCAATCGTCACCAAAGAGTCTCGTTGATCGGCACTCATCACCCACCCCAGTGGATTGTGCAGGGTCGGCATTGTGTACACGGCCCGCACGCGCCGATGCTGGCAAAGGCTTTCCAGCGCTTCCAGATCCGGGCCGTGATCGAGCACCGGAATGGGCACGATTTCAAGGTGCAATGAGTCGGCCAGGGCCTTGAAGCCTGAATAGGTCAATGCATCCGCCGCTATCACGTCGCCGGGTTGCAACAGCGCCATCATCGTCACGGCCAGCCCCTGCTGGGCACCGGTGACGATTAGCACCTGCTCCGCCTCAACCGTCAGACCCCGGACGCGCAGATGGCGTGCCACAGAGGCGCGCTCATGCAGCCGCCCCGCGTGTGGCTGGTAGCGCAGCAGCGATTCCAGATCGCCGGCCGATGCGAGCTGGCGCAGGGCATTTCGTAGCAGTTCTGCCTGCCCGGGAAGCGCTGGATAGTTGAAGTTCAGGTCCGTCATGCCAGCGGCAACGCTATGCTGGTCGATGCTCTGGCCGGGCGACCACGAGGTTTCCCTGACAAAGGTGCCCCGCCCCATCTCCCCGCTGACCAGACCCATGGCTTCCAGCTCCGCATAGACCCGAGAGGCCGTCACTAGGGCCAGGCCTTCCGTTGCCGCCAACTGGCGGTGGGTCGGCAAGCGCGTACCTGGCAACAGTCGTCCGGAGCGGATATCCGCCGCAAACTCATCCACCAGTGATTTGTAGCGTGAACGAGGCATGCGCAAGTGTATCCATGACAATATTTTGATTGTATTGAGTTTCGTCCATACGATGCCTCCCATGCAACCGGCATAAAGGGAGTCCACAATGGAACGCACATCGAACCTGCAACAGCACACCACGGAAAAGACCGCGAGCGGATGGCTCAACGGGTTCATCGGCGTGCTCATTTTCAGCGGCTCGTTGCCCGCAACGCGGGTGGCCGTTCTGGAATTTGACCCGGTCTTTTTGACGGTTGCCCGGGCCAGCATCGCTGCCATTTTGGCGCTGTGCATGTTGCTGCTTTTCAACGAAAAACGGCCGGCCAAGAGTCAGCTTCTCTCCCTGGCAATCGTGGCGCTGGGCGTTGTGTTCGGCTTTCCGCTGCTGACTGCGCTGGCGCTGCAATATGTGACGTCTGCGCATTCCATCGTCTTCGTTGGCCTGTTGCCATTGGCCACGGCAGCGTTCGGGGTCTGGCGCGGTGGCGAGCGTCCCCGGCCGGTTTTCTGGTTCTTCTCGGTGTTGGGAAGCCTGCTGGTGGTGGGTTTTGCCGTCTCCCAGGGCCTGACCGCGTCTCCTGCGGGGTACATCCTGATGTTGTTGGCCATCCTCGCCTGCGGATTGGGCTATGCAGAAGGTGCGAAGCTTTCAAGAACACTGGGCGGCTGGCAGGTGATTTCCTGGGCCTTGGTGCTATCGCTGCCGGTCATGATCCCGCTGACCTGGTTCCTGGCCCCGCCTTCGCTCTCGGGAATCACCCCGACCGCATGGTTCAGCCTGGCTTACGTCTCGCTGTTCAGCATGTTTCTCGGCTTCGTGTTCTGGTACCGCGGACTCGCCCAGGGCGGAATTGCCGCCGTCGGTCAGCTTCAATTGCTACAGCCATTTTTTGGTCTGGCGCTGGCGGCCACGCTGCTGCACGAGCAAGTCAGCCTTGGCATGTTGGGTGTGACCGTTGCGGTGATTCTTTGCGTGGTCGGCGCACGCAAATTCTCGAAATAGACGGTTCAGAAACCGACTGTTGGTCGGCCTCTGGGCCACAGGAATACTAACCTTTTAAGGTAAGGCCTGAATCTGTTGTGGTGGACCGGCCTCCGAGATGTTCCCGGCCCACCGCCGTACTGGAAAGGAGGAATGAAAAATGGCCAATTTCGAGAAAAAAATGCCGGTGCACACCGACGACGAAAAAACCAATCAGCAACCGATGGCGACAGACCCTTGGCGGCCGCTGGATAAACTGCGCCAACAGGTCGATCACCTGTTCGAAGACTTCAATCGTGGTTCGGGGCTGACGCCTTTCCGGCGTGGGCTGTTTGATGTCGAACCCTTCTGGAGTCGGGAATTTATCGGCCGCAGCCTGCCTGCGGTGGACATTACCGAGAAGGATGAAAGCTTCGAAATCACTGCCGAACTGCCAGGCATGGATCAGGAAAATATCGACATCAAATTGTCCAACGGCAATCTGATCATCAAGGGTGAAAAGAAAGAGGACAAGGAAGAAAAAAGAAAGGGCTATCACCTGTCAGAGCGGCACTATGGCTCCTTCCAGCGGGCGTTCAGCCTGCCCAAAGGCGTCGATGCCGACAAGATCGAAGCGAATTTCAGCAAAGGCGTGCTGAGTATCTCGCTGCCGAAGAAGCCCGAAGCCATGAACGCGGACAAAAAGGTGCAAATCAAATCAAGCTGAATCGCCCTTAGCGCGACAGAAAGCCCCTTACCGGGAAACCGGCAAGGGGCTTTTTTTGTGGTCGTAAAGGAGCCAGACAGAACCTGTCAGTCGACTCGGGGCAATGGCTTGACGATCGTCAAACTGCAGGGCGCCCGGTTCAATACGCTTTCGGCCGTACTGCCGATGAAAATATCGATCCCGCGATGGTAGGTTGTCCCCAGTACCACCATGTCGAAGGCATGTCGTTGCGCAAAATGTGCGATCACCTCAGGGGGGATCCCAGGCAGTAGATGTTGCTGTTGTTTCTCGATCCCGTAGCGTTCGGCAAGCACCTCAAAGGCCTCCAGCTGAGCATCGATGACCGCGTCTCTCAAACTGCCATCCAGTGTCGCTGTCGGCACGTTCACCTCGGACTCCCCCAACTCCGACCAGCCGTCGACGTTGAGCAGGTGCAAGGTGGCGCCGCAGGACTCAGCCAGCGTCGAGGCGAGGTCGAGAATCCGATCATTAAGCCCTTGGGTCAGCGCCTCCAGATGGGACAGGTCGACGGTGGCGAGTATGCTCAATGGGTTTGGATTTGCGGCATCGGTGACCAAGTGCAAAGGAGCCGGACAGTTGCGCAGCAACTGCCAGTCCAGAGGTCGGTGAAAGGCACGATCGAGTGCCGACACGCGGTGTGTGTCCTTGATCACCAGGTCTGCATGGAAGTCATTCACGTACTCAAGCAGATGCGCCAGGCTCGGTCTGGCCCAGACCACTTCAGTGGTCACCTGCAACCCCTCGCAACGTTGAAACCGGGCTTGCTGTTCCAGCCAGTGACGATGCACCTGCAAGTAACCTTCCCGTGCCTGGGCCATTGCGTCGTGGTCAAACAGGCCGGCCACCGCCAGTGCCTGGACATGATCGAACGCGACGATGTGCAACATTGCACCGGTTGCACAGGCCAGCGCTCGCGCCCGATCGAAAGCCGGGGTGCGGACCATTTCGGTCGGGGCAATCAATAGCAGACGTTGAATTTTCACCTCTACTCTCCTTGTAACATCCTGCCGGGTTTGATCGCCTGCACACTGCAAGGCGCACGATGCAAGAGCTGTTCGGCAGTGGTTCCCAATAGCTTGTTCAACCCTGTGTGCTGCACCGTTCCCATCACAATGACATCGGTGTGGTGGTCTTCGGCGAACTTGCAAATACTCGACAACGGTGCACCCTCGATGAAGTGGCGACATTCCGTTGGCACGCCATGGCGTTCAGCCAACGCCGCAAATACCTCGTGTTGCGCCACTCCCAATGCCTCGTAAAGACCGGTGGCCAAAGGGAGTGCACCCACCCCCAAGTCCTGGGCATACACGGCCGTCCAGTCATACACATGCACCAATTCAATCCGGGCTTCACACAGTTCAGCCAGCTTCGTGGCGGCGTCAATAATCTGGTCATTGAACACCAGGTCCTGGTCTTCACTACGCAAGACATCGACGATGGCCAGCACGTTGCGCGGCCGGGGGTTCAGGGCGTTGGTCACCAGATGCACCGGCACCGGACAGTCGCGCAACAACTGCCAGTCCAGTGGCGTGAAAAACACCCGCTTCAATGCCGACTCTTCGTTGGCGTCCTTGATGATCAGGGCCAGCGACATCTCGTTGACGAAGTGCAGGATTTCCTCGTAAGGATGCTGCACCCACACCACCTCGCTGGTAGCGTCAACGCCGTGTTTGTTCATCAGCTCGGCTTGTTCGGCAAGCCATTGCCGATGGGTTTGCAAATAACCGTCCCGGGCCAGGGCGATTTGCTCGGGGGCAAACAGGCCGGCGACCGCCAGAGCCTGCAAATAATCGAATGCCACGATGTGCAACGGCAATTGCATCGCGCGGGCCAACATGGCGGCCCGGTCGAACGCTGGCGTACGGGTCATGGCTGGGGGAGCGATCAACAGTAAACGCTGTGTCTGCGACATAGGGCACCTCGGCGCACGGCCATCTCGATGCAGTGGGTAGAACCACAGAGTGAGCGCTTCAGATCCGGGGGATTTGATCTTTGTCAGCTATAGGGCCGACCGTTCTCCAGGATTGTCACTTTGCTGGAAGCAAACCCGGAAACGGCTCTACAGCGCAACCCTCCACACGTCGGGCCGCATGCTGCATCACTCGCCAGGTTGATAAAGATCAATCCCATTCCCCCGCTCAGTGACAAGATAAAAAAATGGGGTGCCCAAACGCATGGGTGCCATGGAGTACAGGTGTTTCTGCAATTTTTGACGGGAGTTTTGTCATGTCTGAGCAATTACGCTTCATGCTGGTCGTCTCGCCGCTCATGGAAAACAGCCCCGCGTTCGACCGGGCCGCCGCGTTGGCCAAGGCATCGGGCGCGGCCCTGCACATCGTCGCCTTCGATTACCTGGAAGGTTTGGCAACGGCCAGCCTGGTCAATGAACAAGTGCTGGAGCAGATGCGGCTCGGGTATGTCGAGCGCCATCGCCAATGGCTCGAAGAACAGGCCCGTCCCTTGCGTAAAATCGGTGTGCCCGTCACCACTGAGGTGGTTTGGGTTGAAAGACCGTTGCAGGAAATCCTCGTTCACCTCAAAGAACAGCCGATGGCAGTCCTGATCAAGGCTCTGGAGTACGAGTCGCTGCTGTCACGGATAATGTTCACGCCCCTGGATATTCATCTGCTGCGCGAATGCCCGGTGCCGCTGCATTTTGTCAGCCATGTGCAGCACGCGCTGCCGCGCAAGATCGTCGCCGCGGTCGACCCTTTCCATAGCAATACTCAGTACGAGGATTTCAACGACAGGATTCTGCGCGAAGCGTCAAAACTGGCCAGTACCTGTAACGCCGAGCTCGACGTTATCTATGCCCATGACCTGTCATCGATCAGCGCGGACGAGTTCGATTTCGACAACGCCTCGACGTTGTTCTCTCCAGGCAAAGCCAAGACACTGTTCGACGCACAGGCCGATGCCTTCCACGAACTGGCCGAGCGCAACGGTATTGCACCGGAGCAACAGCACATGATCATGGGCAACCCGGCCAAGGTCCTTACCCATTACGCCGATGCGTACAACGTCGACGTGATTGTCATGGGCCGGGTCGGCCATCGTGGCATGGGCCGATTGGTGGGCAGTACGGTGGAGCATCTGCTGTACAAAATGCCGTGCAGTGTATGGGTAGTTTCACCTGAGGATCTGTAGAGAAAACGCTGCCACAGCGCTCGGACACTACTGCCGGGCGCTGAACAGCACCATGAAGCTCAGGACAATTTTTGGCACAGCTCCTTTTCTCGCCACGGGCTTCTCAAACGCCAAACAAGTTTGCGCAATTCACTGAACCAGAAGACAGTGCTGGCCATTGCAAAACAAAGCCCCCACTGGCTCAGCGTCAATGCACTCGTGCCGAAAGCCTTATTGAGTGGTGACCAGTGCACCACGGTAATCTGCAAGGTCATCGCCAGGGCAATTGCACCCCAGAGCCACTGGTTGGCGAACAATCCGATGAATGCACTGGCCGATTCGGAGCGAGCACTCAGTGCATTGAACAGTTGCGCCAATACAAGCACCGTAAAACAGGCAGTACGGGCCTGAACCAGCGATTCATTACCCGGTATCAGGCCACCGGGCAGCATCCAGTCGACCGCCAGCAAACTCGCCAACGCCATCACCAGACCGACCTGGAGCACGCCGCTCCACATGTTTGTGTCGATGATTCGATCCGTTGGCTTGCGCGGGCTGCGTGTCATCACATCCTCACTGTGCGGATCAAGCCCCATCGCGATGGCAGGCGCCGCATCAGTGATCAGGTTGATCCACAGAATCTGCGTGGCCAGCAGCGGCAGGATGATCCCACCCTTCTCATCAACCAGGCCGATGATGCCGGCACCGACGACGGCAAGAAAAACCGTTAGAACTTCCCCCATATTGGAAGACAGCAAGTAACGAAGAAACTTGCGGATATTGTCCAGAATCCCCCGTCCTTCGCGAACAGCCAGCACGATGGTCGCGAAGTTATCGTCAGCCAGAATCATTTTTCCCGCCTGCTTGGTCACCTCCGTTCCGGTGATGCCCATGGCAATCCCGATATCGGCTGACTTCAGTGCCGGTGCATCATTCACACCATCACCGGTCATCGCCACCACATGCCCTTGCGCCTGAAGCGCATCGACAATCCTCAGCTTATGCGAGGGCGCCACGCGGGCATAAACAGAGGTCGATTTGACCGCCTCGGCCAAGGCCGCATCGTCCAGCTTATCCAGGTCGGCACCGGTCAACGCCCCGGCACCGGCCTGAATGATGCCCAGATCCTCGGCGATGCGGGCAGCCGTTCGCGGATGGTCGCCAGTGATCATAATGATGCGGATGCCTGCCCGACGGGCCTCGGCAATGGCCGGCGCGACTTCTTCGCGCGGTGGATCACTGATGCCGACCGTCCCGATGAACACAAGCCCTGTCTCAAGCGATTGACCGGCCGTGACATCCTCCTCGGGTGACAAGGGACGGTACGCCACGGAAAGCGTGCGCAAGGCCGCACCCGACAATTCATTCACATCAGCCACGGCTTTGGCACGCAGGTCGTCGGTGAATGGCACGACATCCATCCCGACTTGAACCTGTGTGCAATGTTGCAGAAGCACATCCGGCGCGCCCTTGCTGATCAGCAGTCGCTCATCGTTGCGCTCATGATCGATGACCAGTGCCGACATCATTTTTCGATCAGAGGTAAAGGGTATTTCAGCCACACGCTCGAAGCGTTCCCTGCTGCGTGCCGGGGCATCAAGCTTGCGCTCCGCGACCAGAAAGGCGCCCTCGGTCGGATCGCCTTGAATCACCCAGGTGCCATCTTCCTGCTGCGCAAGCGCGGCATTGCCAGCCAGGCTTCCGCCACGCAACAACAGCACATTTTCGCTGTGCACCGGGCCTCCGATCATGGGCAGGTCCTGGTGATGAATCTGCCCCTGCGGGGCGTAACCGACACCGCTGACCACCCCTTTGCCTGATGCCGTCATGGTCTGCTGGATGGTCATTTCGGAACGGGTCAGCGTGCCGGTCTTGTCGGTGCAGATGACCGATGCAGACCCCAAGGTCTCGACTGAAGACAGTCGCTTGATGATGGCTTTGTTACGGGCCATCCGCAGCATGCCGAATGCGAGCACCAGTGATAGAACCGCAGGCAGTCCCTCCGGCACTGCGGCTACCGCCAGAGATACGCCCAGCAGAAGAACCCGCAGCACATCGTCGACCGTGTGAACATCCGTGAGCATCAGTACCGCCGCAACGACAACCGCAGCGATCAGCAGAACAGCAATGCCCAGCATCCGCCCTATTGCGCGTACTTCCTTTTGCAGAGGCGTCACCTCTTCGGGCGTGACATCCAGCAGATGAGCGATCGCCCCGACTTCAGTCGCCATCCCGACGGCAGTGACGACGCCGAGCCCAGTCCCCTGGGCGATGGCCGTACCTTTGAAAACCATATTGGAGCGTTCTGCCAAAGGTACTTCGGCGCTTGAACACGTTGTGTTTTTCGAGACTGCTTCACTCTCTCCAGTCAGCGATGCTTCCAGTACCTGCAAGGCATTGGCCTGAATAAGACGAGCATCGGCGCCCACCGAATCGCCCTCGGCCAACACCAGCAGATCACCGATCACCAGTTGCTCGCTGGGGATACGCGCCAGGGCTCCATCGCGGATGACGGAAGAAGAGGTTTGAGTCAGTTTGGCCAGCGCCGCAACAGCTCGCTGTGAGCGGGTTTCCTGGAAAAACCCCAGGAACGCATTAGCCAGCACAATCAGGGTAATGACCAACGCATCGACAGGCCAATCGCGGCTATCGCTCAGGAACCAAATGGCCAAGGTGATGGCCACTGCGACGAGCAGCAGATACACCAGCGGATCCTGAAACTGCGCCAGCAGATAATGCCAGGCGGGTTTGACCGGTTGAACCCGTAGCTCATTGGGCCCGTCTCGGTTCAGACGGGCTTGGGCTTGTGCATTGGATAAGCCCAGGCAGATGTCAGTGTCCAGCTCACGGGCAATCGTCCCCACGTCTTCAAGGTGTGGGCGAGCGATAGTGTGGCTGGCAGATTCAACTGTCTTGCTCATCTTGTCCCCGGCCCTTTGCCGGAAAACCGGCCAAGGGGATTCATTGTCAAAGTGATGAGCTTGAGGGCTTATCGACGGGGGTTAATTCAACACTGTCACGGTACTCCGGCACCGAAACCGACCAGCCCAGTTCCAGACTGATACGCCGGCGCAGTACATCCGAGGCATTCGGTTCCCCGTGCACCACATAGGTATGTTTCGGCGGCCGTTTGAACCCGCGCAACCACTGCATGATTTCATCCGCATCGGCATGCGCGGACAGGGTTTCCATTGGTACCACCTCAGCCCGGATCGGCACGTCTTTGCCGTGAATACGCACCGATGGAGCACCGGCGACGATCTGCGCACCGCGAGTACCGCCCGCCTGGAAGCCCGGCACCAGCAGCGTATTCAACGGGTTGGGGGCAAGTGCCTTGAGGTGATGAAGTACGCGCCCACCGGTGGCCATGCCGCTGGCGGCGATGATCACCGCCGGGGTGCGTTGCTGGTCCAGTTCGATAGACTCTCGGGTCGAGCGCACGAAATGCGCGACATGGCACATGCCTTCGCACTCCTGCGGGGACAGCCGGTGCTCGCTGCGAAAACGCTGGTACAGGCGCGTGACGTCGGTGGCCATGGGGCTGTTGAGGTAGATCGGCAGGTCCGGGATCGCCCGCTTCTGGACAAGTCTGTACAGGTAATACATCAGCAATTGCGCACGTCCAACCGCAAACGATGGCACCAGCGTGATGCCGTGGCGCAAAGCGGTGCGGGTGATAACCTGCGCCAGTTGTTCCTCCGGGGACTCTACGGGGTGCCGTCGGTCACCGTAGGTCGACTCCACCAGCAGGTAATCGGTCTGCTCGATGATTTCCGGGGCGAACATCAATGGATCGTTCGGCCGCCCCAGATCCCCGGAACACACCAGCGTCATGCCATCGGCCACCACTTCCACCGTGGCGGCGCCCAATATATGTCCGGCGCAGCGCAACAGGATGCTCATCCCCGGCACAATCTCGACCCGGTGGTGCAACTCCACTGGCCGCAACAGTTTCAGCGCCCGCTCGGCGTCTTGCTCGGTATAAAGCGGCAGCGCCGGGGTGTGTTTGGAGAAGCCATGACGGTTGGCGAATTCGGCCTCCTCTTCCTGCAAGCGGCCACTGTCACGCAGCAGGATTTTCACCAGTTCACAGGTCGCGGGCGTGGCATACACCGGCCCGCGATAACCGTTGCGCACCAACACCGGTAAATAGCCACTGTGATCCAGATGGGCATGGGTCAGCACGACGGCGTCGAGGTCGCGAACCGGTACCTGGAAAGGGTCCCAGTTGTGCAGACGCAGTTGCTTATAGCCTTGGAATAAACCGCAATCGATCAACACATGGTGGTCGTGATGTTCCAGCAGGTACTTGCTGCCAGTCACCGTGCCCGCCGCACCGAGAAATGTCATTCGCATCGTCATTTCCTCAAACCAGGTAACGCCATACCCGACGGATAAACGCTTATCCATGGTTTTTCCCCTCAGTTCATCGCGGCAGGGAAGTGTCAGGCTGTGAAGAACAGTATCTGGGGTTATCGCCGTGGGGCTCTGATTTTTGTCAACTAATGACCGGCTAGTGATAGCCGGACGCACTCACAGCAGCCTTGTTGATTTAGCTCAATGTCTTGGTGTCGTTCAAGTGTAGAAAAACTGATCGGTTGGAGGTGCATGATGTTCGCGGTCACGTTTATCAATACGCTGGTGGTGGTCGTCGCAGTGTTGATCCACTACGAATGCCTGTTACGCCTCAATGACTGGTTGCCGAGGCTTAAACTCTGGAGCCGTTTCAGGATCGTCGTCGGGGTGTTCGGTGCGCTGCTGGCCCATGCAATAGAGGTCTGGTGCTTCGCGCTGGTCTATTACCTGATGGTGCGCTCCGGCGAATGGGGCAGCCTGATCGGCAACTTCGATGGCTCATTGATGGACTGCGTGTACTTTTCATTCACCACGTACACGACAATCGGTTTCGGCGACATTTCACCCGTGGGCAACCTCAAGTACCTGACGGGTCTGGAGGCCCTGACCGGTCTGGTACTCATCACCTGGACGGCATCCTTTCTGTTTATCGAAATGCAGAAGTACTGGAAGCGTAGATAACCCGTCGCCCTTCCCTTGCACGATCGACTGAAACCGGCTTTTCATTAGCGTCTGTCGAGATAACGGAACAGTTCCTCTTCTTGGTCAAAGTGCAGTTGCACAAGGGTATCCAGACGAATCAACTGGTGCTGAATCTCATCGGCGCAAGCCGTTGCAGGGTCGGCACTGAAGTCAGCGCTCATACGCGCCAGCAAATGGATAAGGCGAAAGATCTCTCGGTGGGCATGACTCAATGCCGACAAGGGATCCTCACCCTGCATGCTTCGCGTCAGCAGCGGGTACAGGTTTTTTTCATCTTCGCGTTCATGGCAGACCAGTGAGACTTGCAGCTTTTTCACCAGTTCGCCCAAGTCGGCCTGCGCCTGCTCAAGTGGGCGCAGGGCAAAGTCATTTGCCATCTGATGCAGGTCGCTGCGCACTGTGGAAAGCTGATCGTGTTCATCCTGCAGGCGATCGATATGCTCCCCGGCAAGCTGTTGGCGCAGACCTCGCGACGGCATCAATGCACGCAGGGCATTAATAATGATCACCACGTCGATGCCTTCCTGCGCAATGGCGCCGATAAGCGGCGGCAGGTAACCGAAGGCCGCCACAATCATGGCCAGCAAGGACATTCCCATGCCAACCAGCACGCCTTGGCGGGCGATGTGACGGGTCCGGCGGGCAATGTCCAGCGCCTCGACCAGACGATCCAGGCGATCCACCAGCAGCACAACCCCCGCAGCTTGCGCAGAGGCCGTGGCACCGCTGGCCCCCATCGCCACACCGACATTGGCCGCCGCCAGAGCGGGGGCATCGTTGATGCCATCGCCCACCATCAGTGTGCTGGCGCGCAGGCAACCTTCCTGGACCGCACGCACTTTATCCTCAGGGGTCAATCCGGCACGCAGCTCGTCAATACCGGCAGACAGCGCAATCATCTCGGCGGTTTCCAGGCGATCGCCCGTGAGCATGACGATTCTCTCGATGCCTCTGTTGCGCAGTCGACGCAGGGTTAGCGGGGTTTCCCGACGCAGGTTGTCCGAGAAAACCAGCAGACCGGCGAGCGCCCCATCCACTTCAATGAAACTGCCACTGCACGCCAGATAATCCATGTGGCGCAGCATGGTTGTGGCCCAGCCAGGCACAGGCGTTTCTTTATGAACAAATGACAATGTGCCGAAACGCACCCGCAGACCATCGACCCGCCCGCATAGGCCAGCGCCCGGGCTTTCCTCCACATCCTGCGGCACGCTGAGCGACAATCCACGCTGATAGGCCGCTGCGACAATGGCCTGGGAGATCGGGTGCGTCGAGGCCTGCGCCAGCGAAGCGGCCAGGCCAAGCAGGCGCTGCGGATCGACCGCTCCGTTGGTTTCAATCGACTGCAGACGGGCATGGCCGCTGGTCAGCGTGCCAGTCTTGTCGAGAAACACCTGCTTGACCCCGGCCAGCGCTTCCAGGGTCACGCCGTCCTTGATCAGGATCCCGCGCCGCGCCGCCCTGGAGATACCTGACATGATCGCGATCGGCACCGCCAGAATCAAAGGGCAAGGTGTGGCCACCACCAAAACCGCCAGCGCGCGCAAAGAATCTCCGCTCATGTGCCAGGCGATCCCGGCAATCAGCAATGTCAGAGGCACGAAGAGCAATGCATAACGGTCGGCCAGACGCACGAAAGGCGCGCGCGAGCGTCGTGCGGTTTCGGCCAGGCGCACCACCCCGGCATAGGTGCTTTGCGCTGCCGTTCGGGTGGCAGTCAGGAGAATGGGCGCACCGACATTGGTCACGCCGCTGGGCAGTGGTTCCCCTGCCCGGCGGGTGACCGGCAATGACTCACCACTAAGCGCCGACTCGTCCAGAACGGCGGTAGGACTGAGTAGACGGCCATCGACCGGTATCACCTCGCCCAAGCGTACAAGCAGTGTCTGCTGCGGCTGGATCTGCTCAACCGGTATCTGCCGTAAATCGCCACTTTCTTGCAGCCAGGCAAAGCGTGGCGCCCGGTCGACCAGCGCACGCAGCTCGCGTTCGGCGCGTTGCTTGGTAAAAAATTCCAGGATGCGTCCGGACGCCAGCATCAAGGCGATCACCGCCGCCACCAGCGTCTGTTCAAAAAACAACGCCGCGGCAATCGACAGCAATGCAATCAGGTCTACACCGGCCTCGCGCCGGGCCAGACGCCTGGCAATCTCGACGAGCAATACCAGGGCCATCACCAGACTGCCTGCGGCCCAGCAAATCGACGCCCAGTCAGACTTCCCGACGACCTGCGCAATGCCCCCGACCAGCAGGGTCAGGGTGGTGAGCAGCAATAGAGCCGGGTCCAGCCACTTACCGAGCATCGATGTGAGTTCCTCCAAAAAGCGCTTGCGATGCAACGCTGCAAGCATGCGACATGAATGGATAGAGCTTAGGACTCGAATGCCCGGCATGTTCGCCATGCGTCATCAATTGGGGCCGTGTTTATCGTTAGCGCAACGGCTGCGGCCAGCCCTCACTGCTGTCTGCGCTCTTTCTGATCTAAATCAAACAGGCTTTGGCCGTTCACGTAGACATTAAGAGTCAGCGTTCACACCGCCGTATCTTCTATTCACTAAGAGGAGAAATGAAATGACCGACTCTGCGAAAAAAGTATCCGTGAAAACCGAAGAAAAAACCGGCCTGCGCCCATCGACACCCGATCTGTACCTGAAGCCATGAAAGCGGATAAAGTCGCGCCGATCAAAGCCGACTGATCCCCTGGCAGTCCTGCCACTTGCCGGGAAACCGACGGGGGGCTTTGTAGGGTGACGTTCATGAACACACCTTCCCAAGACATGCTGAACACACTTTACGGCGCACATGCGCACATTGACGAGACCTCCATCGCCCCGCTCTTGCGCTCAATGACATGCTGGCCGAATAGTTGGCCGGGCTTATCCAGGACGATGAGGCGTTCTTCAATGCAACGCAAAACGCCCGGGTCGTCCAGGCGGCGGAACAATTCGACGCCATGGTCTGGATTGAACAGACGACACCGGTGACGGCCTTGCCCTTGCCAAAAAGCCAGACATTGGAACCGGAAGACGAAACCTTTCCATTTGGCGTATGACCAGCATCAGACGGTGGTGGTCGACGTTGGACGACTACCGTGCAAATACCGCTCGAACCAGTCTCCAGCCAGTCTGGCGACTGCTTCAAGTGCGCCCATTTCTTCAAAAAGATGCGTAGCGCCCGGCACGACTTCCAGACGTTTCTCACAGTGCAGGGCATGACTGCTTTGCACATTAAGATTGAGCACCACCGGATCGTGCTCACCGACAATCTGCAGGGTCGATGCCTTCACGCAGGCCAGCGCCGCCCCTGCCAGGTCGGTCCGCCCTCCTCGGCTCACCACGGCAAGCACCACGTCCGCACGCTCGGCCGCTGCCATTAGCGCCGCAGCGGCACCGGTGCTGGCGCCGAACAATCCGATCCGAAGCTGTTGCAGTTCGGCATCCTGGCCAATCCAGTCGATCACCTTCACCAGTCGCCTGCAAAGCAGCTCGATGTCGAAACGCAATTTCCGGGTCTGATTGTCCAGGCGTTGCTCCGGTTCCGTGAGCAGATCGAACAGTAATGTGCCCAGCCCTCGCCGGGCCAGCGACTCGGCAACTTGTTGATTACGCGGGCTTGAACGACTGCTGCCGCTGCCATGGACGAAGACCACCAGGCCGACAGCGTTCTTGGGCAGACGCAAGTCGGCAGACAGCGCCACGTCCCCCAGGTCCAGCTTTCGATAGCGAGCCTCAATCATTTGAACTCTCCTGACCGGGAACACTCTCGCCGGATTCTCTGCGCCAGGCCCGTTGCAACAGATCGATGACTTCATCGTCCGAGGTCTGGGAAAAGTTCATGTACCAATAACCGATCGACATCATCCACTCAGGAATGAGCGGGCAGATCACCTCATCGACTTCGCTATACAGGGCTTCAAGCGTATCCAGCGGTGCCACCGGCACCGCAACGACGATGCGGGACGGTGATTGCAGGCGCACCGCGCGTATCGCCGCCATCATCGAGGCGCCGGTCGCCAGGCCGTCGTCGACCAGAATCACCACCTGACCCTTGAGTTGCACCGGCGCGCGTGTCCCACGGTATGCACGCTCGCGACGCAACAGCTCCTGCGTTTCTCGTGCAACCACGTTATCGAGTGTGCGTTGATTGATACGGTTCGCCCGCAGCGCATCGTCATTGACGATTTGTATGCCGCCACTGGCAATGGCGCCCATGGCGAACTCCTCATGGAATGGCACCCCCAGCTTGCGCACCAGCATCAGGTCGAGGCGAACCTCCAGCGCCGTGGCCACTTCA
The DNA here is from genome assembly GCF_016650735.1 of Pseudomonas sp. TH37. Lineage (NCBI taxonomy): Bacteria > Pseudomonadati > Pseudomonadota > Gammaproteobacteria > Pseudomonadales > Pseudomonadaceae > Pseudomonas > Pseudomonas sp. TH37. The sequence goes on from NZ_JAEKFD010000004.1 coordinate 270,153, forward strand.
TAGGCCACAGGAACGCCGCCACGGGGTAAGGCGAGAACGATGACATCGGGGCGATGAGCGTATTTGAGCAACGGTTCTACCAGTCTTCGACCGGCATCAACCCGATCACGCAAGATGGTTTGCGATGAGGAACCCTGAATCACTTGAAACCTCCCCGGACGATTACGCCTGTCGGTGCGTATCACACCGCCCTGACTTCTCCGTGGGCAGCCGTTACGTCCTCACTGAATCAAGCATCATCCTTGGTTTAGATTCCGCTCCTGAAGTCTCCTTGTTGTTGATTTATATCAAGTCCCCACGCAAGGCTGTCCACTGGTCCTCCCCGGCGCATGCCCCCCACAACCCTTACGCTATGATTCACCTATCGGCTCTCGACGGGAGACTGCCATGCCTGACCTGCCTGCGAGTCAGCGGTTGCGCTTGTACGACAGCGATGAACTTGATTCGGTGCTGCAGGCGATGGCGCGCCAGGCCGCAACCCTGTTGCCGCCCGCTCAAGCGGCACTGATTGGCATCCAGCGCCGTGGTGAGCCTCTGGCACAGCGTTTACAACAACATCTGTCACATCAGACCGGCCAGCCAGAACTGCCTCTCTACCCGTTGAAGGTCAAGCGCTATGCCGATGACCTCAAGGTGCTGCATGCACACACGGCACTGACCGAGAACCCGCTTCTCAACACGCTGGACCTTGCCAATACCACCCTGCTGGTTGTCGATGATGTGCTGTTTGAAGGCCATTCACTTCTGCGCACCTGCGCGTATCTGGCGCAACTCGGTGCTCGTCGGGTCTACACGGCAGTCCTGGTCGACCGGCATGTCTGCCAGCAGCCGATCCATGCCGATATTGTCGGCGTGCACCTGCAAGTGGCCGCCCATGACATCGTGGAATGCAACGTGCCCCCCTACGAAATAGAGTTTTGCATTGAAGTGCTGCGTCATGGCGCCGCCCGCTGACTCGCTGCCTGGTTCTATTCGTCACGCGTCCAGCTGACGCTCAACCCGTACTCATCATCGTTGTACTGATAATCGGAGTGTCCTTTGAACGCCGCTTCAAGGGCATGACCCAGGCGGTTCGCCAGATGGATACCGGTGGTGGTCACAATCAGCGCATCCTCTGAATCGGTCAGGCTGATGAGGCGCTCCAGGGCATGTTCCGCTTTTTCCTGTTCCTCGGTATTTTTGATCAGGTTGACGATTTCATTCAGATGCTCGAGCAAGAAGCTGCCCGATAGCGTCAGCGTACCGGCAGGCCTGTTGTCATTGGTACGCCGACAGGCAGGGCAGATCATCGATTGCGCGTCATGAATCACCGTGTTTTCAGGAATCTTCCAGGTCCAGTTACCCGCTTGATAAGCGGCTCCACACTCCGAGCAGATGGCAGAACCTTCGACTCGCGGCAAACAATACGGATCATGCGCCGAGGTTTTGAACAGCTTGTTTTTTTGACTCTGCTGATACTTGTCCATGGTCTTTTCCTCACAAATGACTTGGATAAAAATCCCACGCGAAGCCGTGTTTTCAAATCGCCCCCCTTGCGGCGGCGCGCATTGAAAACACCGTGAACTTCAAGACTTAATTTGGACCCAATTCCTTGCTGCACAGGTTGATAATTATCAATTCGGGCCAACAACCGACAGTCGGTCACCCCGCTATTGGCAGAGTCCGCATGGCGCAGCGCTTCACCCGCGAGGGAGAAGCTGAAGCAGGCTATCTTTATTAAAGGGGTCGGCCGCTGGCCTGCGGAAAAGGGAAGCCGTCATCCAATGACTTTTCGTCCCCTGGGCGTGGAACACCCCTGACCGCGTGGTCGTGGCCCGTTGTAAACGACCCTGCGTTCCCACTCTGAGCCAAGGCCATGAAAAAGAACGACCAGTGGAACCTGTCCTACTTCGCGATCGCTTTTATCGTGCTGAGCCTCATGCAGATATTCTTTGGTGAGCGCCAGGCCGTGCAGCCCCTCCCGTATAGCCAATTTCTGCAACTGTTGAGCGAGCAAAAAGTCAGTGATTTGCGGGTCGAGAAGGACCAGATCAGCGGCAAGTTGCAAGAGCCCATCGACGGACGCGAGCGGTTTTCCACGGTGCGGGTCGATCCGGCACTGGCGACCGAACTCTCTCAATCGGGCGTCGGTTTTACCGGAACCACCGAAAATACCTTTATGAACAGCCTGCTGGGCTGGTTGTTGCCGTTCATCATGATCATGGTGTTCTGGCATTTCCTGTTTCGCGGGATGGCGGATAAACAGGGCCTTGGCGGGCTGATGAATGTCGGTAAATCCCGGGCCAAGGTGTTTGTCGAACGCGATACCGGCGTGACCTTCGCCGATGTCGCCGGCATCGATGAAGCCAAGGCCGAGCTAGTGGAAATCGTCTCGTTTCTCAAGAACAAGGAGCGATACGCACGCCTGGGCGCGCACATTCCCAAGGGCACCTTGCTGGTCGGCCCGCCCGGCACCGGCAAGACGCTGGTGGCGAAAGCCATCGCCGGTGAAGCCGGTGTACCGTTTTTCTCGATCTCGGGGTCCGAGTTCGTCGAGATGTTCGTCGGGGTCGGTGCGGCCCGGGTACGCGACCTGTTCGAACAGGCACGGCAAGCGGCGCCCTGCATCATCTTCATCGATGAACTCGACGCGCTGGGCAAGATGCGCGGCGTCGGTACGCTGGGCGGTAATGACGAAAAAGAACAGACCCTCAACCAGTTGCTGGCCGAACTGGACGGCTTCGATCCCCGTGAGGGCGTTGTGTTGCTGGCCGCGACCAACCGGCCGGAGGTCCTCGACCCGGCGCTGTTGCGGGCCGGGCGCTTCGACCGGCAGATTCTGATCGACCGCCCCGATCGCAAAGGGCGCGAGGCGATCCTCAAGGTTCATATGCAGAAAATCACCGTGGAGCCGGGGCTCGATGGCGCGCGTATCGCCGAGATCACCACCGGTTTCACCGGCGCCGACTTGGCCAATCTGGTTAACGAAGCGGCCATCGTCGCCACCCGGCGCGGCGCCGAAGCGGTCAGCCTGAACGATTTCACCGCGGCGGTAGAGCGCCTCATCGCGGGGCTCGAACGCAAGAGCAGCCTGCTCGATCCCGACGAGCGCCGGGTCGTGGCCTATCACGAAATGGGGCATGCGTTGGCCGCCAGCACGCTGCCGGCGATGGATCCGGTGCATAAAGTGTCGATCGTGCCCCGCGCCATCGGCTCACTCGGCTATACCCTCCAACGACCGACCGAGGATCACTTCCTGATCAGTTGCCAGACCCTCAAGGACCGGATTGTCGTGCTGATGGCCGGGCGCGCCGCCGAGGACCTTGTCTATGGCCAGATCTCCACCGGAGCCGCCGATGATCTGGGCCGCGCGACCGATATTGCCCGCCAATTGATCACCCGGTTCGGCATGAGCGCCGAACTCGGACAATCGGTGCTGGAGCGGCAAAACGCAACGTACCTGGGAGACCGCATGGCCACGGTGGGCGAGAAGGATTATTCGGAACAGACCGCCCGGGAAATCGACCTGGGTATCCGCGCCCTGCTCGATGAAGCCTACCAACGGGCCAAGGCTTTGCTGGAGAGTCGCCGGGCCGACCTGGATGAGGGCGCCCGCCTGTTGCTGGAAAAGGAAACCCTCACGCCCGAGGAATTCCCGCCGCTGATGCCGCTAAAGCCAGCCCCGGCATTACCAAAATTGTAATGCCCATCAAGCCCGGTTATCTGGCGCCGGTGTCCATTGCCACTGCATCACTTCGGGCATGTCTTGCCCGTGTTCGATGAGGTAAAGCTTGTGTTTCTCCATCGTCGCCCAGTAACGCGCCCGGGCGGTCTGGAGCTGATCGTGCAGCCGGGGCACCCGCTCGATGACATCCAGCGCCAGCTGATAGCGATCCAGGTTATTGAGCACCGCCATGTCGAACGGTGTGGTGGTCGCCCCCTCGTCCTTGAAGCCGCGAACGTGGAAGTTTTCATGATTGGTGCGTTTGTACAGCAGTCGGTGGATCAGCGCGGGATAGCCGTGGAAGGCGAAAATCACGGGCCGGTCGACGGTGAACAGTTCATCGAATGCACTGTCCGGCAAACCATGGGGATGGTGGTATGACGGTTGCAGGACCATCAAATCGACGACATTGATCACTCTTACCCGCAAATCCGGCACGTACTCGCGCAGCAAGGTGACCGCGGCCAGGGTTTCCAGGGTCGGAACGTCGCCGGCACAGGCCATCACCACGTCCGGATCGCTATCATCCTGGCAAGCCCAGTCCCACCGTCCGATACCGACCTGGCAATGACGGATCGCCGCATCGATATTCAGCCATTGCCACTCCGGTTGCTTGCCGGCGACGATCACGTTGACGTAATTGCGGCTTCTGAGGCAATGATCGGCCACCGACAACAGGCAATTGGCGTCGGGCGGCAGATAGATCCGGACCACGTCCGCGGTCTTGTTCGCCACCAGATCAATGAACCCCGGGTCTTGGTGGGAGAAGCCATTATGGTCCTGGCGCCAGACGTGGGACGTGAGCAAATAGTTGAGCGAGGCAATGGGTCTGCGCCATGGCACTTCGGCGGCGGTTTTCAGCCACTTGGCATGCTGGTTGAACATTGAATCGACGATGTGGATGAACGCCTCGTAACAGGAAAACAAGCCATGCCGGCCCGTCAGCAAATAGCCTTCGAGCCAGCCTTCGCACACCTGCTCGCTCAGAATCTCCATCACCCGGCCATCGACCGCCAGGTTGACATCGTCGGGACCCAGCGGCTCCATCCATGCCTTGGCGCTGACTTCATACACCGCGTCCAGCCGGTTCGAGGCGGTTTCGTCCGGGCCGAACAGACGAAAATTGCTCGACGTCAGATTGTCTTTCATCACGTCTCGCAAAAACGTCCCCAGCACCCGGGTGGCTTCTGCGCGCAGGCCCCCGGGAACCTCGATTTTCACCGCATAGTCGGTGAACCGCGGCAGCTCCAGCGCCCGTAACAGCAGCCCCCCGTTGGCATGCGGATTGGCGCTCATTCGCCGGTGGCCGGTCGGTGCCAGGGCGGCGATTTCGGGCAGCAAGGTGCCATTGGCGTCAAACAATTCGTCAGGGCGGTAGCTGTTGAGCCATTCCTCCAATTGCCGCAAGTGCATGGGTTGCTGGAAATCGGCCAAGGGGACCTGATGCGCACGCCAAGTGCCTTCGACCCGACGGCCATCGACGAATTTCGGCCCCGTCCAGCCCTTGGGCGTGCGCAATACCAGCATCGGCCACAAGGGCCGTTCCGGTGTCCGGGTTTGCGGGCGTTGGCGCGCGATCCGCTGAATTTCACGGATCTCCTGCACCATGGTGTCCAGCGTCCTGGCCAGCGCTTGATGAACCTCTGTCGGGTCATCGCCTTCGACGAAATACGGATCGTAACCATAGCCATACATCAAGGCCGACAACTCCTCCTCGCTGATGCTGGAAAGTACGGTCGGGTTGGCGATTTTGTACCCGTTCAGATGCAGAATCGGCAGTACCGCCCCGTCGCGCGCCGGGTTGAGGAATTTGTTGGAGTGCCAACTGGCCGCCAACGTCCCGGTTTCGGCCTCGCCGTCGCCAATCACACACGCGACCATCAGGTCCGGATTATCGAACGCGGCGCCGTAAGCGTGGGCCAGGCTATAGCCCAGCTCGCCCCCTTCATGGATCGACCCCGGTATCTGCGCCGAAACATGGCTGGAAATGCCGTAGGGCCAGGAAAACTGCCGGAACAGTCGGGTCAGACCGTTGGTGTTGCACCCCACCGACGGGTTGAACTCGGTGTACGTCCCTTCCATGTAGGTCTGGGCCACGACCGCCGGGCCGCCATGCCCGGGGCCGGCAATGAAAATCATGTTCAGGTCGTGGGTCGTGATCAGGCGGTTGAGGTGCGTATAGATCAGGTTCAACCCCGGCGTCGTGCCCCAGTGCCCCAGTAATCGTGGTTTTACATGCGCCAGCGTCAGCGGCGCCTTCATCAGCGGGTTGTCCTTGAGGTAGATCTGCCCGACCGCCAGGTAATTGGACGCCCGCCAGTAGGCATCCAGCCCTTCCAGTTGCTCGGCACTCAAAAAATCGCTCATGAAGTTCTCCGCAAGGGGCTCGGTATACCGATAAACATGCGCCAATTCTGGGAGTCTGCAACGCGCAAGACTTGATTTACATCAAGTCCTGCGCCGGCCCGTCACCGGGGCTCCAGGGACGAGGCTTTCCCGCTCGTCGATTGCCCCCATAAACGTCCGATTGAAACTGCGATCCGATCTATCCTTTACCCCACTATCAGGGGGCTACAAGCGATGCCCGAAACACGTCCATACCAGCATCATTATCTGAAAGCCGCGTGCTCCAACTGCAGTGTTCTGGAGTTATGCCTGCCGATCGGCTTGACCGGCCCAGAGGTCGAGCGGCTGGATACCCTGATCGTTCAGCGGGTAAAGGTTAAAAAAGGCGCCGCCCTGTACCGGGCCGGTGATCCGTTGCGCTCGCTGTATGCGGTACGCATCGGTTCATTCAAGACCAGCATGCTGTCGGTCGACGGCCGCGAGCAGGTGACCGGTTTTCAGATACCCGGCGAGATGCTCGGTCTGGACGCCATCAGCGACGACCGGCACGCCTGCAGCGCCTTTGCCCTGGAAGACAGCGAAGTCTGCCCCCTGCACTACGCACAACTGGAGAAACTCGCCCAGGAGTTGCCCTCACTGCAACACAACATGAACAAGCTCCTGAGCCGGGAGATCGTGCGTGATCACAGCATGCTCATGATGATGGGCAACATGAACTCCGATGAGCGCCTGGCGGCCTTCCTGCTGAACCTGTCGCAACGGCTGAGCATTCGCGGGTATTCGTCCAGAGACTTTGTGCTGAAAATGCGCCGTGAAGAGATCGGCTCGTATCTGGGCCTGCGCCTGGAAACCATCTGCCGGGGCATCGCTCATCTGCGGGATCAGGGGTTGGTCGAGATTTCCGGGCGTAACGTCAAAGTCCTGGATCTGGAGGGGCTCAAGCAACTGGTCGCCGGCTGTCACCGGCAGTCGCCCCCCTGACGCCACACGGCGCATCGGCTTTTGGAGAATCGTCATGCGCGCCATGGTTCTGCATGCCCCCGGTCAGCCGCTGCAACGGGAGGAGCGTGCTATCCCGACACCCGACGCACACCAACTGTTAATCAAAATCCTGGCCTGTGGCGTGTGCCGCACCGACCTGCATCTGGTGGACGGTGAACTACCGCAAGCGGTGCTGCCGCGGGTGCCGGGCCATGAAATCGTCGGTGAAGTGACGGCAGTAGGTGCCGACGTAGCGCCCGATTGGGTCGGCAAGCGCGTCGGCGTTCCCTGGCTCGGCTGGACGTGCGGTGAGTGCACATTCTGCCGCTCGGGCCGGGAGAACCTCTGTGATCGCGCCCAGTTCACCGGCTGCCATCTGGACGGCGGTTATGCCGACTACACCGTTGCCGACGCTCATTTCTGTTTCCCCATTCCGGATGCGCTCTCGGCCACTGAAGCCGCGCCGCTGCTGTGTGCCGGGCTGATCGGTTTTCGCGCATTGCAAATGGCCAAAGGGGCGCGTCATCTGGGTCTTTATGGCTTCGGTGCGGCGGCGCATCTGGCGATTCAGGTGGCGCGGGGCCGGGGCCAGCAGGTGTATGCCTTCACCCGACCGGGCGACAGCGAGGGCCAAGCCTATGCCCGAACCCTGGGCGCCGAATGGGCAGGCCCCTCGGATCAACCGCCGCCGCACCCGCTCGACGCCAGCCTGATCTTCGCCCCCGTCGGTGCGCTAGTGCCGTTGGCGCTGGAAGCCACCGTCAAGGGCGGCTGTGTGATTTGCGCGGGCATCCACATGAGCGACATCCCCGGCTTCCCTTATCGACTGCTGTGGGGCGAGCGCAGCATCCGTTCGGTGGCGAACCTGACCCGCGAAGACGGCACCGCGTTTTTTGCAGAGCTGCGCCATACGCCCGTGCACAGCGACGTCACCTGTTTCGCCCTGGACGATGCCAACCAGGCATTGGCAAGCCTGCGAGCCGGTCAGGTCAAAGGCGCGATCGTGCTCATCCCCTGACGAGCGACCCCGGCTGCTTGACCGCCAGAATACTGCCCGGCACCGAATACAGTGCCCGTTCCGTGTTGCTGCCGATCAATCGGTCGAACCCCACCCGGTGCACCGTGCCCATTACAACGACATCGACCAGATACTCCTCGACAAACTCACTCAGCACCGGCGCCGGCAGGCCCATGATGAAATGCCGACGCTCCGGCGGCACGCCATAGCGCTCAGCCAGAGCGACAAATGCCTGGTGCAGGGATTGCCGCAGCTCCTCCATGAAATCCACATTCCACCCGCCGCTGACCAGGGCAGCATCGCCATTGAAGGCCGGTGACAAGTCATACGCGTACAGCAGATGCAGCGGTGCATCGCATATCAGCGCCAGTGCATTCGCCGATTGAATGATGGTGTCGTTGAGGTCACTGATTTGCGTCGAGGGGTCGAACGGGTCCACTGCCGCCACGATCCGGTGCGGCAAACCGTAACGGGCCTGGTTGACCAAATGCACCGGCACCGTGCATTCGCGCAGCAGGTGACAATCCAGAGGGGTGATGAACACGCGTTTGAGCAGCGGCTCCATTGTGACGTCCTTGATCAGCAGGTCGGGCTTGAGCTCTTCGACGCACCTCAAAATGTCCAGCAATGGATGAGTGGTAAAAACCACTTCCACGCTCACGTTCAATCCCTCACCGCTGAGGCGCTGGATTTCTTCCACCATCCAGCGGCGATAGCGGCGCAGATAGCGCTGGTACTCCGCCTCATCGGTTTTTTCCTCCCATAAATGGATGATCGGGGCCGGCTCGATAAACGCCCGCACATCCAGCACCGCCCCGCTGGCCTTGGCGAGGGCGACGGCGCGCTGCAAGGCCGGGGATTGGTACAGGGTTCGGTCGGCGATCAGCAACACACGTTGATATTGACCCATCACACACCTCGATTCGGTGCCGGTCCAAAGCGCCGGCATGTTTCCAGAGTGCGCTCGTTGCCCTCTACCCCGGTTGATTTACATCAGATGCGAGCGTCTGAGCCTGCCTGTCACGAGTGTCTGATCCAGATCAGATTCAGGTGCCACCAGCGGCGTAAAAAGAAATGAACCGCGTGGTTCGTTGCGACGCGCGAGCCTTTCAACCCGGATGGAGAATTGCACCATGCTCACTGTTAAAGACCACAATGACCGAGCCGCTGCCCTCTACGCTACCGTCACCGGACAGTACTGGATTGAAGCGCTCAGGGACGGGCGCCATGTGCTGATCCGGCCGCTGACAGAAAAAGACCGCGAGCGTGAATATGCTTTTATCAAGCACCTGTCCCCGGAGTCGCGGCACATGCGCTTTCTGGCGCAAGTCAATGAGCCCGGTACGGCCATGCTCGACCAATTGATGGATGTCGACGGCAAGAAGCGGTTGGCCTACATCGCCCTGATCCATGACAACGGCAAACTGATTGAAATCGGTGTCAGCCGCTATGCCGCCACCGCCGACAACGAGTGTGAATGTGCCGTGACGGTTGCCGATGAATACCAGCATCTGGGCCTGGGCACGGCGCTGATGGAGCACTTGATCAAGGCCGCGCGCAAGAATGGTTTTCGTCAGATGTATTCCATCGACGCCGCCAGCAATGCGCCCATGCGTGATCTGGCCAAAGCCTTGGGTTTTGAGACCCGTCACGATCCCGATGACAGTCGTCAGGTCATTCACAGCCTCTATCTGTAAAAAAAACGTCCCTCGGCGTCATTGGATCCGCCGAGGGACGTTTCAACACTCAGGGCTGTAACAATGAATGCCGACCCGCCGTTCGGTGTTTTTTTCAGCAGTGTCCGCCAACAACGCTAGGCTTACGGATAATGTGGTGATTATCGCCATTTTGCAGGGAGCGCAAAAATGGAACTCATTAACCGTTGGCAGCATCTCTCTCTCAGGATGGCCCTGGGAGGAATGCCGCAATGAAGCTCTCCAATCATTACAAATGGACTGCCTTGGGCGCCATTGCGCTGACCCTTTTCAGCGTACTGATATTTTTGCTGATCAAATCCTTCTCGTACGACACGTCGACCTACTTCGAGTCGCGCGACTTCGTTCGCCAACTCAAGCAGTTCGATGCCAACTGGAACATGAAGGTTCTGAGAGCAAAAATCGGCATGAACAACAATTTGCTTCTGGTGGCGCATCCTGAAGCAGAGCAACGCTGGCAGCAGCTCGACGACCTCAACGCTGCCGGCCCGCTTTCGATCCTTTGGCAATCTCGTCGACAGGGTTATCTGGAGGCAGTGGAAAACAAAACCCGATTGGTTGAGCAATTCAAACAACACAACACAGTATTGCGAACTTCACTGGATGCCCTGCCTGAACAGGAAGATGACATTCAGGCATTGCTGGAAAATAACAATGACCAGGATTTAACCGCCGCCTCAAACGTATTCGATCTCACGCTGGCAACCCTTGAATACGCCCTCTATGTATCCCGTGACAAAGCTGAAGAGATCGCCCATCAACTGAACGAACTCAGCGAATACATTGATCAATTGCCACCTGAACGGCGCCAGCCTTTTATTGCATTTGTCGAGCATATAAACGCCATCGTTCAAGAGCAGCCCATCGTCAATGACCTGCTTGATCGAATCAGTGTAATTCCAGTCGCACAGCAACTGGACAGCATCAACGAGTTATTGAACGAGACACAACGGCGCGCCGGTGCGACATACCGCCAATATCACCTTTATCTCGGAATATGCGCCGGCATCATGGCACTGCTGTTGTTGTACCTGGCCGCCCGCCTGATTCGCAGCTATGCCTTGATCAACAAGATGAACAATGAGTTGCAAACGGCAAACGAACGGCTGGAACAACGCGTAGAAGAACGCACCCGCGAACTGCTGGAGGCCGAGCGCGAACTGGTCGAAGCTGCACGGATGGCCGGCATGGCGGAGATCGCGACCAATGTGCTGCACAATGTCGGCAATGTGCTGAACAGCGTTAACGTCTCGGCAGACTTGATTACCCGCAAATTGGCGGCCAGCAAAACCCTTGGCCTGGGTAAAGCGGTGAAAATGATGAACGAGCATGCCGAAGACCTGGGGCAGTTCATCACGCTTGATGAAAAGGGCAAATTGCTTCCCCTTTACCTCAATCAATTGGTCGACTCTATCGCGGCCGAGCAATCGAGCATCGTTGACGAACTGTCACAACTCACCAAAAGCATCGATCACATCAAGGACATCGTTGCCACTCAACAGGCCTATGCCGGCGCGGCCAGGCTGGTCGAGCCGTTGAACGTCGTCGATCTGTTCGAGGATGCGTTGCGCATGAATTCCGGCGCCTTGAGTCGGCACCATGTCGTCGTCACCAAGGACTACCAGGACACACCGACAATCATCGGCGACAAACACCGCCTGCTGTTGATCCTGATCAACCTGATCAGCAATGCCAAATATGCAATGTCCAAGGTCAGCGACCGTCAGCGCCATATGACGCTGGGCGTCAAGATTATCGATAACGCAACGCTGCGCCTCAGCGTGGAGGATCAGGGCGAAGGGATCGCTGCCGAGAACATGACCCGCATCTTTAATCACGGCTTCACCACGCGAAAGGAAGGTCATGGTTTTGGCCTGCACAGCTGCGCGCTCGCGGCGGTAGAGATGAACGGGCATCTTCGCGTCCACAGCGATGGACCAGGTCATGGCGCGATTTTCACCCTGGAGATTCCGTTGGAGACTGCTGACGTATTGCCGACCGCTGGAATGTCAGTCAGTTAAGCGCAGAACCTGTGGGAGCGGGCTTGTGTGGCGAGGGGGCTTGCCCCGTTCGGCTGCGTAGCAGTCGTAAAACCATTGCATGCGGTGTACCTGATACACCGCGATTGCAGGTTTTGGGGCCGCTTCGCGACCCAACGGGGGCAAGCCCCCTCGCCACACAAGCCCGCTCCCACATGGATTGTGGTTTTACTCACTCTCATTAGTCGTCCCGCCAACACGACTAACCAATCAGAGCCATCAACTGTTGGCGTTGCGCATCCGTCAGCATCGGGCCGAAACCCGCACCGGCGTTTTCCGCCATGTAACGCGGGTTGCTCGTGCCGGGGATGACGCAGGTCACCGCCGGATGAGCCAGCAGGAACTTGAGCGCCAATTGCGCCCAGCTGTTGACCCCCACTTGCGCGGCCCATCCCGGCAGCGGTTTGCCTTTCAATCGAGCAAGCAAGCCACCGCCGCCGAAAGGTCGATTGCAGATCACCGCCACCCCGCGCTCGCGACATAGCGGCAGGATTCGTTTCTCGACGCCGCGATCGTCCAGGGCATAGTTGATCTGCAAAAAGTCCAGCGGCTCGGCTTTCAACACGGCCTCCACTTCGTCGTAGGCCGACGCGGTGTAATGGGTGATGCCGATGTAGCGGATGCGCCCTTCTGCCTTCCATTCGCGCAGGGTAGGCAGGTGGGTTTTCCAGTCCAGCAGGTTGTGAATCTGCATCAGATCGATACGGTCGGTCTGCAATAGCTTGAACGACTGCTCCATCTGCGCGATGCCTTCTTCGCGACCCTGGGTCCAGACCTTGGTGGCCAGAAACGCAGGCGAACGAGGTCGATGGATCGACAGCAATTCCCCGGTCGTCTGCTCGGCGCGACCGTACATGGGCGAGCTGTCGATCACCGTGCCGCCCTTCTCAAACAACGCGATGAGCACGGCGGGCAGCTGCTTGTAAGCCGCGTCGGAAGGCGCGACATCAAAGCCGCGATAGGTGCCCAACCCGACCATGGGTAACGGCTCGTTGCTGGAAGGAATGGCTCGGGTCAGCATGTTCTTGCCTCCTGTTTCCGTCGACGGCGCCGATGCGGCAAAGGCCGGATCGAAGGTGAAGACCGCCGAAACACCGGCAGCCAGCGTGAGTAGTCTTCTACGCGTGAAGACAGCAGGATCAGTCATGGAATTCCCCCTGGCTGTTCATTCATGGTCGCCCTTTGCTCTTGTCGTCTGGCCAGCCACAGACATAACCAGCCCCAAAGCCCGGCGAACGGCACGATCACCACCGCCACCAGTCCAAACCCCGCGCCCAGTGCCGTCAACCCGGCGGAGAGCCAGCCACTGGCGGCATCGCCGCCGCGATACACCAGGGTTTCGATCACATTCTTGGCCTTGTACTTTTCCTCGCGGCTCACCACCGTCCACAGCACTTCTCGCGCCGGGCGCACGATGGCGAACTCGACGGCGCGGCGCAGCCCTTGCGCCAGCGCGACGGTTGCCGGCACGGGTGCCAGAGCCATGGCGCTAAACGCCACGATCGTCGCCAACGGTAACGCCACCAGCGCCCCACCGATGCCGATCAGGCGGATCAACGGCGCCGTCAGCAGCAGTTGAAATAGCAGGGTCAGCGCCGACACGATCAAATCAACGACGGCGAAGAATTGCGTCCTGCTGGCCACATCAGCATAGCTGCCAGCCACAATTCGTCCCTGTTCGAAATACAGCAAGGTCGCGGCACTGGTGTGCAACAGCATGAACAGCACCAGCCCCATCAGATAGCGCGAGCGCAGGATCAACGTGACCCCGGCCAGCATGCTGCCGCCCATGCGCCGCTCATCCAGCCAGCGGCTGCCGGACTGCGACGCTGTGCGCGACAACAGCGCCCGATAGCAACGCACCGCACATTCCAGCAGCACGGCCGCCGCGACGGTCAACGCCACCGGCCCAAGATTTGTGGCCATGGTCGCGGCCAGCAATGGCCCGATGAACGTGCCCAGGGTGCCACCCGCCGCAATGAAACCGAACAGCCGCCGCCCTTGTTCACTGGAAAAGCGGTCGACCAGTACGCTCCAGAAAATCGAAACGATGAACAGGTTGTAGATGCTGATCCAGACGAAAAACACCCGCCCCACTGTCACCGGCGCAATGCGCTGAGCGATCAACACGCCAAACAGCAGCATCGACAAGGCGATCAAGCGATAGATCAACGGCACAAAACGCATGGCAGGCAGCCGCGAAACCAGCGCGCCAAACAGCGGCACCATCAGCAGCATCACCACGAATGTGGCGGTGAACAGCCACTGCAATTTGTCGGCACCGCCCTCAAGGCCCAAGGCATCGCGCAAAGGTCGTACCAGGTAATAACTGGCGAGCACGCAGAAATGGAAGGCGAAACCCAGCATCAGAGCCGTTCGTTCGGACGGCAGAACCTTGACCCATTTCAGCGCGTCGGTGGCCGTCATGGCGCAGCAATCGGATACAAGCGTCGAACCTTGGACATCGGTGCGCTCCCGTGCGGCAAATATCGATGTACTACACTCTGACAGCGCTCAAGCGATAGCCGTCGTCAGGCCCAGAGCAGTCCATGTCGTCCACTAAAGTTAGCCGAATGTCGCGCCCCCTGATGTCTCTCTTCGCATTCGTTGCCATTGCGTACCTGGTGCTCTGCGCGGCGCTGTTCGTGTTTCAACGCGCATTGATCTACTACCCGCAACCACGCGCCATCGACGCGCCCGAAACGCTGCTCACGCTGCAAGTCGCCGATGCGCAGGTGTTGGTGACGGTCAGGCCGCACGACGGACCGAAGGCGTTGATTTACTTCGGCGGCAATGCCGAGGACGTTTCCCGCAACCTACCCGATTTTTCGCAGGCCTTTGCGGATCATGCGATCTACTTGCTGCATTACCGAGGCTACGGTGGCAGCTCCGGGTCGCCTTCCGAAGAAGCGATTCAGCGCGATGCCATGACCTTGTTCGACATGGTCTACAACACCCATCCCACTATCGCGGTGGTCGGACGCAGCCTGGGTTCGGGCGTCGCCCTGCGCCTCGCCAGCCAACGCCCGGCCTCGCGGCTGATTTTGATCACGCCCTACAACAGCCTTGAAGACCTCGCCGCCCGCCAGTTCCGATGGTTCCCGGTAAAGTGGCTGCTTCAGGACAGGTTCGAATCCTGGAAATACGCGTCTCATATCACCATGCCGACACTGTTGATCGCTGCCGAGCACGACGAAGTCATACCGCGTTCAAGCACGGAACAGCTCTACACACATTTCGCCAAGGGCGTGGCCACGCTGCAAGTGATACCGGGCACGGGCCACAACTCGATATCCGAGAGCCCGCAGTACCTCAAACTGCTGGGTTCCGCGTTGTGAATCAGGTGTAAGCCAACAGTCGGCCGCACAACACCACGGTGCCCCATAACCCCATCGAGAGCACTGCCTGCACTCTGGCAATTGCCGGTGCCTCGATGCCTGTGTTCCACCGGGCGACTGAACGGTAAATACCGACGTGAAAAAGGGCTGCGTTGAGGCCCGCCGTAGCGATCAGGCTCAGCTTTAAAATGAAAATATTGTTGGTGGCGAAGTCATGGGGATGGGCTGTAAACATCATCAGGCCAGCCGGTACGATCAATACCAGGGCAGCGACGGACCATCTCAGCAGATGACGAGCCAGCGCCGTCACCGCAATATCCTTGGACAGGCCAAGCACCCGCAGATCGAACATGACCACTGAGCCGACAAGCAACACGAAGCCAATGATGTGAACCACCTCGACTATCGGGTAAAGCCACAGCTCGCTTCGCATGGCCAGACCAAGTCGCGAGTCATCCAACCAGTCCAGCCAGCTTTCCGGACCTGTTCCCGCGCCGGCACTTGTGGTGTCCATCAGCGCAACTCAGTGGTTTTATCGCCAATGGTGATGCGTTCGGCTCGCAGTTCTTCGGGTTTGTTTCGATTCGGATAACCGACCACCGTAGCCGTCGTACCGACATTCAGCATGTCCTTCGACAACCCACGGTTCTCCATGCGCGATGGCGGTGCCAGAACGATGATCCACGTCTTGTCGGCTGTTTTAAGACGCAAGAGCCCGTGCGGATGGGAATAGCCGGATTCCTCGATGGTTCCGTTCAGCTGCATGGACTTGCTGGAGTCATACTCACTCCAGCCGTGATGAGCGAACGCCGCAGTGGCCACCAGTAGCGATGACAGTCCGATGCTTCTGAGCAAGACGTTCATGATGCGGTTCTCCTGTTGCAGTCATTGATTAGCGTCAGTCGTGTCGAGAACAGCGGTGCCCGAACAACCGATCAATCGTCGCCGTCGCATTTGACCTCTTTCTTGTACTCATCCCGCTTGGCTTCGATCTTGACCTTGCAGCCACGCTCCCGGTACTCGTCCTTCCACTCGCCACGACGCCAATTGGCGCCGCGGCCGTTTGGGCATTTGATTTCTTCCTTGTATTCATCGTTTTTGGATTCGATCTTTACCTTGCATGGCCCGTCCCAGTACTCGTCCTTCCACTCGCCCCCTTCGCGCCCGCCTCGCCAGTGATCCGCTGACGCCGGCGTCAAGATGACTGAACTCATCGCAGCCACCACCCACAGGCCCAGCATGGGTCTCGCGCTCATTTCACTTCCTCTGCAATTAAAGACTATGCGACAGGCCAGGCTTTCCCCAGCCCACCGTATCAGCGCCCTGATCGTAACGGTGGGGCTGCAGGTGATACGACAACGATCTGTGGCAGCTTTCTCCTTGAGCGAGACGAAAGGCTGGTCGGGCTGAAACCGGCTCGCGGTAGAAAGGATGTGTAGCCTGAGTGAGTATCTGGAGATGTCGATTAAACAGTGCTTGTTTATCGGTCTTACTGTGGGTTTTGTAGTGGATGGGCCGGCCTCTTCGCGAGTAGGCTCGCTCCCACAGGGGATCTGCTGTGAACCCATTTTTTGCGATCACCGCAGATCAAATGTGGGAGCGAGCCTGCTCGCGATGAGGCTCGCAAGAACCCCCTCAAACAGGCGTTCGAGCTCCCGGCTCGACCACTTCTGCCAGCCAGTTAACAGCAGACGCACTCCCTTGTAGCAGCTGGCGAAGCCTGCGTTCGGCTGCGAAGCAGTCGTAAAATCAGGTAACCGGTTCTTTCAGAAGGACCGTGTACACCGATTTGCGAGGACTTCGTCCTCGAACGCAGCCTCGCGGGCTCGGCAGCTGCTACAGATTGAATAAAGTCTGCTGCCAGTTTTGATTTGTCGCAGCACCGCTGCGACAAATGCCAAACAAATAGTCTCAGCACTGCTGAGACTATTTGCATTCACGGATAACTAAACCCCTTGACCAACGTCAACTCCCCCACCGCCCGCATCGGCACCAGGAACGTTTCCATCTTCTCGTTCGGCGTCCCCTCCTCCGTAATCACCGTGATGTGCGCAGTGGTCAGGGCCTGCGCGGCCTCTTCCTGCCCCTCCTCATCACTGCGATACCCGCCACCGTAGTAGTTCACGTACACCAGGTATTGCCCCTTGATCGGTGCCGGCATGGCGAAGATTTCCGGGCCGTAGCCGGTGGTGACGTCGACGTCGAGTGCGCCGCCGTTGGCCGCGACGCGGTCGCCGTACCAGATGTGGCCGCCGTCAGGCGTGACGACATGCAGGTCGAGGTCGGTGCCGTCGCTGTCCCAGGCCAGCAGCACTCGCAACTTGGCCGGGGTGGCGCCGCCGCTGGTGTTGAGGAACTGGGTGCGATGCCGTTGTTGGCCATCGGGGCTGCGGACTTCAACGCTGTTGCTGCCGTTGGGGAATGAGAACGGGCGATCGTAGCGGCCGGCGGGGTCGATTTTCAGCGGCATGCTGACGCCGTTGACGATCAGCTTGCCGGGTTCATTGCCCTTGGGCGCGGACTTGATCTGACCGGTAATGCGAGCGGTATTGGCCTGCCCCACCGGTGTGTTGACCGAGGACGCCGGGTAATTAACCGTCTGACGAAAGTTTTCGCCTTCGCCTTCGGGTGCGCCCGTGCGCCAGCCGCCGACGGGGGTGTCGAGTTTGACTGCGCTATCGGTGGCGAACGTGGTCGGCCATACGCAAAAGGAACAAAGGAACAGGAGGACCTGTGGGTAACGGAGTTTCATGGCCTATTCCAGCAAGAGGTGGCGGGCGAGCCCTTCGATGTAGGTTTCATCCTGGCCGTTGGGATGTGCTTCGAAGGCCAGGTGCAGGTATTCGTGAGTCAGGTCGAGGCGGTCTTGCAGCGACAGCACGCCACGCACGTAAATGCGCTGGCGTTCGCGATCGACAAAAGGACGGCCGAAGGCCAGGCGGCAGACGGCGAAAGTGTTGACTTCGTTGTAACCAACTTCGCTTTCCAGCCGTGGTCGCCAGCCGCGACGTTGCTTTTGCAGCCAGTCTTGCGCGGCGGGCAATGCGTCGCAGGAAGCGACGGGATTGTCCCAGCGGCTGAGGCTCGCGCGTGGGTAAGCGTGCAGCAGGATGGCGTCGTAGCGTTGACCGGCATTGGCCTGTTCGACGGCTTGCTGCCAGGAGAGTTTGTCCGGCCCCGGTTGATCGGAATGATAGGTGACGGTGCTGCCGGCGAGGACCAGGTCGCTGGTCCACGCGGCGATGTTGCGCGATTCGGTGGCGGCCGGGCGTGGAGCGACGCGCTGTCGGCTGCTGCTGTCATCGATGCTCAAGCAGTCGCCGTTGCGGGTGGCGTTTTGCAGCAGGTAGGTGCGGATCGCAACGCTCAGGGCTTTGGCAGCTTCGGCGGGTTCCGGTCTGGCTTCGCGCTGCAGGACGCGGGCGACGTATTCTTCGCGGTCCAGGCGGGCGACGAGTTTGTCTTTGAGCAAGAACAGCTCGCCGTCGCTGTGGATATCGAGTTGATTGCCATTGGCGAACTCGACGCGATAGTCGCCTTGCAAGGGCCCGGGCGCTAACACGCGATCCCCCGACAGCACTCGTTTCAGCGGATAACGCGCGAACAGGCCGACCTCGACGCACTTCCCCTCCTCGGCGGGCCAAGACGAAGGCAACACTGTCGCCAGTGCCTGACCGTAATTGCGCAAGACCATTTGACTGGTGCCGCGCCCACCGGCCCAGATTGGTGTGCCGTCCGCCGTCCAGCCAGCAAATCCGCCCTGACGCGACGAAGGATCCTGATCCCCCAACCAGCTCCAGGTTTTCACCCGCAACCGGCCACCAAGCTCACCGACGACATTACCGTCAGCAGCGTTCAGCACCACATCGAGCAACACCCGCCGCGCCTGATCCTGCGCCGGCATCACGGCCAATACCTTCAGCAACTCAGCCACCGAAACCCGGGTCTGCGGTTGCAACGACGGCAAATCCAGCAACCACTTCGGCGCTTGTCTCGCCTGCCAATACTCGCGCCATTCAGCGCCAGCAATGCCCAAGCGCGCAGGCTCAAAATACAACCCGCAAGACTTCACCAATGCCTGATCGCGATCGATCTTGCCGCCCGCCGTGCAGCAATACACTTCTTCCTTCGATTGCCCGCGACACTCATAAGCCGGTTCACGCGCGCCGGTATCCACCAGCCAGCCGTAGACAAACAGCTTCCACAAACTACCCAGCGGCGTCTGCAAATCAGCAGGCAATGACTCACGCGAAATCACCTGAGTCGGGTTCAACGCAAGCAATTCACCCTTGAAGCCCAGGTGCAACGGCTCGTCCTGCGCTGTCGCCAGCGCAGGGATCAAACACAGCAGCCACCAGACCAAACAGCGGGTCATGTCAGTGGACCGTGACCTGGCCGAGCGCCGGTTTCTGTTCCTGGGCCTGATGCTGTGGCGCATAGACCTGAGTGAAACGCACCGGCGGCAGGTTGAACTGACCCTTTTGCGAGAAACGCACCAGATGACGCAGGCGCAATTCGCCGCTCAGGGCATCCACCGGGATCGCGTAGGCCATTTGCCCCGGTTCGAAACGGGCTTTCTCCAGCGAGGTCGGCTCGGTGCCGGCCTTGCCCATCAGCTTGATGCCCCACGTGGTGCGCTCGACGTCCGCGCCCGGTGGCAGCGGCACTTCGAGCATGCCGTAGCGCAGCGGTTTTGCGGCTTTGCTGGTGATGATCACTTCGTCCAGGTACAGGCTGTCGCTGGACAACGGTTTGCTGCCGACGGCTTCGAGTTTGAATTCAAACGCTTCGTCACCCGGCACCAGACGCGACAGACGACGAGTGATGGTCACGGCCATCGGGTCCACCGGCGGTTGCTTGCTCTGGAAGCTCAACGCGGCGCGAAGCGGGCGTTCTTGCTCCCCGGTCAGCGACAACACTGCCGGCACAGGCGAAGCGCCCTGCCACGTCCAATACATCTCACCGGTATCACCGTACTTTTTCTTCCAGCCTTCACCCGGTGCCAGCGCGATGGTGGGTGAAGCCTGCTCGATGCTGCGTTGCAGCCAGGTCAGCGCCAAGGCGCGTTCCAGGGTCGATTGCTGTGGCAACAGGCGTTGCAACAACGCCTGAGCGTGAACCTGATCGAAGGCTTGCAGCGACAGGTTCAGCGCTTCGACAAACGGCTGAGAGCTGGCGGCCACTTGTTGTTGCGCAGCCTCCAATTGACCATTGAACGCCGACGGCAGATTGACCTTGGCCTGACGCGCCATCGATGCGGTCAGCACCCGAGCGCTGGCCAGCCCCAACGCCGAATCCGGATCGCTCATGACCAGGCTCTCTGCGCCATCGTCCATCATGCTCGCCGCATGGCCTTCGCCGGCTTTCACCAAGTCGTCGATCAAACCGCTGAGCAGCGTGTTCACCGGCAATTGCATCTGCTTGGCAAACGACAGAATCAACGCCCGCTGCAACAGCGGCGTGTTCTGCGACTGCTTGGCGTACACCTCCAGCACCCGCTGCCAATGCTCCGGCGGCAGGCTCAGTTCCAGCGCTTTGCTGGCATGCCAGTCGGCGTAATAGGCGTACGCGGTGAGGAACGCATCCGGCTCACCGTCGTAACCCCACCAGGTGAAGCTCGCCGACGGGCCGGCCATTTGCACCAGCCGCAGGCGGCTGTTCTGCATGATCAAACGCAAGCGATCGCGGATCTGCGGGTTCGACGACAAGGTCGGATAAGCGATGCTCAACGGCAGCAAACGACTGGCGGTCTGTTCGACACCGCCGTACGGATAGCTCAGCAAATCATCAAGCGCCGAACGGAATAGCGCTTGCGGACTGTCATCCAGGCGCAGGCGAATATCCGTGGCGTCGGCCGGCAAGGTCAGCGGCGTATCACCGCTGGCCACGTCCAGGCTTTGGCTCTGAGTCACCTGCCAGCCTTCGCCGGTAGCGGTCAGGCGCACGGCCAGGGCATCAGCGGTTTTGCCGTCCTGCACCAGCTCGGCGGTCCACTCGCCATTGGCCACTGTGAACGCCGGTAATGCGATGTAGTTGATGCCGTTGTTCAACGTGACCGGCACCCGTTGTTCGGCGCCACCGTAATGAATTACCAGCTCAGCCTTGACCGGTTTCTCGGCCTGACTGAAAGCGAACACACCGAGATCCGGTTTGTCGCTGTTGCGGAATTTGGTCGGGCCGCTCCACTTCAGGTACAGCGGTTTTTCCGAGCGAACAAATTGCTTCTTCTGCCCGACCTGACCGTCATCGGCAATGGCCCGGGCGGTAATGCGCCAGCGGGTCAGCGAGTCCGGCATTTTGAAGGTAAAGCGGGTTTTGCCATTCGCATCGGTGATCAGTTCAGGCTGCCACGCGGCGGTGTCGACGTCTTCGCGACGTGGCCGCTCCAACACTTTGACGCCGCGCTCGCTGCGGTTGGCTTTACCCGGTGCGCCTGGGCTGCCCGGCAATGCCACGTCGTAGCTGATGAACGACAAACTGGCGCTGGTGCGCACGTTGTTGCGGCGCGGGTGATAGAAGAATTGGTCGATGGTCGGCGCGACTTCCGGTTGCAGCGCGTAGACCATTTCATCGACCACACTGACCGTCAGGTGCGCCGGAATCGGCTTGCCGGCGAACTGGGTGGTCAGGTCAACCGACACGGTATCGCCCGGCTGATACGCCTCTTTATCGGTGGTGATGGCCACGTCGATTTGCGGCGCAACCACTTTGATGCCGGCGTTCTGGAAGCTGTATTGGCCACCCTTGGTGTAAAGAACCGAGAACGTCAGGTTTGGCGCGAAGTTGTCCTTCACCAGGATGCGCGCGCGGTATTGGGTGTCGCTGAGTTTTTCCATCTTCAGCCAGTCGCTGCCCTTGGACAGCAGCGCGGTGGCCTCGACCTTGTCACGCTCAAGCGACAACAGCGCATCGATGATCGGCTCGGGGAAAGTGATCAACGCGAGGGCTTCGTCGCCCGCCTTGTACTCGGGTTTATCGAGGACGATTTCCACGGTGCCGGGCACGGCTTTGACGCCGTCGCCAGTGACCGAATGACCGGTCGCGCCAAGTACGCGGCCATGGTCATCTTTCAGCGTCAGGTTGTAAGTGCCCGGACGGTCGAAGGCCAGGGTGAAGCCTTTATCTTTGGCGGCAAGTTTACCTTCGCCAGTGGTTTGATCTTCGAGTCGCACCCAGCTGTAGCTGCTCGGGTTGACCGCTTTGCTCTGCTCGCTGCCACCTTCGTTGGCGTAGCTGAATGCAACCTTGCCGCCCACTGCGCTGAACCGTTGAGGCGCGCTCAAGCGGAAACTGGCGGCGCCACGGTCGATGAGGATTTCCTTGGTGGTCTTGACCCGATACGCCGCGCCATCGCTGGCGAACACGGTGAGCATGTAGCGGCTAGGTTTCTCGGCGGCGGGCAGATCGAGGCTCGCGTTGCCCTTGGAATCGGTGGTCAGTTCGGCGCTGGTCAGCTCCACCGGGAATTGCCCGAGGTATTGCAGCTCATTATCGACCATCGACAGTTGCTGGGCGCGCAGGCTCAGGCTCAACTTGGCGTTGGCCACCGGTTTACCGTCCGGGTACAGCAGCACCAGACTGCCCTTCACCGGTTCGCCGGTGCGGTAATCCTGCTTGGCCAGGTTCAGGGAAATTTCGAAGTGCGGCTTGATGTATTCAGCGACACGGAAGGCACTGCTGTAGGCCTGATCCTTGTAGCTGAAACGCAGTTCATAACCGCCCGCCACCGCGTTGTCCGGCAACTGGAAACGGTCCTGAGTGCCGGCCTTGGAATCGAGCTTCAGCGCCAACGATTGCAGTGCGGTGCCCGTGGCATCGAGCACAGTGACGTTGACGTCGGCAGCGGTCGGTGCCACGGAATCCCGTGCATTCTTGAACTCGCGGCCGACGATTTTCAGCGACACCCAATCCCCCGGCCGATACAGCGGTCGGTCAGTGAACGCATAGAGTTTGGTGTCGTAGATCTCACTGTCGTAATAGAAGTTCTCGGAGACGAACACCCCGCCCTCTTCGTCCTCGCCAATCACGAATGAACGCTCCGGGCTGACGTGTTTCAGACGCAGCAAACCATCGGCATCAGTCGCGCCACTGCTCATCACACCCAGGCCGTCGGTCCACAGCACATTGACCTTGGGCACCGAACTGCCTTCGTGTTTGCGCGCGGCCCATACCAGCAATTCATCGCCAGCAATCTTGCTCACGGCCACGGTGTTGGAAACGAAAACCATGGTGGTCGCGCGGTACTTGCCGATCAGCGCTTCCACCAGATACAGGCCCGGCTTCAGGTTGCCCAACGGGATGTACACGTTGCCCGGCGAGACACTGACGAACTCGCTGGAAGAACCGGCCAGGTTCACGCCCTCAGGCGGCTGGATCGGTTTGGCTTGCCACAGCGGATAACGGAATTGACTGACCACCGGCAGGCCCGGAATCAACGCGAATTGCGGCTGAGCGTCGTAGGGTGTTGGCGCGGCGATGGCGGTGCCCATCTTCAGTTCCGGCACTTCCTCGGTGACTTGTTTGCGCGACTCGTAGGAAAACGCCCGCTGCATCACCCGACGGGATTTGCGGTACCAGTTGTCCCACAGGTACGCGAGGGTATTCGACAGGCCTTCGCCCTTGAACTGGCCATCGCTGACCACGCGGTGCAGGTTCTTCTGACGCTTGAGGAAATCCAGCGGCTTGTCGATGCGATACACGCGAATGTCCGCGCCGCCGTAAGGCTCCATGCGGAACCGGCGGTAATCGCGGCCCGGCGCTTCGAGGCGAACCATCGCCTGCTCGTCGCTGGCGAAACTGCTGTCGGCCAGCAGGAAAAAGCTTTCACCGGCCACCGGCGTGTAGCCGCTTGGCTCGACGGTGTCTTCGGCGTTCACCGCCGAAAAAGGCAGCAGTAATACCAATAGCAGAGGCAGAAAACGCAGCATGCGGGCACCGATCATTGGGAGAGGAAGTTCAGTCGATAGACGCCGATGAAGTTGGGGTTGGCTGCGTCGGGTATCCATCGGGTGTCCTTCCATGTCATGAGTTGTTGCAGGCTTGCGGAGCGCATGCCGTTGTCAGTGGGGGTGGTAGTGCCGGTGTGATAGGCGATGAAGCGGCCCATCCAGATCATCAGGTGCTGGTCGTCGCCCTGATCGAAAAACATCAAGTCGCCGGGCCGGGCCTGGGCCAGATCGCGGCCGACCAGATGACTGTTGAACTGAATCAGTTTGATCGCGTTGACGTAGGGCCCGACCTTGCCGCCGCCCTGCTGCCATTGCTGGGCGAGGCCGCGTTGGACATCGCTCAGTTGCAGTTCCGGCGGCAGGTAGCGATTGGACAGGCCATTGCTGCGCAGCCATTTGTCGTCATGAACCTTCAGCGCTTCGTTGGCGGCAAACCGCACCAGCCCGGCGCAGTCCTGCTGATACCAGCGCGGGCTCGGGCCTTGGGTCAGTTGTTCCTGGGCGATGCGCACGAACCAGGCGCGGAATACCTGGGATTGCTGCGGGTCGAGCGCCGGGGCTTCGCTGGCAAAGGTGCGAGTCCCCAGCAACAACGCCAGCAGGCCGAGGCCTCGGATGAGTGCGGTCACAGGGCTTTCCACTCCAGCGGCAGCCACTGCCAATGGCCGTCGGGCTCGCTGCCTTTGGGCAAGGTCAGGGCATATTTGCCATAGCCGCCGAGGGTGCGCAGTTTCGGAATCAGGTAGGTTTGCGCGGCGTTGTAAAACACCGGCTCCATGTCCTGCGGCAGGCTGTCGAGGGTTTCCTGTTGCATCAGCTGCGCCATGGAATCCGGGCCGAAATAGATCGGCATCAGCAGGTCTTTCGGCAGCACGTCAGCCAGCGGCGGGAAACGTTTGTCGAGAGTGCCGAGGGCTTTGTCGACCAGTTTGTCGTCGAGGGAGAACAGCAGCGTCGAACCGTGACGCGCCAGACTTACGCGCATAAAGGCTTTGCCGGTGATCGCATCCGGTTGCTCGGCATCGTTGGCCTTATAGGTGCCGAAGTTGGAGCTGACCTGACGCTGCCACTGATGGGTCTGGCCTTCCTGTTTTTCGACCACCGGGAACGCATGATCGGCGACGTTGCCTTCGTAGGCGCCGACCATCGAGCCGAACAGGTTGCCCAGATCGCCGTCGAGTTTGGCGCTGTCATCGTCATTCAGGCTGGCCACCAGCAGCGGCGTGTACAGCCGCGAATCGGCGTACCAGCACAAGCCGGCGGCACCGGCCATGTGTTCGGTCAGGGCCTGGGCCACGGCGTCGTCGGCACCGAGTTTCACCAGCAGCGGTTTCTGTTGTTCGGCGGCCAGTGGCAAGGCCACGCAGGCGCTGGCGCCCATCGGCATGGCTTGCCAGATCGGTTTGAAGTCGAAGTCCGGCTGGTTTTCCAGTTCGTCCATCGCGAGGAAGCTGTGCCAGCCTTTGTCGTCCATGTCGAAACGCAGGCCGGCGAAATTCGGGATGAAGCGCTGGTAACCCATGGCCAAAACGCTGGAATTGACCGAGAGACGCTGTTTTACCTCGGGCGTACGCGGTGGCAGGCCGAAGGCTTCGGGGAACAGTTTCTGGCCGCCAAGCAACGCTTCCAGGGATTCCGTCGAGACCATGCCGGGCTCATCGACCGGGCCGTGTCCGGCCTCGTACAGCTTCGCCGGGTTGGACAACACCACCAGTTTGTCGCCATGGGACGCGAACAGCAGCGCTTTGCTGTTGTTGTAAGTGAGCTGATACAGCGGCACCACATCGCCTGCGACCTTGATTTCACTGCGCTGGCTCAGCTGCGTATCATCCAGCGCCACTTTCGCCAGCGGCTCCAGCACCTTGGCCAGCCCGCCGCGATCCATCACCAACAGGAAATCCTTGAGACGCCCATCCGCCCCGCGCCACAGCGCCACATCCGCTGGTTGATCGAACAGCTGCTCGATCAGGTTGTCCTGCAACTTCAGGTCATGCTCGTAAATGATCCGCCGCAGACTGCCAATCAAACCGAGACGGTCGGCGTGGGCTTCGTAATAGAAGACGAAATCTTCGGTCAGGGTTTCCTTGAGAAACGGCACCGCCAGCAGATCCTTTGGCAGTTGGCTCAGGGAGTGGGTTTCGAGCAAACCGTCCGGCCGGCTCATGCCCAGTTTGTCACTGGCCAGTTCCGCAGGCGGAGCCTTGGGTTTGTTCAGGAACCACCCTAACCCGCCCGCCACGCCGGCGACCAGGCACAGCCCGACCAGCAGCGCCGGCCAGCGACGGGAAACGTTGGCAGCAGGTACGTCGGCGGCCGGAGAAGCAGTGTTATCACTCATGTTCACAAACCCAATTCATCCGTGGTGCGGGATGTTTAATAGTTGAAAGTCTTGACCAGCAGCAGGTCGCCGATCGCCCGCAAAGGCACGATGAAGGTCTCGCGTTTTTCGTCGACGGTGTTTTCGTTGAGCACCAGATTGATTTGCGAGGTGATCACCTCGTTCTGGTTGCTGGTCTCATCGAAGTTATAGCCGCCGCTGCCGAAGTTGCCCCAATAGTTCACGTAAACCAGATAAGTGCCATGCATCGGCGCGGTCATGGTGAACATTTCCGGGCCGGGGCCATCGACCCCGTCCGGGTCCAGGCCGCCGCCGTTGCTCATCGCCGGGCGGGCCCAGAACGCATGCTGGCCGTCGGGGGTAATGATGTGCAGATCGAGTTCGGCCTTGGGATCGTCCCAACCGAGCACCACGCGAATTCGCGCCGGCGTGCGCAGGTTGTTGGCTTCATAGAATTGAACGCGCTTGAGCGACTTGCCTTCGGAACTGCGCACTTCGACGCTGTTGGACCCGGCGCCGAACGCATACGGCCGGGCAAAACGTCCTTGGTCGTCGGTGTACAAATTCAGGGGATTGCCGTTGACCGCCAGGCTGTGCGGCGGTCGGAGCGTGCCGAGGGCCTTGAGCTGACCTTCGATCATTGTGCGATTGCGCTGCACGCCCCGATCGATGGGCGGTGTGGGATAGGCGACTCGAGGATTTTCACTGCGGTCCAGCAGGCCGTGATAGCGCCAGCCGCCCACCGGTTCCGACAACTCGGCCGTGGGCTCGGCCCATGCCACCTGGGCGCAGACCAGCGTGATCAGCAGTGAAAGAACACAACGCATGTAACGCCTCCTGCCATGCATAACGAAACCTGGCGCCCGATCCTCGGCGCGTTATTTGATCTGACTGCTGGGCCTTCGGGCTCAAAAAATGAGGGGCCAGAAGCTAATGCCAGTAAGTTAAGCCGTAATGCTATCTGTAGCAGCTGGCGAAGCCTGCGTTCGGCTGCGTAGCAGTCGTAAAATCAGCCACTGCGGTGCGTCGGGCGGACCACGTTGCACGATTCACGACTGCTTCGCAGCCGAACGCAGCCTTCGGCAGCTGCTACAAGGAAATGCTGCGCGGCTGAAATTGCTTAACTGACTGGCATTAGGCCAGAGGCCGGCAATATAACATTGCCAGCAGTGCAGTTTTCCGATCTTTTTGTGAACCAGCCGCGCTTTTTTCCCGATAACCCGATCGTCGCCCCCGCCACCCTCTCGCGCATTCCGGGTCTTTAATGGTTGCAGGATTCCAAGCCACCGCAACCCTCTGCGCACGCATCGGGAGACTCGTCATGAAAATCGTCGTCATCGGCGGCACCGGGCTGATCGGCAGACACCTCTGCAAAAACCTGCAAGACCTGGGGCATGAAACCCTGGCCGCGTCGCCAAGCACCGGCGTCAACGCCCTCACCGGCGAAGGACTGCAAACCGCTTTGCAAGGCGCCGATGTGGTGGTCGACGTAGCCAACTCGCCCTCCTTCGAAGACGCTGCCGTGCTCGAATTCTTCGAAACCTCCGGGCGTAACCTGCTCGCCGCCGAGAAAACCGCAGGCGTCAAACACCATGTCGCCCTGTCGGTAGTGGGCACCGAGCGCATGCTCGACAGCGGTTACTTCCGGGCGAAAATGGCGCAGGAAAAACTCATCAAGGACTCAGGCATCCCCTACACCCTATTGCGGGCCACGCAGTTCTTCGAATTCATCGGGGCGATTTCGCACTCGGGCGTGCAGGAAGGCGACACCGTGCGTTTGACTTCCGCCGAGCTGCAACCGATTGCCGCGGTCGATGTCGCGACGGCACTGGCGAAAATCGCCGTGCAGGCGCCGAGCAACCAGACATTAGAGGTCGCAGGACCTGAGCGCTGGCCGCTGGTGGAATTCGTGCGCCTGTTTTTGCAACACACCAACGACCCGCGCCAAGCCCAAGCGGACGACACGGTCCCCTACTTCGGTGCGCCTATCGATGACCATTCGCTCACGCCGGGAGAGCACCCCATCATCGGACCGACGCGCTTCGAGACCTGGCTCAAGAGCAGCGCTTGATACTCAAACGAGGCCCTACACCAACCGCTCAATCTTCTGATGCTGCCAGACCATTTTGTAATACAGCGTCTGCAGGATCAGCATGCCCAGATAAGCCACCGGAAACGCCATCCAGACACCTTGCAGCCCGAAGCGCGCATCCAGCAGATACGCCACCGGCAATTGCACCCCGACCACGCAAACGATCGAAACCGCCACCGGCACCAACACCGTGCCGCTGGCGCGCATGATGCCGCCGACAATCGCCTGAAAACCAAACACCAACAGGCTCCAGAGCATGATGTGCAACAGGTGTTCCGCCATCGCCCGCGTAGAATCATCCGTGAGGAACAACCCCAGCAACCAGTGCGACAGCAGATAACCCAACATCACCAAACCACCGGTCAGGCACACGTTGATCAAAAGTCCCGTGCGCAAAATCGGCCCCATACGCTCGATGCGCCCGGCCCCGATGGCTTGCGCGCCGAGGATCGATGCCGTGATCGCAATCGACAGCGCCGGGAACTGCACGTAATTGACGATCTGCGTCACCGCCCCATACGCCGCCGTTGCCTGAGAACCGTGCTGGTTCACCAGCGCCAGAATCACCAGCTCCGACACCGACAGCACCACCATCTGCAACCCGGTCGGCAGCCCGATGCGCAACACCTTGCCGAGGATCTCCAGATCCAGCCGCATCGCCGCAAACATCTCCCGATCCGGCGCCAACGGATGCCCCTTGCTAATCAACCGCCACGCCAGCCACCCCATCGCCGACAAGTTACCCGCCAACCCCGCCCACGCCGCACTCTGAATTCCCATCGGCGGCAACCCCAACCACCCGAGAATCAACGCCGGCGTCAGCGCCAGCCCGACACACGTCGACACCACCAGCGCCAACAACGGCGACACCGTATCACTCACCCCACGCAGCAACTGCGTGAACAACACAAACACCAACAGCGACGGCAAGATCCACATCATCACATGCGCATACGCCACCGCATCGTCCAGCACATCCACCGGAGTACCCAAACCCTGCAACGCCGGCCGGGCAAACACACTGCCCAACACCGCCGCCGCCAACCCGATCATCGCCCCCAACAGCAACGTCGAACCAGCAATCGCCTTCACCAGATGCAACTCGCGAGCGCCCCAGGCTTGACCGATCAACACCCCGGCACCCGCGCCGAGGCCGATGACCAGGGCGATGAAAAAGAACACCACGGGGAACATGCCCGATACCGCCGCGAGAGCCTGGGTGCCGAGCAATTGGCCGATGTAGATGCTGTTGATCGTGCCCGACATGGATTGGAGGAAATTGGAGAGGACCATGGGGGCGAGGAATAGGAGGTAGGTTTGCCAGAGGGGGTGTTGGGAGGTGGGGGTTTGCATTGAGGTTCCGTCTCGGGTGGGGGCTGGCGTTTGGGAAATTCTACGCTAAGGGGCTGGGAACGACGCGCTCGAATTTTGCGGATTTGGGTAGCCTGAGTATTGTTTGCTTTCAACAAGCAGCGGCTAATGGAACGTCGTTTGTAGTGGATTGAGCCCTGGATTGCGCAAATATGCAGTCAGCAATTGACTTCACCTAGCGAGACCGCCATACCTGTTTTTTCCAATGTGGCGGAGGTTAATCTGACCATGGTGCAAGTGGATGCAAACCTGATTACTGACTGGCAAACATTCCACAGTGTTTTCGCAGAAAAGTTCGGTTTCCCTGGCTTCTACGGCCGCAATATGGACGCCTGGGTAGATTGTCTTTCGTACCTCGATGACCCTAGCGCAGAAATGTCGTCTATCCACGTTCAACGCGGACAAACGCTTTCATTGGTCATCGACAATGCCCAGAGCTTCAAACATCGCTGCCCTGAACAATTTGAAGCGCTTGTGGAATGCGCAGCTTTTGTGAACTGGCGAATCGTCGTTGCTGGCGGCACCCCACTCCTGGCACTTGCTTTCAATGTTTAAGTGCCCGCCCAGAGGTGTTATCAACGACTGCGAAGGGGCGAAGGTTGACCGTCCTGACAGGCGGCTTTCGGCCAAAAGTGGACGGTGGACATGGTGATGGCAAATGAGTAGTGTCACGGATGCTGCTTTCGACTCTAGAGGGCAGCAGGGCTTGCCGTCATCCATGTCGCGTTTCTCCCTGAGCAATGTCGCATTTACCGCGACCACCTCTAAGCTAGACAAGGACTTACAGGACGACAAGGAACGTTATACGACACGCCATCGCGACATGGCATGTCACCTAATAGTAGTTACACGCTTGCAAGGAATCGCAATGATCACCGTCTATGGAATTGACTACAATTTAAATGCCAAAAAAGCACAGATGTCCGATGTGCTACATAATTGCATGACTACTGTTCTTGGGTTACCCGAAGACAAGCGTGCTCACCGTTTCGTCCCGCTAGATAAAACTAATTTTTATTACCCTGGCGGTAGATCTGAAAAATACACAGTAATCGAAATAAGCATGATTTCTGGGCGAACGAAAGAAACAAAAAAGAAGCTCATAAAGCAAATATTTACAGCCTTTGAGCGAAACTTGGCTATAAATCCGGTTGACGTTGAAATCACAATATTTGAGCAGCCAAGTCATTGCTGGGGATTCCGAGGGATCACAGGCGATGAGGCAACCTTGAGTTACAGGGTTAACGTATAACAAGCCGTTCGCTTCGCTCTCTGGGACCGCGTGCCGCGGCTCCTTAACCTAAACGTCAGGCAGTCATGAATATTGTAAGCGTCCGGTAATACGCCTTCTTGAGGCCATCGCTTAATGATCAATTGCACTGACTTGAGCACCCGTTCGCATTTATTAACTAACCCAGCGTTTGCATCGAACTTCAACGCTCAGTAAACAGCATCGGCAGAGGACGACCCATAGCTGCCCTTCACAAAGGGCAGCTAGCGGCCAACAGCGGACGTTTGTGAGGAGGCTATTTCCAGTAAGGTTTGGCTATCCTACCCTGCCATGGAGTAAAGAATGATAATGTTCTAGTCATCGTTACTTGAGCATATGCCCGCGCATAAATTTTTTCTCACGGACTTTTAAAATGGATACGATTTTCACCCTAAATGCAAGAGGAAATGTTTTCCTCGAAGTAACTAGCGATGCTTTTGAAATTTCTCAGTCGAGAATGATGACCGAAATTCAATCTATGTTTCAAAATACCGTTCGTGATCTTAAGAAGAGCGGCGTGGACTATGCAAACCTAAAAACAGCGCTAGTTCCATCTTTAGAGCATAACGAAATTGGACTTGTTTTCGATTCAACGGCAATAGAATCTAGCAGTTATGGTCGCGAGGCAATGCAGGCGATTTTACCTTTTCTGGATCCTAGAAGCACACAGAGTATTCTCGCTGGAGACCTCGTCGCGAGCAACGAAAAACAAGAACTTGTATTCAATCTACTCTGTGAGAACTTGATCCTTACAAAATCGTTCGAATATAAACACAGCAACCTTCTTTTTTGCGTGTATTTAACGAATGTCACCGATGCGTCTTTGGAGAGAATCCATGAAGGGTTAAAATCATTTTCAGCGTATCTGGGATTCATTCCGACCACTTACGCTTCCTCAGCAAAGGCCTACCTTTCTACTATTTTAGTAAATGTATGCATAAAACGAGAGAACCTGATCATTCTCCCTCATGAGGATGATCGGTCGAACGATGAAAATATTAATATCACATTCTATCCATTTGAGGATCTTGGATTTCAAATACGGAGCATTCAATCGCACGACTTCAGCCACTTCCTTAGCTATAAAATCGAACGGCCGACTTGGCCAGGATTCGAGACAGATACGCACTTCTCACTCAATGCAATTTCCGGTGTGGTATCTCCGTTAGCAGACATGGATATTCAAATAGAAGACGCAAAATATGAGTATTTAATAAAAGCAGGGAAACTGATAAAAGGTGATCTTGTTGAACTTGACAAAGTACAACTGGCGAATCTAATACGGTCGAAAATTGAAGCAAGCTATATATATAATCTTCGCTACTTGAAAGATCTTGATGTGAAAATATTCAACGTCGTAATTGAGGTTCCACGATCCGCGTCAGGCCGCATCGCCCGCATGAATGTTGCTCTAGAGTATAAGCCTGATGATCATCTTCTCAGGATGATCACACTCTACTAGTCGGTTTCTGACCCAGAATTGCCCATGGTGATGCTAGCCATACCGAAAACAGGTTGGCGCTGGCGTCTACGGGCCTCCTAGGAGCTTCTTCGCAATCTCACCAGTTTCCTCAACCGATTTTTCTTCGACTTCTCCGAACTCAGTTCCAACGCTCTTAAAAGTGCCCGCAATATGGAAATGGACGTGACTGATTGCTGGTCTGGCAGGAACCCCATTGTTCTGCCAACCGGTCACTACTGGCAGCTTTTGGCCGCTCTCTACCTGTCATCACCGGCATCAATCGACCCTAAGCGGTCGTTGTTGGCTGCAATCGATCTCTCGCACACAAAGCGCCAAACATCGGTTACCGCCGATGATCTGGCTAAAGCCTCAGGTCTACGGAAGGACAGCCAGTTCTGCGAAACGGCAGCGGTCGTTTACGACTTCAGCCCCAGCCGCGCCGGTGAGCATGCTCGCAACTTCCTGCAAGACTGGAAAGGCAAGCTGGTCTGTGATGATTTTGGCGATTACAAGGCCAGCTTCGAACTCGGCGTGACCGAGATCGGTTGCATGGCACATGCCCGGCGCAAGTTCTTCGAACTGCACTCCACCAACAAGAGCATGCTCGCCAAGCAGGCGCTGCGCTATATCCAACTGCTGACGAAATCGAAAGTGAGATCCGCGACCTGGAGCCGGATTTACGACGCCGAATACGGCAGGAAAAAGCCGTACCGGTGATGGATGCGCTGCAGGCCTGGATGATCGCCCAGCGCGATCTCGTGCCTGAAGGCTCGGCTATTAGTCGAGCGCTGGATTACAGCCTGAAACGCTGGGCAGCGCTGTCGCGCTACCTCGATGACGGGGCCGTTCCCATTGACAATAATTGGTGCGAGCACCAAATCCGACCGTGGGCGTTGGGGCGCAAGAACTGGCTCTTTGCTGGTTCGCTGCGCAGCGGCAAACGGGCGGCGGCGATCATGAGTTTGATCCAGTCGGCGCGACTGAATGGTCATGATCCGTATGCCTATCTGAAGGATGTTCTCACGCGCCTGCCGACGCAACGGGCGAGTGATATTGCGGAGCTGCTGCCGCATAAGTGACAACCGGTTTAGTTACGCAAGGCGTGATGGCCGGACGCATACCGACCATCAGCCGGGAGCTGCGCCGCAATCGAGATGCCTGCGGTGGCTACTCGGCCCGCGTAGCCCAGCAGCAGATGCACGCCCGCCGCCAGGTTTGTCGACCGATGTGAAAGCTGTTGCCGGGTAGCGAGCGCTTCGAGTTGGTGGCCCATATGCTGCGTGAGCGTTTGTCTCCCGAGCAGATTGCCGGCAAGCTGCGCAGCATGAACATTCCCAGCCTCAGAGATGCCTACGTCTGTCGCGAGACGATCTATAACGCGATCTATGCCTTGCCGGTCGGCGAGCTGCGTAAGGAGCTGATCATCTGCCTGCGCCAAAGCAAGACGACGCGCAGACCGCGTTCTGGCGGCGTGGATCGGCGCGGCCAGATTCCCTAGATGGTCAGCATCCACGTGCGCCCGCCGGAGATTGAAGACCGTCTGATGCCGGGGCATTGGTGTCGATTGTTCTCCCCGATTGTTCAAAAACGGAGCCCAACGGGCTCCGTCTACTGCGCGCTCGCGCCTAGGGTTAGTTGGCATCCTCCAGCCGCACTTGCCGATTTTCCAGGAATTCCAGCACCTTCTGCCGATCATCGGTGCCGAGCTGATCCAGCGCCGCGTTGACGTCCGACAACCAGAGGTTGTGCAAGCTGCTGCGGACGCTGTTATCCAGAATCAGGCGCTTCTGGTAGAGCCAGAAATTCGACCAGTCGGGCCAGTCGGGCAAGCCGTCAGACGCCTTGTTGGGGTTGCCGGTGCGCATGAACTGGGCCAGGTACTGGGTGAACTTGTCGGACAGCGCCGTGCGCTGACTCTGAGTGGCGCTGCTGCTCATAAAGCGCATCAGGTCCTGCTGCGGCGCCAGCGGGAAGTTGCCGAACATAAAGGGGATGTCCATACCATGCACCCCGCCGAAGGCCTCCTTCCAGGGTGCCGGGGCATCGTCCCAGTCGAAGTTGTAGCGGTAGATATTGCCCTGCAGCAGGCGCAGATAGCGGCAGATATTGTCCACCGTCAGGTCTATACCCAGGCTGAGGGCGCGGTGCACCGGGCGGTAGCTCGGGTAGAGCTCCGGTTTGACCACATCGGTGATGCTCAGGTTGGCCGGGTTCTGGTTGTTGACCATATCCCACATCTGCGCGTGATTCGGCTTGAAGTAGCCCAGCAGTTCACCGGCGAAATAGCTGCCCTCATCCTTGGTGGTGCCCAGAATCATCGGCACCTGGTTGTAGCCGCCGGTGATCAGGTCGGCGTAACCGGCCCAGGGGATCACCGTGCCGTCGGTAAAGTGGCCCATCACCACCGGCGACGGCGTGTGCCGCACTATGTCTGCCGCCGGCAGGCCGCGCAGAAAGGCGCGAATCCAGCTGGCACTCTGCTTCTGGCGAAACGCGGCCGCCTGCAGCTTGTCGCCGGCGTAGCCCTTCTCGATCAGCAACTGGTCGAGCATGGCGTTGGACTGCAGCTGGCCCAGTGAGGTCGGGTAGGCATTGGGCAGGCCCGACATGCAGATCATGCGGTCAACCAAGGCCTCCGCCAGCGGCGACTGCAACAGGCCCCAGGCGTTGATGCAACCGGCCGACTGCCCAGCGATGGTGACGCTATTGGGGTTGCCGCCAAACTGGCCGATATTGTCGCGCACCCACTCCAGGCCCTTGATCAGGTCCAGGGTGAGGAAGTTGCCGGAATTATCCAGGGCATCGCCATCCTGCAGGGCGCTGTTGTACAGCCAGCCCAGACTGCCGACCCGGTAGTTAACCGACACCACGATGGCGTTCGCGTTACGGGCGAAATTGGCGCCGTTATACAGCAACTCGGAAGCGGCGCCCTTGAGGTTGGAGCCGCCGTGAATCCAGAACAGCACCGGCAGGTTGCTTTCCGTGCTCTTCGGCCGCCAGACGTTGAGGTACAGGCAATCCTCCGAGCCGATGGGCTGACCGAAGGTGGCGGGATTCGGCGCGCCGAAGAAGCTGCCCAATTGCGAACAGATGCTGGAGAACTGGCTGGCGTCGCGGACGCCGCTCCAGCCCGCCGGGTCGCGCGGTGCACGCCAGCGCAGATCATCCAGCGGCGGCGCCGCATAAGGAATGGCGCGCCAGGATTGGGTGTTGTTGACATCGGCCACTCCTTGCACCTGGGCGCCCATCAGGGAGTTAATGGCGCGGGTCAGCGACTGGCTGTCGGCAGCCTGCACGCCGCCGGCCAGGGCAGCCAGCAACATCAGGGTGCTGCCACGCAGGCAGCCGCGAATAAGCGCTATCGATATCCTTTTCATGCCTGTTGCCTAGGTCTGGGCCGCTGCTGATCAGCGGAGTTAGGGGCAGTGTAGTGGTCTAATGAAACCGGACACCCATTTAGGCGAGAATGCTCGCCAGATCGAGGTGTCAGATGACCAAACAACGCCGTTCCTTTTCTGCTGAATTCAAACGCGAGGCTGCCGACCTCGTGCTCAAGCAAAACTACAGCTACATCGAAGCCAGCCGTTCACTCGGCGTCGGCGAGTCGGCGCTACGCCGCTGGGTTGAGCAGGTTCAGAAGGAACGCCAAGGCGTCACCCCGCAAAGCAAAGCGCTGACCCCGGAACAGCAAAAAATTCAGGAGTTGGAAGCCCGGATCGCCCGCCTTGAACGGGAAAAATCGATATTAAAAAGGCTACCGCGCTCTTGATGTCGGAAGATCACGAGCGTACGCGCTGATCAAACAGCTTAGTGTCCATGAGCCGATTGATTGGCTGTGCAAAGTGTTTGAGATCAATCGATCAAGTTATTACGCCCACCGCCTCAAGCGCCGAATGCCTGATGTCGAACGGCTTCGGCTGCGCAGTCGGGTGAGCGAGTTGTTTTCACAAAGTCTCAGCGCTGCCGGCAGCCGTAGCATTCTCTCGTTGATGCGTGACGATGGTGAGCAACTCGGTCGGTTCAAAGTGCGCAGCTTGATGCGTGAGCTTGAGCTCGTGAGCAAAAAGCCAGGTTCTCATGCCTATAAACGAGCGACAGTCGAACGGTTGGATATCCCGAACATCTTGAATCGGGAGTTCGATGTCCCGGCAGCCAACCAGGTGTGGTGCGGCGACATCACCTACATTTGGGCCCAGGGGAAATGGCACTATCTGGCGGTCGTGCTGGATCTTTGCGCGCGCCGGGTGGTGGGCTGGGCGTTGTCGGAGAAGCCGGACGCCGAGCTGGTTATCAAGGCGCTGGATATGGCTTACGAGCAACGAGGAAGGCCTCAGGGTCTGCTGTTTCACTCGGATCAAGGGTCGCAGGGCGAATTCAACCGGTCGTTGCAACACCTTGATCGAGGTGTTTATGGGACGACCTGCAGGATGGATGCAAAAATTGACGGGCCGTGGAGCAATGCGTTCTCCAGGCGCGCCGTCACTTCGTAATGAGATCGAGCGGCTGTTTTGGGTACAGATCGCGACCGGCATCACAAGCGAAAAGGCAGCACAGACCGTTGGCGTATCAACAGCGGTAGGCACACGCTGGTTTCGTCATCGGGGCGGGATGCCATTATTCATGTCGGACCACATATCAGGACGGTACTTATCGTTCGCAGAGCGAGAAGAGATTGGGCTGCTTCGGGCGCAAAGTGTTGGCGTTCGTGAGATTGCCCGTCGCCTTGGACGCAGCCCATCGACAATTTCACGGGAACTGACACGTAATGCTGCAACTCGTTGCGGTCGGCTTGAGTATCGAGCTTCAGTCGCGCAATGGAAGGCAGAACTGGTGGCCAAGAGGCCAAAGCCAGCGAAACTGGCCACTAACCCGCGACTGCATCAATACGTACGAGACCGTCTTGAGGGTAAGGTTCAAGACGCCGATGGTTGTGAGATTGCTGGGCCTCGACAAGCGCCCTTCAAAGGCCGAAACAAACCACATCGCAGTGACCGTAAATGGGTCAATGGCTGGTCGCCCGAACAGATTACCAACCGGCTCCAGATCGATTTTCCGGACGATGAATCCATGCGCATCTCTCACGAAGCCATATATCAGGCCCTTTATATTCAGGGGCGAGGTGCTCTCAAGCGCGAACTGGTGAGCTGCCTGCGCACAGGGCGCGCATTGCGCGTGCCGAGAGCCAGAGCGCAGGCCAAAGCGTGGGCACACGTCAGCGAAGATGTCATGATCTCCAGTCGGCCTGCTGAGGTGGAAGACCGGGCTGTACCCGGGCATTGGGAGGGCGACCTTATCATCGGTTTGAACCGATCCGCGATTGGAACGCTGGTCGAGCGCTCAACTCGATTCACCATGCTCGTCCATCTGCCTCGTGAAGAAGGCTACGGGCTAATTCCTCGGACGAAGAACGGGCCGGCTCTTGCTGGCTACGGGGCTGTTAGCATGGCCAACGCACTGAAGAAAACAGTGAATGACCTTCCTGTTGAACTGTGGCGATCTTTGACATGGGATCGAGGTAAAGAGCTGTCAGATCACGCTCGATTTACAATCGAATCCGGAGTGAAGGTTTTCTTTGCTGACCCCCATAGTCCATGGCAGCGCGGTACGAACGAAAATACGAACGGTCTTCTACGGCAATACTTCCCGAAAGGTACCGATCTGTCTCGATGGGGAGCCCAGGAGATCCAAGCCGTAGCTCATGTGCTGAACACGAGACCCCGGAAAACACTCGGTTGGAAAACACCTGCCGAAGCATTGAATGAGTATCTAAAATCTGTCCAACAATCCAGTGTTGCGACGACCGGTTGAATTCGCCCAGGTATGCGAGTCGTTTATTTCGCCAGCGATTGTGGCGTTATCGCATGCGCCAGAGCATGAGTCGCAGGGGGAATTGCTGGGACAACGCGCCAATGGAGCGCGTGTTCCGCAGCTTGAAAACGGAATGGATACCGGCCACGGGTTACAGAACGGCTCAAGAAGCCCAGCGCGATATCAGCCACTTCTTGATGCATCGGTACAACTGGGTTCGCCCCCATCAATTCAACGGCGGGCTGGCGCCAGCTCGGGCCGAAGAAAAACTTAACGTCGTGTCCGGGATTAGTTGACCACTACAGAATAGACAGTAAGCGATGTTGTTGGCGCCTTCGGCTGGTAGAAAGTAGCCGTGGTGGTTCCCTCCCATACGGTTCACCACACGAATCCAATGGCGAGAATAGCTTTCGAAAGCAGGGATCTGGTAGGGATCGATTACATACCTGACGTGGCAAGTGATCACTGGATCATTCCTTTGAAAATGGGGAAAACGCTATTCTACACATGCCCTAAGCGGAGTCGTCGATGGCAGCTTTGGGTCGGCTGCCGCCCTTCGTAACCGGTCGTTATCGACCGAACGTAAGGAGGTAGGAACCTTTAAGGCCAGCCCTCCCACAACTCAGCAGCCACCTGCGAGCATTGCTACGTCCAGTAATCGACCTGATGATGCCAGCCGCTCGACAGAAATCGCAATTCAATCCCGAGCAATCTTGTCATTTGCCAAGGCTTAGGGCAGGGTCGATACCACTGAGATCTCTGCCAAAGGAGTCACCCCATGTCAAAGATATATCCCAGTATCGATCCCGAGGGGCTGGTCGAGTACTCAGTGGTCTACACCGACCGCTCGCTCAACCACATGTCGCAGTCATTTCAAGGCGTGATGAAGAACATTTCCAGGACCCTGAAACAGGTCTACAACGCCCAGGCTGTTGCTGTGGTCCCGGGCAGCGGCACATTCGGCATGGAAGCGGTTGCGCGACAGTTTGCCACCGACAAGCAATGCCTGGTGATACGCAACGGCTGGTTCAGTTATCGCTGGAGCCAGATCCTTGAGATGGGCAACATCCCGGCGGCCACCACGGTGCTGAAAGCCCGACCGGTCGACACTGGTCGCCAGGCTGCCTACGCCCCACCCCCTCTGGACGAAGTGCTGGCAGCCATTCAGGCGCAGAAGCCGCAGATTGTCTTCGCCCCCCACGTTGAAACCTCATCAGGGATTATCCTGCCCGACGAGTACCTGCGGGCCGTCGGCGACGCCGTGCATGCGGTGGGTGGCCTGTTCGTGCTGGACTGCATCGCCTCAGGCACGCTTTGGGTTGATATGCAGAAATGCGCAGTCGACCTGCTGATCAGTGCACCGCAGAAAGGCTGGAGCGCCTCCCCTTGCTGCGCCCTGGTGATGCTCAGTTCTTTGGCCCTCGAGCGCATCGAACAGACGCATAGCAGCAGCTTTGCCTGCGACCTGAAAAAGTGGCTTCAGATCATGCAGGCCTACGAACAGGGTGGACATGCCTACCATGCGACCATGCCCAGCGATTCCCTCGCGCGATTTAACGAAGTGATGAAAGAGACGCAAGCCTACGGTTTCGACAAGGTCCGCGGCGAACAACAGGCGCTGGGCGATCGGGTGCGCGCAATGTTGATCGGCAAAGGCATCAAAAGCGTGGCCGCTGCCGGCTTTCAGGCCCCTGGCGTAGTGGTGAGCTACACCGATGATGCCGACATCAAGAGCGGTAAGAAATTTGCCAACCACGGCCTACAGATCGCCGCCGGAGTGCCGTTGCAATGCGACGAACCGGCCGACTTCCAGACCTTCCGCATCGGTCTGTTCGGACTAGAAAAGCTGCACAATATCGAGCGCACGGTCAGCACCCTCGAGCAGGCACTGGACGAGGTGATGGTTAACTAAGCCCTCATCTTGCCCGCAGCACATACCGAACTTGTGAATTCTAGAAAGGTATCCTGCCCTAGGCACTGCCGGCCCATTGCGCTTTGTGAAGTAGTCGTCGGTTGCAGCGACGCCCTCAATTAGAGCGATGATCTGATGCTTCATTTGAGGTGCTTCCAGCAGTAGAGATATTGAGTCCGGGCTTGTCGGGGTGTAATGCCCATCCTCACCGATCTTGATCGATGTTCCTGAAGTCGAGCATCCAGCGATCAGAGTCGCGAGTACATGCCCCTAACCGGAATCGACCTGATCCCGGGCCTCCCTGTTCATCGACACCCAAGCCCCACTCGACGTCCTGCACGCCATGGCCGACTACCGCATCCGCACGGTCACCCAAGTGCTGGAAAACATCGTCTTCCGCGCTGAGATCGGTTGCGACACGGTGGTGCTGTCGGACTTTTCCAAACTGCTGGCCATTCCGTTGCGCGATGGCTGTGACTTGATGGATGTGATCGGTCGACGCTTGCGGGCGCAGGCGGCGGAGTAAATGAAAACGGGTGCCTTGCGGGCACCCGTATTTTTTGTCGGAGAACGCGCAGAAGCATAGAATCCATCGCTCACCTCGCCCCCACCTCACAAGGACAGTGAATGCCTTCCCATAAACGTCTTGGTAGCGTGTGTCATAGCCTCGCTCACCATGCCGCCAGTTCGCTGTCCTATGTCCATCCCCATCTAAGCGTGGCGTTGCGCCCGCTGGGCGTCAGGGCTGCGGCTGTTGATCTGACGCAACAAGACCCCTGTCCTCCGGAGCTGAAAAGTCATCCCTATTTGTCCAATGGACTCAATGCACTGAAAGCACGATTCGAGGAAATCCTTGGGCGGGAAGGATTCACACTTTCAGAGCTTCAAGAGGCGACGGTGCTGTTTAACTACGATCAAAACGGCCTCAATGACTTTTGCTCCGAGTGCCACGCGAGGTTGGTCAGCCTCAATGGCCGACAGTACGTGTCGGCAGTCAATTATCTGGGCAAATCCATCGTTCCTCAGTTTGGGTGATTTCAAAAATGGGACCAAAGACCGAACAGCTGATTTGCGTGCTCGATCAGCTCGCCGTCTTGCTTGAAAGCGATGGCGCCACTCACTGGAGCCAGTGGATGCGTAAAGCAAGAGCACACTTGCTGAACGCTGATTACTACGGGATTGAATATCTGCTGTCAGCCTACGGTGGGATGGGCTCGCTCAATGACCTCATTCTTGGCCAAAGAAGCGTCGATGGTGTTTTTGCCTGGAAACCTGGACATGTTGAGCTAAACGAAAAGTTCGATTCACTAAGAGGCGAAGCCGCGACGCTCGCCAATGCGATTAAACGTGCTCAAGACTGAATGCAAAAAGAATCCGTCACTGGCGATCGACTCAGTGTTCGCCGATCTGCCTTAGCCAAAAACCCGCTCCTCGTGCCACGGACAACGGATGTTATGGTATTCAGGCTGCATCACTCACGGAAGATAGCCCACCAATACCTCTTCCGAAGGCCCACGATCTTTTTTAGCAAACGAAGCTACTTACATGGAAGTCATCAATCAGTTGCAGCCCGCAGAGTGTGCGGGCATGGAGGACATCCGACGCGAAATCGATGCACTTGATCAGATCGTTATCAAGCTGTAGGGCGAGCGTTTTCACTACGTGCTGGCTGCAAAAAAGCCCCGCTCTTCAACCGAAGGCGGGGCTTTTGAGCTGGCTGGCGTCACTTCACATCGGTTACATCGCGGTATGGAAAATCTGCTCGATCTCGTCCTGATTGGCAAGACGCGGGTTGGTAAAGCCGCAGGCATCCTTCATGGCATTGGCTGCCAGGATCGGGATATCGTCGGCCTTGGCGCCCAGTTCGGCGAGGCCGCTCGGAATACCGACATCCGAAGACAGTTTACGGATGGCGGTGATGGCCGCGGCGGCGCCTTTTTCCGCATCCAGATGCTGGGTGTCGACACCCATTGCGTTGGCGATGTCTTTAAACCGGGCCAGGCATACGCTGGCGTTGAAGCTGGCGACATGGGGCAGCAGGATCGCATTACAGACACCGTGAGGCAGGTCGTAGAACCCACCCAGTTGGTGCGCCATGGCGTGGACATAGCCCAGCGAAGCATTGTTGAAGGCCATGCCGGCAAGAAATTGCGCGTAGGCCATATTTTCCCGGGCGGTCATGTCGTCACCCTGGGCAACGGCAGTGCGCAGGTTGGCCGAGATCAATTCCACTGCCTTGAGTGCACAGGCATCGGTGATCGGCGTTGCCGCAGTCGACACGTAGGCTTCGATAGCGTGGGTCAGCGCGTCCATGCCGGTGGCGGCGGTCAGGCCTTTGGGCATGCCTGCCATCAGCGAAGGATCGTTGACCGACAACAGTGGGGTGACGTTACGGTCGACGATGGCCATTTTAACGTGCCGGACTTCGTCGGTAATGATGCAGAAACGGGTCATTTCACTCGCCGTGCCGGCGGTGGTATTGATCGCAATCAACGGCATCTGTGGCTTGGCGGATTGATCCACGCCTTCGTAATCACTGATGTGCCCGCCGTTGGTGGCGCACAGGGCAATGCCCTTGGCGCAGTCATGGGGTGAGCCGCCGCCCAGGGAAATAATGAAATCACAATCGCTACGGCCAAGCAGTTCGAGGCCTTTCTCGACATTGCTGACCGTCGGATTTGGTTTGGCGCCATCAAACAGGGTGGAGTTGATGTCCTGCTGGGCCAGAAGGCCGGCTACCTTGGCGGCCACGCCGGCTTTGGCCAGGCCTGCATCAGTGACGATCAAGGCTTTACGGAAACCATATTTGCGGATTGCGAGCATCGCTTCGTCGAGACTGCCAATGCCCATCATGTTCACGGATGGAATGAAGAAGGTGCTGCTCATGATAAATCCTCTTTTATTCTGGAAACCCGAAAATCAGGTGAGGTTTTCTACTCATATCGCAGGCTGTGAGGCTCGTCTGTTTGTCATTATTGACAACGTTCAGCGGGAGACGGTGCTGCATCAAGTGTTCAGGCGAACAGTGTTTTAAGATGCAGTGATGAATGGGCCATTGCAGCCGGTATCTTTTGATCGTGGGATTGAGCCTAAACCCATGACGCCAGACTGGAATGGTCCTTTAGCTTTCATTAGCACCTCCTTTAGTACTGGGAGGTAATGCGCCCCGACAAGGCCGGCGCGAGACTGGGTAGATGAATTGGCCGTGATGAGACTTTTGCTGCCAGGCTTGATCAGAGTATCCAGCAGCACCGAACCTTCTCACGCTGATTGTCTACGCCAAGTGCCGGGCGATGTGCCGAACTGGCGTTTGAATGCACGACTGAACGCGGCTTCGGATTCATAGCCCACTGCAAAGCCGATTTGCGCCACATTACCGCGACCTTCGCGCAGCTGTTGAGCCGCCACGTGCATACGCCAGAGCGTCAGGTATTGCATCGGTGGCTGTCCGACCAATGCCGTGAATCGCTCCGCGAAAACCGAGCGCGACATGCCCACTTCAAGCGCCAGGGCTTCTGCCGTCCAGCCCTCGGTTGGACGAGCATGGAGCAGCGCCAGTGCGCGCCCGATATGCGGATCTCGCAAACCCGCCAGCCACCCGCGCCGCTCAGCGGGGAGGCTCGCGACATACTGGCTGACGGCTTCGACGAATAGCAATTCGGAGAGTTTGGCGATGACCGTTGTCGAGCCTAGGCGCCCCGCCGCAATCTCACTGACAGCGAAACGGAATGAGCTTTCAATCCAGGTTCCCGAAGCCGTCGCGCGCAAGTCTAATTTCAATAAGGATGGCAGCGACGAAAGCAACGGACTGAAGGGGGTTTCAGAGCCGAGGAATCCGCACAGTAGTTGCGTGACCTCGCCGCCCCCGCCGTACTTGATTCGTGAAATAGCGCCGACTTCTGGCGGCTGAATAACTTCGCCCGCCTGCATGGGCGCAATGCTCAGGTCGCTGCCAAAAGAATGAGCGTCATTGTGAGGAAGCAGAACGAGTTCGCCTGCCCGCACGTCAATGGCGGCACCACCGTC
Organism: Pseudomonas sp. TH37; assembly: GCF_016650735.1. Taxonomy (NCBI): domain Bacteria; kingdom Pseudomonadati; phylum Pseudomonadota; class Gammaproteobacteria; order Pseudomonadales; family Pseudomonadaceae; genus Pseudomonas; species Pseudomonas sp. TH37. Next base: position 314,520 of record NZ_JAEKFD010000004.1, read on the forward strand.
GACTTGTAATTGCATATGCCCCGCGGCGACAAAATGCGAAGCAATGATGTGTCGAGGCGCCTCCAGGAACGGTTTGCAATCGTCCGCAGAGATTCTTCCCTTGATGCACCAGGGCGCAGTGAATTCCGACTCGAGGAAGACCCCTCCAGAAAGCCGAATCACACGCAACACATCAGAAAACGCATCCAACAATTGCCAGCCCTCCTTTCCGGAGTCCTGAGCATGTAATCAGGCGGACTGGTCATTCATCGCCTGAACTGCGAGGCCTAGATTAGCACCAACTCGGACTCAGTGATCGAGACTATCCCCAGGTGCTTCACCGCTGGTCATGGGCTCCGACGTTAACCGTAATTACCCAATTCCAACTCGACCAGGCAAGCAGGAGATCGATATGAACACCGTTGCTACCATGCCCAGCTCAGATTCGGACAACGCCGACCGTTATGCTCAACTTGTCAGATCATCGAAGAAAGCGGAATGGCAGATCGATCGTGATTTGCTACAGGACCGGAGTTTCGACTTCTCGCGCAAATTCTTGCCCGACGGACTGTCGCGGATCGACCGCCTGACCTTTCTCGCCGCGGACGAGGCGCGCCTGCTCAGTCAGATTCAGGGCCGAACCTATGCGTATATCTTTGGCTTGGTCGAGCGTTTTATCAGCGCCAAAATGCTCGATCAAGGTCGGGCCCATGTCTTTGACGATCAGCTCGCACTCGAAGCTCTGGTGCGCTTTTCTAACGACGAGATCAAGCACCAGGAGCTGTTCCGGCGCATGGAGACGATGATTGGTTCGCAATTGCCAGCGGGATATCGTCAAGTTGCCAATCCAAACGATGTGGCGCGCTCGGTGCTTGCGGCCAGCACCTGGTCGGTGCTCGCGCTGACCTGTCATATCGAGCTGTTTGTTCAGGCGCACTACGTGCAAAGCATCGCCCCGCGCGAGGAGTTGTGCCCGCTATTCAAGGATGTTTTCAAGTTTCACTGGAAGGATGAAAGCCGGCACGTCGTACTCGATGAACTGGAGTGGAAGGCGGAGCACGCGAAACTCTCGCCAGCCGAGCGCGAACAGGCGGTGCACGATCTGATTGCTCTGGTGGCGGCCGTCGATGGAATACTGCAGGCACAATCGGCATCCGATGCCGACTACTTTATTCGCAATGTTTCACGATCATTCAGTGTCGATGAGACAGCGCAAATCAAAGCTTCCGTGCTGAGCGCCTACCGCTGGCAATACATAATCTCGGGGGTGGAGCATCCACACTTTAGCCGGCTGCTTACGCACATGACAACACCCGCACAGATGTCCACGATCCAGGCCGCACTGGCGCCAATCATGAGCAATTGATCGACTGGGGCGGCCGACCGTGCGTCGGCCGCGCGGCTGTGGGATGACGTGCTGAAATGATTTATCGAGGCTGGCAGCCATGACAATACCGATGTGGATGTTGCTTGGATTTGCGACCTGGACTTTGCTGCTGTTGATGGCAACCGTCGGGGTGTATCGCTGGGTCAGAATCTTGTTCTCGAATGTTCCGATTGCCTCTTTCCGATGCGATCAGCTCGAAGGCGAGGATTGGTATCGGCGTGGGATAAGAGCACACGCGAACTGTGTGGAAAATCTGCCTGTCTTTGGCGCCATCGTGTTGGTGATTTCAACCCTTGGTGTCGACGACCCTGCAGTGAGCTACTTGTCCGTAATCGTCCTGATTGCCCGCGTGTGCCAGTCTCTGGTTCATGTATCCCATGTGCAAACCAATACGTTCGTGGCGGTTCGGTTTGCCTTCTTTTTAGTTCAGTTGGTCTGTTTTCTCGCGCTCATTGTTATAGCCGCTTGTTATGGCGTATGAATCTCTTGAATCAAGGGATTCCTGGCTTGGTCCTGCAAATCAACATTGCGTTTAGACGCGCGCTCTGGCGATTCAATGGTTAGATTTCAAAATTACCAGCTTCACTTCACCAGACATAAACATGCTCCATGCTGGTGTTCGGAAATTTGATCGCACATTGCTGTAGGACACCAGTGTGATGGTCATGGCAGGAATGCATGATTTCGCCTCCCTTAGCCTTGTAGGGGGGAGGTGTGTTCGCCCGTCGCTGGCCGCTATTGCTGCCGCATAACTGGCAACCGCCTAGACTGGGTTAACTCACTAACCGAAGGACATAAAATGCTCATTGTCTTCAGCGGCCTTCCGGGTACCGGAAAGACGACTATCGCAAGTGACCTTGCCACCAGAACAAGTGCCGTGTATCTGCGGATCGATACGATTGAGCAGGCTATCCGAAATTCCGGTGCTCTGGCACAAGACGTGGGGCGGAGCGGTTACATGGTCGCTAATGAGCTTGCTCTGAGCAATCTTCGTTTTGGCAGCACAGTCATAGTCGACTGCGTTAACCCAGTAATCGAAAGCCGAAAGGCGTGGAGCGAAATCGCCACACGCTCTGGTGCTCCATTAGTGAATATCCAGGTGGTTTGCTCTGATGAACATGAACACCGGAGACGGGTAGAAACCAGGAAGATTGATATTCCCGGGCTGACGCCACCAACCTGGCAGTCTGTATTGGATCATGAATATGAGGCGTGGGATAACGCCCCGTTTAATATAGACACAGCCCTGACTTCTCCAGCGGAGGCAGTGGCAATGATCACCAAACGATTTTTATCCGGGGAGTAGCGCCCGCTAAAGCCCAACGTAGCAAGGTGTGATCAACCGACGCGCCGCCACCCACTGATGCGGCAGCAGTTGCCTTATCTCACTCGCTCGCTGTGTCGGCAGGCGTGTGGAGCGAATCACCGCCGGACTGAATTGGTGAGCGCTACGTCCCGAATAGGGTCATTCCAAGCGACGGGTGAGAGTAGGAATACTACGATAAGGAAAGCTACCTGGGACAGGTAGAACGGCTCCAGCCACTGTTGCTTCAACGCGACGTAAAAAGTGTTATGGATTACGTCGACCAAAATAATCGCTGCCGTAAGCACGATTCCGGTTCTTGGCTTGATGAATAGTAGCAATGCTGCAAGCGGGTCAAAAAACGTAAGCGCCCCCCAGAAAATACGGCTGCCCAAGTAAGTGCCAGGCCCGTATCCGTAGTCCCAGAACAGTCCATGCGAAACGTCTGCACGGATGTGATTAGCGGTTGCAATCAAAAGGCAGCATGCGAACAAAATTCTGACGGCGAATGACAATTTCGCGGCTATACAGAGCCATGATCTCAGCCCTGAAAGATAAGTCTTAAAGTCGTCAGCTTTCATAATCACCGGGGCTCAGCGAGGCTGAAATCTTAGCCCCGCGACGCCAATATACTGATCCTATTTTTGACTGAGTGCCGCTATCGATACTCCCGAAGCAACGAAGGTGAGTCCTGCCCCTACGTTCAGGCCATTGACCAGTCGTGGCCTCTGACGCAAAAATCGGGACAGTGCAGTGGCAAATACGCCCATAAGTGCGAATCCCACTGCCGTCAGTGCGGCGAACCATATGCCGTACACCAGCATCTGCACGCTCACTGAGCCGCGTTGTGGGTCGACGAATTGCGGGATGAATGCAAGTACGAAAAACCCAGGCTTCGGATTGAGTGCTGCCGAGAGTAATCCCGTGAGGAAAATGCTCGGCAGTGATTGCCGTGTCGCTGGCTGGAAGCTAATCAGGCTACGAGAGCGTAGGACTTTTATGCCAAGCCAAAGTAGATAACCGGCGCCAATGAGCTTGACGACCCAGAAGGCAACTGCAGACGTCTGCATAAGCAAAGTCAGTCCGAGTGATGCGGTTGCCACATGAAAGAGAATTCCCGCCCCGGATGCCATGCCCGATACGATAGCGGCAATCCTGCCCTGACTGAGTCCTCGGCCGACGGCCAGCAGATTGTCCGGGCCTGGTGCGAGTACCAATAGCAAGCACGCGGCAGTATAGGCAAACCAAATATTGATCGGAAACACGGCATTCTCCTTAAGCTTCACCGAGGCATCCATCCTCACGTAGCGCCAGACTGTGCCCGTACCAGGTTGCAATGTCAAAACCACTGAATTTGAGAAGATGTATTTGCCCTTATTCACCCATTTCGGGGCACCTCCCCCAAAGGGTAATCTTCGACACTTTCTATGGAAATGGCTTCAAGCAGCACCTGCTCCAGGATGACAAAAAAACATTTGATGTGAGCCTGTTTCAACGCCTGCGGCCGGGTCACCAGATAGACCTCCATATCTGGAAGCTGGAGATCCGGGAATAGCTCGATCAGGTCCTTCGCCAGAATACGGGGCAGCACTGCCACGCCCATACCTCGCCTTACCGATTCGTGCTGAGCCGCGAACGAGTTCACGCTGATCTGCGTGCGTTCCAGACCCGCGGCCTTTGCCACACACATTTGCGGCAACATATCCAGCGGAGGAAGCAAGGCAATATTGACCGCAGTGGCCGGAGTCACCCCTGGAAACCGCTTCAGATAACTTGCATCGGTGAAGACACCATAAGCGAGCCTGCCTACGCGGCGATAAATCAGCGACGGCTCACCCAGATGAGCTGTGCGTACAGCGATGTCTGCGACGCCGCGGACAATCTTGTGAAAGTCGGCTGTTATCAGCAACTCCACCGAGCATCGCGGGTGCACAGAGGTGAAGCGACTCGCGGCCTCGAGCACGCAAGACGAGAACCCCTCCCCTGCACTGACCACGACAGTGCCAGATAGCTCAGTGTGTAGCTCGGACATGCCCATAACGGTTTGACGCCTCAAGCCCGCTTCCGCAGCCAGGGCAACGTCCACGAGGGATTGGCCTCGCGGGGTCAACCAGCATCCTTCAACTCCCCGCTCGACGAGTGGTTCGCCAAGTGCACTTTCAAGTTGGGTCAGCCGTCGCGACACAGTAGACGCCGCGATCCCCAGCAATTGGCCGGCCTGAAGAAAGCTGCCACGTCGCGAGACTGCCAACAGCAGGCGAAGATCGTCCCAGTTTGCTTGCAAAGCCATGCTTCATATCTTCCCTGATCTGCAAATTTGCAAAGCCATTATGCAGCAGTCGCTGTTTTTCGGCAGAGGCGTCAAAGGTATATCTACAGACCCTCGTAACGAATGGAATGGAACGGACTGTATGACGACTGACCCCAACGACTTTGCGGAGCGCGCCGCCAGTGCCTTCAATCGCCGTGATGTGGAAGCCATGCTTACGCTGGTTTCTGAAGACTTCATCTACTTCGATGGGATGGGGATGCAAACCGGGCGCGAATCCATGCGCCAACGAGAAACCGCATTACTCGAAGCCTTCCCCGATGCCCAGTTGACCTTCAGCCCATTTGCCGTCGATAACGATTGTTTGGCACTGACCGCCTTCCTGACCGGCACCTTCACCGCACCATTAGTGATGCCGGACCGGGTGATTCCACCCCATGGCCGTCACATTGCCGTGTACTACGCCGCACACTTCACCTTCAAAGACGGGCTGGCCATCCGTGAAGAGGCCTTCTTCGACAGTGCGGTGTTGATGTCATTTTTTAGCCGATCAAGCTGAGGGTTGAGCGATGCACAGTGTATTCGTTACTGGCGCGACCGGCTTGTTGGGCAACAACCTGGTGCGTGAACTGGTCGCTCGAGGCTGCGCGGTCAAAGCCCTGATTCGTTCAAGAGCCAAAGGTGAACAACAGTTCAAGCATTTGCAGGGTGTGGAATTGGTCGTTGGTGACATGGCCGATGTCGACGCGTTCGCAACGTCGCTGCAAGGCTGCGATACGGTGTTTCACACCGCCGCATTCTTTCGCGACAACTACAAGGGTGGCAGTCACTGGAAGGAACTCGAAAAGATTAACGTGGAGGGTACGCGGCGCCTGCTTGCCCAGGCCTACAACGCCGGTATCCGACGTTTCATCCATACGTCTTCCATTGCCGTGCTCGACGGCGCACCCGGCACGTCAATCGATGAAACTTGCCTTCGGGCAGACGCCGATGCGGATGACTACTACCGTAGCAAGATCCTCGCCGACCGTGTCGTCTTGTCGTTCCTGCAACGCCATCCCGAGATGCATGCCTGCATGGTCCTGCCTGGCTGGATGTGGGGCCCTGCCGACATTGGCCCAACCTCCTCCGGACAGTTGGTCAACGATGTCGTGCGCGGAAAATTACCCGGACTGATCCCCGGTAGTTTCTCCGTTGTCGATGCCCGTGATGTGGCATTGGCGCAGATTGCCGCAGCCAGACATGGACGGCGCGGTGAGCGCTATCTCGCGGCGGGCCGGCATATGACCATGCGTGAGCTGGTGCCTGTTCTGGGGCGTATAGCGGGCGTCAAGACACCCGCTCGACAACTACCACTGCCCTTTCTATACACCTTGGCGACGGTGCAGGAGATCTATGCGCGTATTACCGGCAAGCCCATTCTGCTGAGCATGGCCACGTTGCGCCTGTTGGTACGAGAGAAGGACCGCACCTGTTTCAACCACAGCAAGAGTGAACAAGAGCTTGGCCTGAGTTTCCGGGCGCTGGAGCTGACACTCACTGACACTGTGGCGTGGTACCGCGATCACGATTGGTTTTGAAAACCACAGTGCGCCTCTATCGCCGGAAAAACGCTCATCCGTCATGGCCGACGACTGACTTTCGCAGATAAGATTACCGTCAAGTCCCACATTCACCGCATACCAGGACAAGGACGTAAACATACTGTGAGTAGGAAAATAATCCTGATGCGTCACGGCCAGCCAAAATTGGTCGCAACCGACAAGATGTCAGCGCTTGATATGAAAGACTGGATCGAACAATACAACCGGTCCGAAATCACCAACCACCCTGTCCCGGATGCCAGCATGCAGCTCGCCGCAACCGCCACGGTGATTGTCTCAAGCAACGCGCCTCGTGCGCTGACTTCCGTCCAGGCTCTTGGCCTGAAACCCGCCCTCGTCGACGCGCTTTTCTGTGAAGCGCAACTGCCTTATGGTCACTGGAAACGGCCACGGCTATCACCGTTTACCTGGGCATTTATTCTTCGAATCTTATGGTTGTGCGGTTACTCACGCAGAGTCGAATCGGTCGGCACTGCGAAGATGCGCGCCAGCACGGCAGCTCAACGACTTCAGTCCCTTGCCAGCGAAGGACCGGTTCTGCTGCTCGGTCATGGCTTTATGAATCGAATGATCGCCAAACAACTGGTGGCAGATGGATGGACGCGGCAGAAACGCAATGGCAGCCAGTATTGGAGTGCGACGGTGTATCAATACGGCGGTGTTTAAGAGGTACCTCACGATCTTTTTCAACAAACGGAGTCACTTACATGGAAGTCATCAATCAGTTGCAGCCCGCAGAGTGTGCAGGCATGGAGGACATCCGACGCGAAATCGATGCCCTTGATCAGGCCGTTATCAAGCTGTTGGGCAAGCGTTTTCATTACGTGCTGGCGGCCTCGAAGTTCAAGACCTCAGCGACTTCGGTGCGTGCACCGGAGCGTTTCAAGGCGATGCTGGCGACACGTCGCGAGTGGGCTCAGGCCGAGGGCCTGAGCCCGGATGCAATCGAGAAGATGTACAGCGATCTGGTGAACCATTTCATTGCCGAAGAGATGAAACACTGGACGGCTCATCAAGCCGAAACCTGATTCTGGTGTCCGGGCTGTCCGCTTTGGGTTGTGGATTCAACCGACCGATGCAGGTAAGAATCGGCCGAAAGCGGGCAGTTGTTCCACTGCACAATTACCAAGTGGTTCTACCAAGGAAGCGATCTTATGAAACCCGTCAGAATTCGTACCCTACAAAGTACTGATGCTGAGGCGTTGCTGACATTTGAAATGGACAATCGCGAGTGGTTCGAGCGTTTCATTGACGCGCGCGACGCTGCTTTTTACTCGGTGCAGGGCGTCGCCGAGCACATTGCGGCTTATTTATCTGACTTTGCCGCCGGAACCTGGCACCCATTTGTCATCGAAGATGCTGACGGAAAAATAGTGGGTCGGGCGAACCTGAAAGGCATCGACATCTCCGAGGGGTCGGCTGAAGTCGGCTATCGGATTGCTCAAAGCGCTTGCGGACAGGGACTGGCAACGCTGGCGGTGAGGCATCTGATCAAGGAGGCGCAGTTGCATTGGAATCTTAAACAACTGGTTGCCAACGTATACGCTGCAAATATCGGCTCGGCAAAAGTGCTCAACCGGTGTGGCTTCTTGATCGAACCTCTATCTGGGCAAGAAGGGTCAGAGCACGAATATCGGTTTGGCCTTTTGATATAGATGAGTGACAGCAAGCTGTGACTTGCTTCGCCCTGCCCAGGCAATGTTCGACCTACACCAGCACGGTCAACCAGGCCGACACCAGCAGCAAAAAAGCCAGTGCAGTGTTCATGCGTTTGAACGCCTGTGGCGAACCAAAAGCCCGAGCACTACCCACGCCGAGCAACGCCCACAGGGTCATGCACGGCAAAGAGACCAACAGAAACATCAGCGACAACACCACCAGCCGCAGGGTCTTGTCGCCGCCACCGACAAATACGCTGACCACCGCCACCGCCATCATCCAGACCTTGGGGTTGACCAATTGCAGTGTGGCGGCACCGAACACGCTGAGCCCCTCATCGCGCGGGGTGGTCGGGTCCAGGGACGGCGGCGCGCTTTGAAAGATCTGCCAGGCCAACCAACTCAACCAGAGCACCCCGCCCCAAGCCATCGCCTGCTGCACACGCGGAAACCGCAGCAGCGTTTCACCCACGCCGAGCCCGACTGCAAACACAATCAGCGCCGCCGCCACGCAGGCGCCAAAAATGATCGGCAGCGTGGCACCCAGCCCCCGCCGCGAACTGTGGCTCAACACCAGAATATTGGTCGGCCCCGGGGTAATCGAGGCAACGAACGCAAACAACAGGAAAGGCAGCAACGATTCCATGGCATGGACTCCTTTATAAATTAGGAAACCATGGTCGCGGGTCAGCGGGATTCAGTCTGGAAGGTTTGAGCAGCGCTTGCGGTAATCCGCGGGTGTGAGCTGGTAGGCACGGCGGAACCAGCGCCCCATATGGCTTTGATCGGCGAACCCAAGCGCACTGGCCACCTGCGCCGGCGACTCGCCCCGCGCCAGCAGTTGTCGCGCCTTGGCCAGGCGCAGCTGGATCAAATAAGCATGAGGCGCCAACCCAAAGGCTGCCTTGAAGGCCCGCGTCAGACGAAAGCGATCAACACCACAGGCATGGGCCAGATCATCCAGCCCGATGTCTTCGTAGACATGGGCATGCAAATAGTCTCGCGCAACCTGGGCCACCAACGGCAGGCGCGGATCAAAGGCCTGACGCTTGCGCCAATCAAGGTGGCAAGTGAGCGAACCCAACAAGGTGTCGATGGCGCTCTGGCGCACAATGCGCAAGTCGCCCTCATGGAGCGCGTGGAAGGCTTGAAAAATGGCAGTGGCCAGGCGCGGATCCTGGCTCAGGGTGTCGGCAAAGCCCGGCTGACTGTTGGCCGGCGCGTGCTCGAACAACGCGTGCAACTCCCGCTCCAGCCAGTGCGGATCGAGGTAGAGCATCGAATAGGTAAACCCCTCCTCGGTCGGCGCATGCCCATCGTGGATTTCCCCCGGCTCCAGCATGAATACCTTGCCCGGCGTACTGAGGTGGCGAACGCGCCGGCAATTGAACTGCTGCACCCCCTGCTCAGTGACCCCGACCAGAAAACTGTCATGCCAATGCGGATCGTAGGCATGCCCCTGAAAATGGGCACGAATCGATTCAATCCCGGTATCGGCGTCCTGGGACAGCTCAATCCAGTTGCGTCTATCCACGGAAGGCTCCCTAGGTCATGGCTCAGCGTTGATCTGTGCGGATGACTAAATTACCGCGCAATGGAAAAGGACGTTTAGAAGATTTGTGCAGGTTCCTCGGCAAATGCATCCTTGATAAATGCCTCCAGCTCTTTCTCTTCAAGCAGCTCAATAGAAAAATGCCCAAAGCGTTTCGGTAACCAGATGATGCGTGTCCCACTGGGCGATTGCAGATTATCGCGAGACAGTGGTTTTCCGTTCTCATTTTCCGGCTGGACTCCTGCATCGATCAATTCGTCGTACGCGGCCTCGATGTCTGGCGTGGAATAGCAGTGACGGTAGATCGTGCCTTCGCCGTTGGAGTCCATTAGCGCCTTGAGATTTCCGGTAAACGGTTGCACTAACATAAGGCGCTCCGTTCCAAACATGACGATCGCATAGCGCACATGCAAGCCATCGCGCTGCCAATCAAGTGTCTTGGAAATCCTGGCACTGAAGACTCGGGCGTAATACCTGCACGCTTCCTCGAGGTCTTCGACGAGGACATCCACATGGCTGAACTTTAATTCCAATTGCCTCACCTTTTTCAGACATACGATTGGTTTGCTGTCAGTCCGGGTATTCTGATTCGCTAGTCCACAGTCGATTGCAGGCCCTCGTGACAGGCAGCTATCGGCCAGAAATCCGATGGACGCCTTACTGGCAAAACGATAGCATTCGACATGAATGCTCGACAATGGATCTTGTCACCTTTGTCTCGTTTCCCTTTAGGCATGTCGTGTTTATCGCGAACGCCGTGATAATTAACAAGATCGTTTATGCGAAAGCCTGTCGCGTTCGAACGCGGCATGTCATGCCACCCAACAATAGTTATTAGCCTTATATGAGATCTCGCACTTGAAAAAAATAATATTAACCGGATGTATTACCTTGGTCTTAACTGGCTGCACCTTTACGGGCGCCAATGAAATTGCTCCTGGTCAATACATGATCACAAGCCATGGCAGTATCTTCAACTCTAGAGAAGGCTTGTTAGAAAACATAAACCAGAAAGCCGCAAAAGTTTGTAATGGGAAGTCTTACCATCTGGAAGGTGACTCAGGCGCTAATATGGTCATCGCCACTCCAACTCAGATTGGCAGTACTCCAACCACAGTCCTTGGACTAAAAGCAATTTGCGAAGATGGCAGTTAATAGCCTAACGATGCGCCAAAATTGCTCACATCGGTCACTTGGTCAATGTCTGTCAAACACGACCGGCCGTTAGGGTCGATTCCTGCCAGTCATGACAGGCAGGCATCGGCTAAAAGCGGTCATTGGATTTAGGATGCTTGCGCCTCTAGTTGTAGCTTTGTAGGATCCCGCGAGCGAACCGACAATAGCGGTTCACATGAACTGCAGATCAAGCCTGGAAATCGAGGGCGTTGATTTAGATTCCGAGACTTCGATTGCGCTGCTATCAGATATGGAGATTCTTCTACTTTGAATTATGGACAAGCTGTTGCAGTCGTCGAAGCCTTTCAAAATCTTGCACACAGAATTGACATTGAATTTCCAGAACGCCTCGCAGCACTCATGGGAATAGCACATACCCCCCCATCAAAGGCTGCACTGAGTAGCCTTGAAGATTTTCACTGGCTCGATGCCGAAGAAGCAGAAGGAGAAATCAATGAGTGGCTTAACCCTGATGACCAGCAAGGTCTAACCTTTCTTCCCTTTGCGGCTACAGGCGGCGGTGAGCCTTACTGCCTGGTTCGATTGGAAAACGGGACTTCGGGGATTGCTCAGGTACTTCATTTTGCTCAGCCATCTCCACTTGCCCATGCCGATATCTCGTCGTTCGTGACAAGGGAATACGTGCGCGTCGCTACAGACTTATCTTGGCTACCGCCTCAAATAGACTTCAGTGTCGCACTGAAAAGTGAAGTGGCATTGATCAAAACGGCTTTACTACCCGCAGACTATGCGCTTCTTGAAGCCCTGTTTAGTCGACAGTGTGTCGCCATGAATTACCAGGCTGGCCCTCGAGGCATCTCGAAAATTGTCAAAGCCTTCATCTCTCAAGAAGAAGAGGAATCGCTAGCCGCCCGACTACGCCATCCGAACCCAATCGAGTTCGAAGCTCTTCGTGCTTGGATGCGCTGAATGTGGTGCCACCAGGAACCGAGATGGACCCAGTTACTCATAGCTCAGGGAGAGCGTCATGTCTGTAGAGATCCAGCTTTCGGAAAACGCGACTGAAGCAGAGCGGTTAGGAATTTTGACCCCTTTGCTGGCCCATAATCTGGCCAACGGTGGGGACGACGCCCATGAAACATTTGCTCTGTTGCTACGAGACCCTGACAGTAATGAAGTTATTGGCGGGCTGTACGGCAAGGTCTCATATCGATGGCTGCTCATCGATCTTGTCAGCGTTCCCGAGTCCATGCGTGGCCAAGGTATCGGAGAGCGACTAATGCGCATGGCCGAAGAGGTCGCGCAGAAAAAGAACTGCACTGGTATCTGGCTGGAAACCTTCAGCTTTCAGGCACCCGGCTTTTATCAAAAACTTGGCTATTCCGAATTCGGACGCCTGGCAGACTATCCACCGGGACATACCCGGCTCTATTACCAGAAGTCGTTGTGCTGACAGCATTTTGGATCTTGGCCCGATAGCTGCGTCGTAGCAGGCAGCAAACGGCCAGAAGCGCACGTTCACAATCCTGCAAGCGAAAAAACTAACAGCCTATCGCACAGCCACCCTTGCGGGCCAAATCCAACTCAGGAACCCGGCTGTAAACTCAAGCAGCTCTCGGTTGATCTGGTCGATTGTTCCAAATGTCCCGCTTTCAGCCAGACTGTAGGCGTCGTCGAAGTATCCGCACGGGCTAAGAGCGTCGGGAAAATTACAGTTCGCCTTAATCCAAGACCGATACATTCCCTCGGCTAAAACCTTTCCGAAGTCAGGGGCATCGAGAAGTTTTTTATGTGCTGCAGCTAATACGTAGGGCAGTATCTCTGCACTGCTCATGGACGGTGTTACGACTCGCAGTAATTGGCTTGCCGTGTCGAACCGGTTTGATTTACCCATCAGAGCAAGCTCTATCAGCTCATAAGGAGGACTAGCTTGGCCATTTATCTCTTCATCCGCCCAGCGAACGATGTCAGAAACTTCAAGGACATGGAGCTCTAACGCCTCTTTTAAGTACGCGACCTGAATGCTCATGCTGGGGTTATATGCGGATTCTGTCATGCAGCCCTCCGGTTTTACTTACCATTTGGTACTAGCCGGACAGTGGCTTGCAGCCGGTTGCTTAACGAGGTGTCAGGCTTGCTTATTCAGTTTTTTGCCAGCGTCAAGCAAGACTGAAAGCTTTGTGTCGAATGGACTGCGAAAGCACTTCCCGAGATGAGCATTGAAGCAACAGCTCGGATAGGTTGTGGTCAACAGGAAATCCTTCGTCCAGCCATTTGATCGCAAGCACACCGTGAGTTCAAGCCAGCAGTTCGCTGATCCACCGGGCCTGCCGGGCGATGTCTTGCACCTTCTCCTCGGGCACGGCCTGTCGCGCCTGGGCGAAGTTGGTCAGGGTCTTCTGCTTCTGGCGCAACATGCGCTGCCACTTGGACAGGAACGCCGGGCTGCGTGCCTGCATCTGCAGCGGGCCGAAGTACAGCTCCTCGGCGGTGTACATCACCGGCCCGTCGCGCTCGGCGACGATGATCTCGTAGTAGAAGCGATTTTCCTGCAGCACGTCCTCGCAGAGGATGCGGTAGCCATTTTCCATCAGCCATTGGCGCAGTGGCTGCTCGCCGCCGTTGGGCTGCAGGATCAGGCGCTCCTGGCCGTTCAGGCGTGCCTTGCCGCTGTCGAGGATGTCGCGGATCGTCTCGCCGCCCATGCCGCAGATGCTGATCGCCGTGATCCCGTCGCCCGGCTCGATCGCCGCCAGGCCATTGGCCAGGCGCACGGTGATCCGCTGGTCCAGGCCGTTCTCACGCACGGTGCGTTCGGCCGAGCAGAACGGCGTCAATGCCACCTCGCCGGCCACCGCCGTCGCGATGGCACCACGGCGCATCAACGCCACCGGCAGGTAGCCGTGATCCGAGCCGATATCGGCCAGGCGCGCACCTGCTGGCACATGCGCTGCCACGCGTTCCAGGCGCATGGACAATGTCTGTTCGTTCAACTGCAGTTCCTTTTCACCACGAGTGTCCGGCACCTTTGGCCGGATCGGGGGGAGATTCTGTAGAGCAACGCCGTACATTTCAAATTTATGCGACCAGGGCGATGACTCACCCCAACGATCACTGCATCGCAACGCTGGCGCCCTGCTGGTATTCACGGGGCGTACAGCCAAACTCGCGACGGAACACTGTGTGCAGATACTGCGCAGATTTGAAGCCGCAGTTGTGCGCGATGTCTGCAATCGCTGAATCGCAGTTCTCCAGCCCGCTGGTCGCTGCCGCCAGTTTGAAGCGCAGGATCTCGTCATGCACGCTGCAGCCTCGCACTTTGCGAAAGTGCGACTCCAGCGATGAGCGCGACACGCCGACATAAGCCGCCACCTGCGCCGTCTTGATGCCCTGGCAGGCATATTGACGAATGAACAGCAGCGCCTGCATGACGTAGGGGTCACCTAATGGTTGATGCAGACTTGATACCTGCACGTTGATCGAATCAGGGGGTATCAGTATTTGCGTGCCCGTGGACGGCATGCCGTGCAGCATCTGATGGAGCAGATGCGCGGCGGTTCGCCCCATGGTTTCGGTGCCCTGGATGACCGAGCTCAGTGGCACCCGGGTCAGGCTTCGGGTCAGCGGATCGTTGTCGATGCCGATCAACGCCACCTGCTCCGGCACGGCGATCCCCGCGGTCAGGCAGGCTTGCAGTAGCTGTCGGGCGCGCGCGTCACTGACGGCGATGATGCCGATGGGTTTGGGCAGGCTCTGCAGCCAGGCGATCTGCTGTTCGACGGCGCTGTCCCAGAGCGGCGCGCTGGTGCCCATGCCGCGATAGACCTCCGCGTGCAGGCCATCGCGTTGCATCAGCTGGCGAAAGGCTTTTTCCCGTTCCTGAGCCCAACGATTGGCTTGTGCTTCAGGCAGGCTGAAGCAGGCAAAACGCGTCAGCCCGGCTTCGATCAGGTGCTCATACGCCAGCGTCATCAGCGCGGTATTGTCGGTGGCGACGTACGGAATACCTTTCGGATAGGCTCGCACATCCTGATAAGAACCGCCCACCGCCACCACGGGCAACTTGATTGCGGCCAGCGCCTCGCCAATCAACGGGTCGTCGAAGTCGGCAATGATCCCGTCACCCTGCCAGCGCTCGATCCCTTTCAACCGGCAGAGGAAATCCTCCTCAAGAAACAAGTCCCAGGATGCGCGGGTGCTGCTCAGGTAGTTGCCGATGCCACTGATGATGCCGCGGTCGTAGATCTTGCTGCCATTGAACAGCAGTGCGATGCGGTGAACGGGCGGTACGGTTTTCATTGTTCTTGTCCTGGGCCGGTCAACACCGAGGCGGTCGGCACAGACTAGGCGTGCA
This sequence comes from Pseudomonas sp. TH37, assembly GCF_016650735.1. Lineage (NCBI taxonomy): Bacteria > Pseudomonadati > Pseudomonadota > Gammaproteobacteria > Pseudomonadales > Pseudomonadaceae > Pseudomonas > Pseudomonas sp. TH37. Next base: position 329,763 of record NZ_JAEKFD010000004.1, read on the forward strand.
TACGACGAATCTCAATACTCAAAATCGCACCCTGTGTTGGTGACTTTCATAATCAGCAGCCACAAGGCCGTTGCTAGTATCGAGACACCGCCAAGAACAACAAGGACATTGCCAATGCCGTACTTTCCCGATGTCGACAAGATTCTCTACGAAGGCCCCGCCAGCGACTCTCCCCTCGCCTTCCGCCACTACGATGCCAACAAGCTTATCCTCGGTAAACCGATGCGCGAGCACCTGCGCATGGCTGTCTGCTATTGGCACACCTTCGTCTGGCCGGGCTCCGATGTGTTCGGTGCAGGGACCTTCAAGCGCCCGTGGCAGCAAGCTGCAGATCCGATGGAGATGGCGATCGGCAAGGCGGATGCTGCATTCGAGTTCTTCTCCAAACTTGGTATCGACTACTACTGCTTCCACGATACGGATGTCGCCCCGGAAGGCAGTTCGCTAAAGGAATACCGCAACCACTTCGCGCAGATGATCGACCACCTGGAGCGCCATCAGGAACAGAGCGGGATCAAGCTGCTGTGGGGAACTGCCAACTGCTTCAGCAACCCGCGCTTCGCCGCAGGAGCCGCCAGCAACCCGGACCCGCAAGTGTTCGCCTGTGCCGCCGCTCAGGTATTCAGCGCCTTGAACGCTACCCAGCGCCTCAAAGGATCCAACTACGTGTTGTGGGGCGGTCGCGAGGGCTACGAAACCCTGCTCAACACCGACTTGAAACGCGAACGCGAACAACTGGGTCGTTTCATGCGCATGGTAGTCGAGCATAAGCACAAGATCGGTTTCAAAGGTGACCTGCTGATCGAACCCAAGCCGCAGGAGCCGACCAAGCACCAATACGATTACGACAGCGCCACCGTCTTTGGCTTTCTGCATCAGTTCGGCCTGGAAAACGAAATCAAGGTCAACATCGAGGCCAACCATGCGACCCTGGCGGGTCATAGCTTCCATCACGAAATCGCAACGGCAGCCTCGTTGGGGATCTTCGGCAGCATCGACGCCAACCGTGGTGATCCGCAGAACGGCTGGGATACTGACCAGTTTCCCAATAGCGTCGAAGAGATGACCCTGGCCACCTACGAAATTCTCAAAGTCGGTGGTTTCAAGAATGGCGGGTTCAACTTCGACTCCAAGGTTCGCCGCCAAAGCCTCGACGAGATGGATCTGTTCCATGGCCACGTCGCCGCGATGGACGTCCTCGCCCTGTCCCTGGAGCGTGCAGCGGCCATGGTGCAGAACGACCGACTCCAGCAATTCAAGGATCAACGCTATGCCGGCTGGCAGCAGCCATTGGGGTTGGCGGTACTGGCGGGTGAGTTCAGCCTCCAATCACTGGCCGAACACGCCTTCGCCAACGAACTGAATCCGCAGGCCGTCAGCGGCAGGCAGGAGATGCTCGAAAACGTCGTCAACCGATTTATCTACAACTGACGGTCAACAACGTCCGCTGGCGGCGCTGTGACATTCGCGCGACAAATCTATGCCCGCGGCACTTGGCGACTCTCTACAGTTCTACCGGCACGATACTCATCGTCAGGCAGTGTCTTTCAAACAACAATAAAAGGACGCACCATCATGAAGAAACTAAAACGCACGCTACTCGCCGGCGCCCTGTCTTTGCTATCACTTTCGGTCATGGCCGATTCTGCCCACCCGAAAATCGGTTTTTCCATAGATGACTTGCGGCTGGAACGTTGGTCTCGTGACCGGGACTACTTCGTCGCGGCGGCGGAAAAAATGGACGCCAAGGTCTTTGTGCAATCGGCCGATGCCAACGAGCAAAAGCAGATTTCTCAGATCGAAAACCTCATCTCCCGTGGCGTCGATGTGATCGTCATCGTGCCATTCAACGCCACCGTACTGACCAATGCCGTCGCCGAAGCCAAGAAGGCCGGAATCAAAGTCGTGTCCTATGACCGCCTGATTCTCAACGCCGATATCGACGCCTACATTTCCTTCGATAACGAAAAGGTCGGCGAGATGCAGGCCAGCGGCGTGCTGCAAGCAGCGCCCAAGGGTAACTACTTTTTGCTCGGTGGCGCGCCGACTGACAACAACGCAAAGGTCCTGCGCGAAGGTCAGATGAAAGTGCTGCAACCGGCCATCGACAAGGGTGATATCAAAATCGTCGGCCAACAGTGGGTGAAGGAATGGAACCCCACCGAAGCACTGAGCATTGTCGAGAATGCCCTGACCCGCAACGACAACAAGATTGATGGCATCGTCGCCTCCAACGATGCCACTGCAGGTGGTGCGATCCAGGCACTGGCCGCACAGAAATTGGCCGGCAAGGTGCCGATCTCAGGCCAGGACGCGGACCTGGCAGCGGTCAAGCGAGTGATCAATGGCACTCAGACCATGACCGTCTACAAACCGCTGAAACTCATCGCCTCGGAAGCCGCCAAGCTGTCAGTGCAACTGGCGCGTAACGAGAAACCCACCTACAGCTCGCAGTACGACAATGGCAGTAAAAAAGTCGACACCATCTTGCTCACCCCGACCCCATTGACCAAGGACAACATCGACCTGCTGGAACAGGACGGGTTCTACACCAAGGCGCAGATTGCCGGACAGTGATCCATCGAGCAATACAGACTCGAGAGCAAGCTTGAGTGCAATCCTGCGGGGCGAGCCAATTCGTTCCCGCAGGGTTGACCTCCCGTCTGTTGCTTATGTGTGAGCCCTTTGTGTGAGCCCTCGCCATGTCCGACTACCTGCAGCAAATGAACGGCATCGTCAAAACCTTCGGCGGTGTCAAAGCCCTCAATGGCATCGACATCAGGGTCAAGCCCGGTGAATGCGTGGGACTGTGCGGCGAGAACGGCGCCGGTAAATCCACGCTGATGAAAATTCTGTCGGCGGTCTACCCCTACGGTACGTGGGATGGTGAAATCCTCTGGGACGGCCAGCCGCTCAAGGCGCAATCGATCAGCGAAACCGAGGCCGCCGGTATCGTCATCATTCATCAGGAATTGACGCTGGTTCCCGACCTGTCGGTGGCCGAAAACATTTTCATGGGCCATGAGCTGACGCTGCCCGGCGGGCGCATGAATTACCCGGCGATGATCCACCGCGCCGAAGCCCTGATGCGTGAACTGAAAGTGCCGGACATGAACGTATCGCTACCGGTTTCGCAGTACGGCGGTGGCTACCAGCAACTGGTGGAAATCGCCAAGGCACTGAACAAGCAAGCGCGTCTGCTGATCCTCGATGAGCCTTCATCGGCCCTGACCCGTTCGGAAATCGAGGTGCTGCTGGATATCATCCGTGACCTTAAGGCCAAGGGCGTTGCCTGCGTTTACATCTCTCACAAGCTTGATGAAGTGGCCGCCGTATGCGACACCATTTCGGTGATCCATGACGGCCAACACATCGCCACGACCGCCATGGCGGACATGGACATTCCAAAGATCATCACTCAAATGGTCGGACGGGAAATGAGCAACCTCTACCCCACCGAGCCCCACGACATTGGCGAAGTGATTTTCGAGGCGCGCCACGTCACCTGCTACGACGTCGACACCCCGAAACGCAAACGGGTCGACGACATTTCGTTCGTCCTCAAACGCGGTGAAATCCTCGGCATCGCCGGCCTGGTCGGCGCCGGACGCACGGAGCTGGTGTCGGCGCTGTTCGGCGCTTACCCCGGTCGCCACGAAGGTGAGGTCTGGCTGGACGGCAAACCGATCGACACGCACACGCCGCGCAAATCAATCCGCGCCGGCCTGGGCATGGTGCCCGAGGACCGCAAGCGCCAGGGCATCATTCCGGATCTGGGGGTCGGCCAGAACATCACCCTGGCCGTGCTGGACAATTACTCGAAACTGACCCGCATCGACGCCGAAGCCGAACTGGGTAGCATCGACCGCGAAATCTCGCGCATGCACCTTAAAACCGCGAGCCCGTTCCTGCCAATCACCAGCCTCTCTGGCGGCAATCAACAAAAAGCCGTGCTGGCAAAAATGCTTTTGACCAAACCCCGGGTACTGATTCTCGATGAGCCTACCCGAGGTGTGGACGTCGGCGCCAAGTACGAAATCTACAAGTTGATGGGGGCGCTGGCGGCCGACGGCGTGTCGATCATCATGGTGTCCTCGGAGCTGGCCGAAGTGCTCGGCGTCTCCGACCGCGTCCTGGTGATCGGCGAAGGCCAGTTGCGCGGCGACTTCATCAACCACGAACTCACCCAGGAACAGGTGCTCGCCGCCGCGCTCAGCCAACCCGCTGGCCATCACCCTAATGATCGGAAATCCGTGTAGATGAATCAGATCAAACAGCTCTTCACCCGCTACAAAATGCTCGCGCTAGTGATTGCTGTGGCGATTATCTGGCTGTTCTTCAGTTGGCAGACCGAGGGCGGATTTCTGACCCCGCGCAACCTCTCCAATCTGCTGCGGCAGATGTCCATCACCGGGATTCTCGCCTGCGGCATGGTGCTGGTAATCATCAGCGGCGAGATCGATTTGTCGGTCGGCTCATTGCTGGGCCTGCTGGGCGGACTGGCGGCGATTCTCGACGTGGTCTATCACATACCGCTCTTGGCGAACCTGAGCCTGGTCGCCCTGTGCGGATTGATGATCGGTTTGGCTAACGGCTACATGACTGCCTACCTGCGGATCCCTTCTTTCATCGTCGGGCTGGGTGGCATGTTGGCCTTTCGCGGCATCCTGCTGGGAATTACCGGCGGCACCACCATCGCCCCGGTATCGCCGGAGCTGGTCTACGTTGGCCAGGGTTATCTGCCGCACGCGGTAGGCACCGGCTTGGGCGTGCTGCTGTTCGCGCTGACACTTTTGCTGACCTGGAAACAACGCCGCAATCGTGCTCTCCACGGCCTGGCGGCACACTCGATGATGCGTGACGTATTGCGCGTGGTGTTGATCGGCGCGGTACTGGCCGGGTTCGTCTATACCCTCAACAGCTACGACGGGATTCCGGTTCCGGTGCTGCTTCTGCTGATTCTACTGGGCGTGTTCAGCTACGTGACCAGCCAGACCGTCTTCGGAAGACGCGTCTATTCAGTGGGCAGCAACATGGAAGCCACGCGCCTGTCGGGTATCAACGTGCAGGCCGTGAAGCTGTGGATTTTCGGGATCATGGGCGTGATGTGTGCCCTCGCCGGCGTGGTCAATACTGCCCGCCTGGCCGCCGGCTCACCCTCGGCCGGCAGCATGGGCGAACTCGACGCCATCGCCGCCTGCTTCATCGGCGGGACCTCCATGCGCGGCGGCTCCGGCACAGTCTACGGCGCCCTTCTCGGCGCGTTGGTCATCACCAGTCTGGATAACGGCATGTCCATGCTCGACGTAGACAGCTACTGGCAGATGATTGTCAAAGGCAGCATTCTGGTGTTAGCCGTGTGGGTCGATGTGAGCACCCGGACCGGGCGCTATTCGGCCAGCCGATGATCGAGCTCATGAACGACAAGATTGGTCGGCGAACGCTCACCCTCTGCTCAACAGCGTCAGGCGGCGCCGGGGACATTTGTTCCCATGCCTGAGGGCAGGAACGGTCGAATTTCGTCGATTTCCGCGGCGCTAAGGCGCAGCTCCGAGGCTGCAATCAGCCCGTCTACTTGTGCGGGACGGCGGGCTCCGACAATGGCGCCCGTCACTACCGGTTGGCGAAGTACCCAAGAGATGGCGACCGCCGCAGCGCTCACCCCGTGCCTTTCTCCAATACGCGCCATGACGTCAACCAATGCCAGGTTCGCACTCAAACGGGGCTCCTGAAAATCAGCACTTCGGGCCTTGCGCCAATCGTCTTCGGGCAATTGCGAGATGCGTTCACGCGTCATGCTGCCGGACAGTAGCCCCGATTGAAGTGTGGAATAGGCAAGGACACCCAACCCGGCCTGTTCACAGAATGGCAGGACGTCTTTCTCGATGTCCCGCATCAAGGCGGAGTACGGCGGCTGGAGCGACACGATCTCTGTCACCGCCTGCGCCCGCTTGAGTTGAGCGACATCGAAATTCGATACGCCGATAGCGCGAATTTTTCCTTGATCGCGCGCGGCTGCCAAAGCCGAAAGCGCCATTTCAATACCTTCACTGCTTGCGTCGGCAGGAAAGGCAGGCCAGTGGATCTGATACAAATCGATAGTCTCGACTTGGAGCCTGCGCAAGCTTGCGTCGATCTCGGCGAGCAAGGATTGGGGGGCCAGGGAGTGCGAAATCTGCTTCGTGACCGGATCCCAGACCAGGCTGCCTTTGGTGAACACCAAAGGACGCCGCGAGACCGGCACCCGACGCAGCAATTGCCCCACCAGTTGCTCCGCATGGCCCAAGCCATAAACCGCAGCGGTGTCAATCCAGTTCACGCCGCGTTCGATGGCATATTCAAGTGCACTCAGGCTGTCCTTGTCATCCTGCGCTCCCCAACTGTATTCCCAGCCGGCGCCGGCGATTGCCCATGTCCCCAAGCCAATAGGCGAAATCAGGAATTCCGATGACCCAAGACGATTCTTTTGCATAGCGACCTCTCCACAAATGATGTGAGAAGTATCCGGGAGAGATCTGATGACGATAAGATGGGTAATCATATTTGAACTACTGAACGATATTCATGAGTAATCACCCCGATCTCTCTGAACTCGATGCCTTTGCCGCCGTCGCTCGCCATCGCAGCTTTCGCAAGGCAGCCGACGAGCGTGGCGTGTCGGCTTCCGCGTTGAGTCACGCGATGCGAGCGTTGGAGACACGCCTGGGCATCAGGCTGCTGAACCGAACCACTCGTAGCGTGACCCCGACCGAGGCCGGCCAGCAGCTATTGGCGACGCTGGTCCCGACCCTGCACCAGGTTGCCGATGTATTGGCGCAATTGACCTCGATGCAGGAAGTGCCCGCTGGCAAACTTCGCCTCAACGTGGCGCGCCCGGCGGCTCGTATCGTGTTTGCGAAAGTACTTGCGCCCTTCGTGGCCCGGTATCCACGTATTCAGTTGGACCTGATCACCGACGATGGATTGACCGATATCGTGAACGGCGGGTTTGACGCTGGAGTCCGTTTTGGTGAAAGCCTGGCCGGTGACATGATCGCAGTCCCTGTCGGCGCACCTCAATCGTTCGTGACGGTTGCTTCGGATACCTATCTGGCCGCAAAGGGGATCGCCCAAGCCCCCCGCAACTTGCTCGAGCATTCGTGCATTGCCAGGCGTTTTCCCAGTGGCAAACTTTACGCCTGGGAGTATCAAGCAGACGGTCAACCGATACGGTTGTCCGTCACAGGCCCGCTCATTCTGGAAGACGATGCGCTGATGATCCAGGCGGCGAAAGATGGCGCTGGTATTGCCTATGTCTACGAGGAGCTGGCGCGCGACGAAATCCGCAAAGGGCATCTCAGAGAAATACTCCAGGAATGGAAAGCACCGCCAAGCCGATTCTTTCTTTATTACTCCAGCCGGCGCCATGTGCCACCGGCCTTGAAAGCGCTCATCGACTTCATCAAAGCGGGTGACTTGCGAAACTGATTCAGAACCATCCCGACCGGCAGCTCTTCAGTAAGTCCCTTCCCGCACCCACCGTCTGACCTCAGCCTGTATGGCATAAGCCGGCGCCTCCACGGCATTGAAATCTTGCGTATACCGCTGGGCAAATCCTTCTACCCCCCATTCCTGATACTGCTGCACATGCTTCAGTTCGTGAGCCCAGAGCGCGATGTTCTGTTCTGCGGTTTGAGCGTCCCGGAAGAGGATGATGTCGATCAGCGTCACGGCACCGACATCGGGGTTTTGCAGCATGGCAGTGGCGGCGTTGAATTGGCCGTTGTCGCTAACTCTGTAGCGTGCGGTATCGAGAACGCTGGGGGCGTACCAGCGCAGCAGTTGCTCGCGGATGTGCGGTGGAATGGGTTGGATGCCGGCGTTGGCTGCTTCAGCGCGGGCTTGGGTCAGCCACAGCACCAAGGCAGGTGCCGCGATCTGGTAGATGCCATCAGGCAGGGGACCGAGCACCTGTCCCACGTCTGGCAGGCAGATGCAGCCATCCAGGCACACTTGTTTCTCACCCGCTGGGCAGGCGTTGGTCTGGGCTGGCACTTCAAGCGTCAGGCAAAGAACAAACAGCGCCACCAGGCGCGTGGTGATGGGCGGCATTGGGCGCTCCAGGGACGGACGCAGCGCGAACAGTGAGTCACAATTGATCGACGACCCGGCATAGCTTTATGCGTAGTCCCGAACCAAGCGCTCCCAGGATAATCGCAGGAAGTGACAGACCATCTTTTCTGCGAATCTCCCACTTTAGTAGACACGCGTCTGCGACAGCTGTTGGCTGGTACCAGCTCGTCGTGACAGGCAGAAATCGGCCAATTGCGGTCGCTCAACAGGCTCACCCTCGCTTAAGGACTAGCCGAGTGATATACCGCTGGTTGGGTCTAATGCACGGCAAAAATACAGGCAGTTTCATGACGCGATTCTCAATTTATAGCGGGTTGGTTCTGGTGGGCTACTCGGCGCTCGAGTACGGAGATCCCCCCATGGGCGTTGTTTCAGGCCAATTCGAACCTACCGATGGATACGCTGCTATCCAGAATGAGTGCTCCACGAACCACCACAATCAGACCGTTCTGGATCTTTCTGTTCAGACCGAAGCGGGTCTGGTAATTCCATGTGCGGGCCTGGGCATCCTGGATTACTCCAAAGAGTTCCCGTCGCCTTGCATAGAAGTGAACATTTTCGGTATTCCATATCCTCTCTATGGTGAGTTGTTTCCTCAGCAGGTCACCCTGTATGAGCGTCAATTCAGCTAATCGGAATGCCCGCCTGTGTCCGCTTCGGCCCGTTTGCAGCCCTTATTGACAGGCAGAAATCGGCCAATAGCGGCCCTTCGGACTTGCCCCGAAAGCCCGGCGGCTGACCGGTCAATGCAGATAACGGAAACTATGCATGTCAGTCGGAGTATCGGCTTTAATGTCGGTGCAGATTCACCTGCTCACGGCGCAGGATTTCTATAATTTGCGAGATGTGATGCACGCTATCGGTGGGTTCCAGGTTCTGAACCCCTATCTAAATCAAGGAAGACAACCCATTGAAAACAGCTCTCGGCGCCCTGCTTTTAACCTGCCTGACGACCAGCGCTCTCGCTGACGTCAACTCTGTCGGCTTCCAATCCGACACCCTGCCGGACCCACACAATGAGCGTCCGCTGGAGATGGTCGTCTGGTATCCCAGTACAACGACCGTCACCCCACAGTTGATCGGCGACGATGTGGTGTTTGTCGGTGCTTCTGCGGTTCGCAACGCGCCACCCTCTGCTGGCGAGCACCCATTGGTGGTGCTCTCCCATGGATTCAGAGGCAATTGGAACAATCAGAACTGGTTGGCGAGTGCATTGGCCCATAAGGGTTACGTTGTCGCAGCGGTCAACCACCCCGGCACCACGACCCATGATCGAAGCCCGCAAGCGGCGGCGCAGTTATGGCAGCGGCCCATTGACCTGCATCGGGCCATTGAGGCGGTCACCACTCAACCTGAAAAATTTGGCGTGGTCACAAAGCGTCAAATTGCTGTAGTAGGCCATTCACTCGGCGGCTGGACTGCAATGGAGATCGCCGGCGCTCGTTTCGACCCGGCCCTGTTTGCCCGTGACTGCAAACTCCATCCGCAGTTATCCAGTTGCACCAATTATCAAAAGATCAACCCTGAGAGTACTCCGGCATTAAAGGCTGGTCTGGCCGGCGATTTGCGCGATCAACGCGTCACCGCTGTGGTTTCTTTGGACCTGGGACTCTCGCGCGGGATGACAGATGAGAGCCTTGCGGCACTGCCGGTGCCGGTGCTAGTTATCGCTGCCGGCGCACCATCGGTGGAACTGCCTGCTCAGTTGGAGTCCGCTAACCTGGCCACACGCCTGCCCCAAGCGTCCAGCCGCTATGTCGAGATCAGTGACGCCAGCCATTTCAGCTTCTTGTCGATTTGCAAACCAGGTGCAGTGGCATTGCTCGAAGAGGACATTCCTGGCGATGGCATCATTTGCGGGGATGGCGACAATGCTCGCCCGCGCGAGGTAATCCAACAGCAGGTTACGTCACTGATCACCGAGTTTTTGACGCAGTCCGCGAACAACAAACTGGAGCTCTAGGATTGCTGGCACTCGGCAACTCAGCAGACCTGAAATTTGCGTAGGACCGCAATTTTTGTGTCGAATCCAGCCACCTATTACGATCAAAAACGTTTTTACACAGCCTTGTCATAGATGAACGCATCGTTATTGAAACGCCCGTCAGCCTTTGCTCCCGAGGTCATTGGCTTGGGCACATAGGCAGTGATGCCGGCATCGTGACAAGCCAAGATTTGTTCGCTTTTGAAGTAACCTCGGTCAGCCACTACCGATAGTGTTTCTGACGCCATCGCCTCGCGGGCCTACTTGGCCATCGAGACGAGTTGATCGCGGTCGGAACCGACGTTGGTGACCTCATACGCAACGATCAAATGATGTTGAGTATCGACCGCCGTCTGCACGTTATAGCCGACGATTCCCGTACCGCGCGTCATCATGGAGCGGGCGTCTGGATCGGTCAGTGAGACCTGTTTATCCGGTGACTAAAGCGTTTCATCGGCGATCCCTGCGATGAAATTCTCAGAAATCATAGCAAGTGTTCGCGAAGGCGTTTTTACACACTCTGGGCCAGAAGCGGTCGGTCGCTCAAAACACTTAAAAACCACTGATTGCTAAAGTAATCAGAATCCGAAAATAGCTCACTCGGTCGAAGGGACGGATGCTTTGCTGCCCAAGCGGATTAGTTCATTGGAGAAACACAGGCCGACGATGATCAGTGCCGCTCCCGCGTACAGGCTTTCACGCGGTACTTCGTTGAGCGCCACAAACGCCAACAGCGCGGCGAACAGTGGTTCGGTCAGCTCCAGCGCTTGCACTTGGGATGGCTTGAGATACTCGATGGCCTTGGTGGTGCAAAAGAAGCCCAGGATTGTCGGCAGCGTGGCCAGCGCCAGCAGCGCGGCGATCGCCAGCGGCGACAGCTCGCCCATCGCGAAACCATCGGCCGCAGCCGGCATCAGCAAGTACAGGCTGCCAAAGAACAACAATTGTCGGGTGAAGTGCAGCCCCCCCGACACCCCCATACGCTTCATGGCAACCGAAAAGGCCCCATAGCCGGAGCCGGCCATGGAGGCGAGCGCAGCACCTTGCAGGGTAAAGCCCTGCTGCAGGTCGCCGCCGAAGATCACCGAGATCCCAGCGATAGCCAGTGCGGCACCAACGGTAGCGTTCGCGGTGATGGCATCCTTGAGGAAAATGCGCCCCAGAATGATCGAGGAAATTGAGGCACTGGCCATCAGCACCACCACCACACCTGCCGCAGCGTAGTGTCGATAGGCGGACGTTTCGAAATGGAACAGCACAAAGATGCCAAGGAATGCGCAGATAGCCGCCTGAGTCCATTTGGTCGACGCCGCCGGGCGCTTGAGGAAAAACAATAAGATCGAGAGAAGCACGCAACCAAGTACGGTCTTGATGACAGCGACACTGCTAGCGGTGAAACCATTACTCATGAGTATTTTGCTGAGTACACCGATCGTTGCGTTCAGTGCCGCAGCGGAGAGTGCAAATATGACGCCTTTGCTGAAAGTAGATTGCATTGATGACGATCCCTGTCGCTGAATTGTCGTTCGATAGAATGCCGCCCTATATCGACGGCGCAAAGTTTGAGGATACGAAGATCCCACCAACCCCAGTATTTATTGTGGCATAAGCTGGATCGCCCAGTAGGATGCTATTCGCCTTCTTGTCGCCGCCAAGGGAGAAGTCAGAGGGCCTAGCCCTTGGCTATGCAATATGAGTTGACGAACGTTGCAGTGTGCTGCAAAGACTGACGTATATCCGGTTTGGCTATTCCATGCCTGTTGGCAAATTGCTCGACCGCCGCTGTATCAAAACGAGTGGTCTGGATAAAGTCCAAGGCTTCGGGTTTTGTATTCAAAAACCACGCGACGGGAGGAATACTCAGTAGCAACTTCAGCAATCGGAGTGAAATGTGATGCTTGGGAGACTTTAAGCCCAAAGGTTGTGCCACCTGCATCAGGAGTTCTCGCAAGTTTGGAGTTTGGTCATCAAGCGCCAGCAGTTCCTGGCCCACCATGGCAGGATCAAAAGCACAAACTGCCACCAACTCAACCAGGTAATCCACGGTGACCAGTGGCAGCCAGTGCTCGGCGGTACCGGGCACTGCAGTCAACTTTCCCTGCACAAGGTTGCGTATCAGCTCCACCAGCGGCTGACCGTCAAGGATATGCCCCGTGCGGCTGTGACCACAGACAGTCGCAGGGTGGACAACGGTAATCTCCCCGCCCTTGGCGGACATGACCTCCAGGGTCGCAAAATGCGCCTCCAGCTTACTTCCCTCGTAACCACCGACATGTCGGTAGACGGCAGGCCAATTCGTCAACTCCGGATGACGAGGATCAATTCCGATGCGTTGCAGATGTTCATGATTTTTCAGCATGTAGCCGCCGATCATCACTAAACGGCTTTTTTGCTCAGCCGCCAACAGCGCCACGCGCTTTGCCCCTTCCACATTCACCGCACGAGAATGCTCCACTGAAAGTCCCCATGCGAAGTGGGCGCCTAGGTGGAATATGACTCTGGCGTGCCTTAGCACTTCTCGGTCAGCAAGACTCAGCCCGAGGTTGTCCCGTTCCAGATCGCCAGCTACGGCAAATACCCGGGTTGCGCACCCTCCCAAATTATCGACTTGCTCCCGCAGTACAGCTAGTCGCTCTGGGCGACGCATTAACACCCGAATGGTGTGACCTTTTGCACTCAGGTACGCCACCAAATGTTGACCGACGAAGCCGGTACCCCCCGTGACAAAGCACTCCACGCTCATTTCCCTGCTCCTTGTTTAAGGTGAGAAATCAAGCGTAAACTATCGACCCAGCTCTATAGTCAAGCGGTGTTTTCATGAAAATCGGCGAACTCGAGGCCCGCAGCGGCGCCAGCCGCCATACGCTGCGTTACTACGAGCAAATCGGCCTGATCTCACCGCTGCGGCAAACTAACAACTATCGCGTTTACACAGTGCAAACTCTGCAGGATCTGGACTTTATCCAGCGCGCGCAAAGCATGGGGTTTTCCCTGGGGGAAATAGGCGAGATTCTGGATGCGCAGCGGAACAAGCTGATCGATTGTGCTGACGGCGCGAAGCTAATTGAAAAGAAGATGGCAGAAATCAAACAGAAAATCGCCAACCTCCAAAGCATTTATCGGTATCTGGATGAAGAGCGTGCAACCCTCGAAGCCAGTGCTGCCAAGCAACTTGAGCTTCAGCAGTTGAGCAACTCTTCTAACTGAACTGTCAGCACCTGGGAAACGGAAGCTGCAGCCTGCCTCCAGTTTCAAGCCCATCGCTTACGCATTTTCTAAAACCTTGTAGCCAAGCCCTGGACGGTAAGCGTCCGCCCAAAAGACCTTGCGTGGTTAAACGGGCGGCAGTAGTGGTGATGCGGATTCTGTTTTCTATAATGATTGACCGGCCATGTTTAGGGTGCTTGTTATGCCAGCCTCCGCTGATCAAAACTCCGCTGTCGTTTTATGCGCAGCTTCCAATAACGACCTGGAAGATCTGGTAGCCATCAGGATTGAGGCCATGCGCGAGAGCCTTGAACGGCTTGGACGATTTAACCCGGATCGTGCGCGCGAACGATTTCTTGGTGGGTTCGACGCTAACAGCACACGCCGCATAGAAGTATCAGGTGTTCTGGTCGGTTTTGTCGTTATCAAAGACCATCAGAGCGAGCTTCTGCTTGACCACTTGTATGTGATACCCAGTGCTCAAGGAGCAGGAATCGGTTCTGAAGTTCTTACTCAGATTTTCAGAGAGGCTGATGAGATCGGGCGTCCCATCAAGGTTGGTGCTCTCAAGGAAAGCGCTTCAAATCGTTTTTACACTCGCCATGGCTTTGTGTTCGTCGAAAGCGGTGAATTCGATAATTATTATGTCCGGATTAACGGTAATGCCGTTAATTTGGGCGACTAGGCAAATCTTGATACAGATTTGATTTTCACATCAGTGAATTGCTCCGGATTTGCTAGACACATGATGTCTGCTTTGGGTTTTCGGCCAGTCGCAACAGGCAGAAAACGGCCAGAATCGGTCGATCGACAGCCGCACACTCATCGTCGAGAATGAGCCGGGCACTCAGCGCCCAATGGCGATCAGCAATACTAAGGGATGGTTCCGTCCACAGGACTCGCGAGGAAGCACATGATCGATGGTTCCGCCGTTTTGACAGTTTTTTTGGTCTACTTGGCCGGTGTCGTTATCCCTGGACCAAATTTCGTCGCAGTGGTCCATAAAGCGGTGGCTGCTACACGGTCAGAAGCTCTGGCCTTGGTAGCGGGTATCGTACTGGTCAACTTGTTCTGGTCCACCTGTGCAATTGCAGGTCTCGGGGTTGTATTTGCTGCGCTCCCTTGGGCTGCGCTTGCTGTAAAGGTTCTAGGGGCCGCCTACCTGATGTGGTTCGGATTCCGACTGTTGATCAATGCGGGGAAGAATGCGCTTGGGCCGCTAAATGATGCCGTCGCCGGTAGTTGCAGGCAGTCTTTTATTCAGGGGGTGATTACCAACATTGGCAACCCCAAGTCCATGGCCTTCTATGCCGCTGTTTTTTCAGCCGCAGCCCCCTCCCACGTTTCATTAGGCACGTTTTCATCGATGCTGGCAGTTGTAGTGGTGGTTTCAATGACCTGGTATGGAATGGTCGCAATCGCTCTATCGCAGCCTAAGATTGCTTCCGCGTATCAAGGTCGGAAAAAAGCAATCGATCGACTGTGCGGTGGTTTGATTTTGTCTCTGGGGATCCGCCAGCTGGTTTAGAACTTGTTCTGTGATACAAGAACTGCCCTTATGGACAGGGAGCAATCGGCCAACAGCAGTCCTTCAAATATGCCGAGGCGCGCGTTGCTGACCGCGGCACCTCGCATCAACCGGGTTAATCGACGACTTTTATCTGCGTCAGCCCTACCCGCTCAGCCTGCTCTAAAATCTCCGCCGGCGTCGCGTCCGCAGTGGGCATGATCAGGCTGTTCTCACCATCCCCATAGTGCAGCTGTAGCAGGTGCATCGCCGCCTCATGGACAGGCAGTTGAAGCTGCTCGAATTCGAACATGTGTGTGCGAGGTTCGCCGTTGAACAGGTATTCCAGGGTGTAGTTGCGCATGGTGGGATCCTCGTAGAAGGTGGTGGCCGTTTTTACACACTCTGGGCCAAAAGCAGACTTCAACTCTACCGCACGGCTATGATCCGGATAACGAGGCCCATTGGACCCATGTTTATGCCAGCATCCCAAATTCGACCCTCACCCCCGCCGTTGCTCAAGCAAGGCGAGACGGTGCTCTTGTTCGACGGCGTATGTAAGCTGTGCAATGGCTGGGCGAGGTTCTTGATCCGCCATGACCGCCACCGGCGCGTCCGGTTGGCGGCAGTACAGTCGCCCGAGGGGCAGGCGCTGCTTGCTTGGGCAGGTTTGCCCTTGCATCAATTCGACACCATGGCCGTGATCCGCGACCGACACTACTGGGTGCGTTCGGATGCATTTTTCGAAGTCATCACCCAGTTGCCCGCCCCTTGGCGTCCAGTGAACCTTTTGCGCAGCCTCCCACGCAAGTTTCGAGATTGGGCATACGATCGCATTGCGTTGAATCGCTATTGGCTCTTCGGAAAATACGACACGTGCCTTTTGCCTGATCCTGATCATGAGCAACGTTTTTTGAAAGCGCCACTGTGAACGCCTTGGTACGCATCAACTGGATCGCCCGAGCCCCATCCAGAACCATTTTTTGACTTTTTTGTGGTTCAGTGCCCCGCCACCGCAGGCCTGCCAGCCGCACGCGGGCCCGATTTGAAGCCGTGGGCCTGAGCGCCCCAGACAATCACAAACCCCACCGCAACCAACACCACCATTGCCCACGGAAAAGAGGCGACGCCCCACCTGTCCAGCAACACCCCACCCACCACTCCACTCCCCGCAATCGCACTATTCCAAGCCACCACATTCAACGACAACGCCACGTCCGCCCCATCTCCCGCCGCATCCGCCAGCGCCGTTTGCAGCAACGTCGCAGCCCCGCCGAAGCTCAACCCCCAAACCAGCATGCCGATGTAGATCACCTCAGGCACGCTACTCAAAAAGCCAAACACCACGGAAACCGCCGCAAACGCCGCCAAGCTCACCAACACAGTCTTGCGCAACAACGGCTCAACCAGTTTGGCAGTCACCCAAATCCCCACCAACGCCGCAATGCCAAACACCAACAACACCAAATCCACCCGATCCCCCAACCCCGCCGGTGCCACGAACGGTGCGATGTAGGTGTAGAGAACGTTGTGTGCAAGCATCCAGCTGATCACCACCGCCAGCACAGGGCGCACGCCCGGCGTGGTCAGCACTGTGCGCAGCGACTTGCGCTGGTGCGCGGCTTGGGGTGGGTAGTCAGGGACTTTCACCAATACCCAGGCGATCAGCACCAGGGTCAGGGCCGACATGATGCCGAAGGTGGTGCGCCAACCCACCAGGCCGCCCAACCAAGTGCCAAGAGGCACGCCCAGAGACAGGGCAATCGGTGTGCCGACCATGGCCAGCGCCAGCGCCTTGCCCTGTTGATGAGGCGCGACCATGCGTCGGGCGTAACCGGCCAGCAGGCTCCAGGCCAGCCCCGCCGCGACGCCGGCGAAGAAGCGCGCCACCAGGATCACGCCGTAGTGGGATGACAGCGCGGTAATGGAGTTGAACAGCAGGAAACCGATGATGGTCAGTAGCAGCACGTTACGACGGCGCCAGCCGCGGGTGGCGATGGTCATGGGGATGACCGCCAGCACCGAACCCAGGGCGTAGGCGGTGACCATCTGGCCAGCCATGGAGGGGGAAATCTTCAGCCCTTCGCTGATCAGCGGCAACAGGCCCGCGGGCAGGGTTTCGGTGACGATGCAGATAAAACCGGTCATGGCCAAGGCGAGCAAGGCTCCGATGGGAAGGCGGTCCGGCGCTGCCGATAAGGTGATTGAGGGTGTCACGGGAAACTCCTTGAGTGAGGATTTCAGACTTAAATACCGATCGATATAAATGTTGAGGGCTGCCGGCGCTCGTTGTCAACGACTTATGTATCGACTAGTATCTATATCGTCATCCAGAGGAGTTTTGAAATGGCGCAAATGGGCCGCCCTCGCACTTTCGACCGCGACCACGCGGTGGAGCAGGCCTTGCACCTGTTCTGGCAACACGGCTACGACGCGACCTCCCTCGCTCAGTTGAAAGCCAGACTGGGTGGCGGAATTTCCGCACCGAGTTTTTACGCGGCGTTCGGTTCCAAGGAAGCGTTGTTTGATGAGTGTGTGCAACGTTACCTGGCGACGTTCGCCCAAGTCACCGAATGCCTGTGGGACGAGAGCCTGCCGCCCCGCCAAGCCATAGAGACCGCGCTGCGCCAGTCAGCGCGCATGCAGTGTGAAGATGGCCATCCCAAGGGCTGCATGGTGTCCCTCAGCGTAATGAGCGCGCCCAGCCCGGAGAATGCGCGGGTAGTCGATGCCCTGACCCAATCTCGCGCCCACACTCGCGCGGGGATTTTTGCGTGTGTTGAGCGAGGTGTCAGTGCCGGTCAGTTGCCGGGCAATATTCACGCGCCCGCGATGGCTACGATGTTCGACAGTTTCCTGCAGGGCATTTCCATCCTCGCTCGGGATAACACGCCGCATGAGGTCATTGATGCGGCCATCACCCAGATACTGCTGACGTGGGACAATGCGGCCACTACCGTGCTGCCCACAGATCGCAATGACGAAAAGGGACTGATTGATTCAACCAGTGAGTGATGTGCGTAAAGCCCAGGCTTGTGCCGCGAGGCGATTGCGAAACTGCCAAAAACGCTCATTGGTGACTCAGCCTAAGGTCGCCTCACACTGATTGAGGATCAACGTCCAGCCGCCTAAAGCGTCACCGCATACTTTCGCCCAAGGCTGTCGCCAAAGCCACGGATCACTTCCAACAACGACTTCACCCGCAGCGGCAGATTCCCGGCAGGGTACACCGCGTGCATCTGTGGGCTTTCACCGCTGCTGGAGGTGAGCTTGTACTCGGGACAGACCCGCAGCAGGCGCCCCGCTTCCACTTCGGGCTCCGCCATCCAGTCCGCCAGGCGGGCAATCCCGACGCCCGCCAGGGCCGCGTGGAATACCGCTAAACCGGAGCTGAAACGAAACTTTGGATGAACCCGAAAGCTGATGGCCTGCTCTTCACTGCGAAAATTCCACTCCTTGAGAATCCGCGGCGCCGTATGCAGGATCAGCGAGTGCGATTCCAGCGCCTCAATGGAGTCGGGCATCCCGCGCCGCTCCAGATACCCGGGGCTGGCATACAGGTAACGTGAATAATTCCAGAGCGGATAGCCGATCAGGTCACTGGATTGCGCAAACGCGCCGCGAATCGAGAAGTCCAGCTTGCTCTTGGCCGGGTCGATGGTCTCATCGGTGAAAATCACATCGACATTCACGTCTGGATAACGCTCGCTGTACTGCGCGATCAACCGGGGCAATACCCCATGTCCGAGAAACTCGGGGGCGGAAAAGCGGATCCAGCCGTAGGCCAGGCCGCTGAGGCCGGCCAAGTCTTCATCCGCCTCACGTTGCAGATCCAGCATTTTGTAAGCGTGAGGCATCAAGCGCTCGCCCGCCTCGGTCAAACTCACGGCATTGGACGAGCGATTGAACAACTTGACCCCGACACTTTCCTCCAGGGCTTGAACGGCACGGGTCAGCGCGCTGGGGGAGCGCCCCAGAGTACGTGCCGCCGCGACGAAACTGCGCTTGCGAGCCACCGTCGCGAAGGCTTCAAGTTCCCCCAACATATTCAATGCCACTGGCCACCTCATTGCACTTTTCACAACGTAACATTGCAACACAAAAAAGACCCTTCCGTTAACCTTCCCGCTCAACTCACAAGGATGTAGGCAACAGGAGCAGAAGGACGTGTCGAAGCTGGATGAAATAGTCGGGAAATCCGCAGCCCGTATCGGTGAAGAAATTCCTGAATGGCTGGAAAAAAGATCAGCGACTTCGACCCGACAGGAGATACCGCAAATTCATCTGTCGTTCGAAGAACAGCGCACGCTTCAAGCCAGCCTGGCATCCCTGGCCGTGACCGACAGCGCCTCGGGTATCCGCCACATGCCGGCCTTGGGGCAGTTGCTGGAGAGTGTCCTGTGCACCGAGAAAATCCAGCAGTTGCGTAACTTTCCCAAGGCCCGTGAAGTGGCGATGATCGTCAGGGGGCTGCCGCTGGACCCGCAACTGCCCGCCACGCCCTACGACAGGGAGCCGGGTATCGAGAATCTGTCGGTTCTGGCCGGGGCTATCCTGTCCGTGCTGCAAACCCTGCAAACCCGTCCGCTGGCGTACGAGGGTGAAAGCGACAACACGGTGTTCCGCCACGTATCGCCCAAGCGCAAGCGAGAGACCGAAAAGAGCTCCTATGGCTCGCGCGCGGACTTGGACATGCATGTCGACAACCCTCACCTGCCCTTGACCTGCGAACCCGTCTCGCAGTTGTCGGCCTGTCCGGAGTACCTGTCCCTGACTGGCCTGCGCTGCGAGCTCGACGTGCCGACGCGCATCGTCGCCATTGACGAGGTGCTGGCCATGCTGCCGGCCTCCGTCGAAGAAGAATTGTCACAACCGAACTTCGCTATTCGCCGACCAGCCTCCTTCGGCAAGCAGGGTAATGTGTTGGAAAACGCCCCCCTACTGTACAGAAACGCAACCGGTGGTCTGTATTGCCGCTACAACAAGGCGAGTGTCGAAGCGACCTGTGCCAACGCGAAGTTTGCCCTGCAACTGTTCTCCGCCGCCGCCAATCATCCCGATGTCGTGCACCACATACTGCTACAACCGGGGGACATGCTGATTTTCAAGAACCAGCAAACCCTGCATGCCCGGGACGGTTTTACCCCCCGCTACGACGGCCGGGACCGCTGGATGCTGCGCGTCTTCGGGGTCAATGACCCGGCACGTATGGTGCCGCTGAACCCTCACCAACCCTTCATCGTCAGAGCCTGATTTCATGGTCGATATTGTCATCCTTTGCGTGTTCGCCTTCGCCGCCGGCCTGATCGATGCGGCGGTGGGCGGCGGCGGACTGATCCAGATACCCGCGCTATTCAACGTACTGCCCACGGCACAACCGGCGGCGCTGCTGGGTACCAACAAAGTCGCAGCGGCCTGCGGTACCGCATTCGCGGCCCGGTCCTTCGTGCGCAAGGTGGTGATCGACTGGGGTCTGGTCATCCCCGCCGCCTGTGCGGCCTTTGTCATGGCCTTCTTCGGAGCAGCCACGGTGTCGTTCGTACCCCAGTCGATGATCCGGCCGGCGGTGCTGGTGTTGATCGTGCTGATGGCGATCTACACCTTCTGGAAAAAGGACTTCGGCGCCCTGCACAAACCCATGCACATCGGTACCAAGGAAAAACTGCTGGCGATCGTCATCGGCGGTGCCATCGGCTTCTACGACGGACTGTTCGGTCCCGGTACTGGCAGCTTTCTGATCTTCCTGTTTATCCGCTGCTTCGCCTTCGACTTCCTTCATGCCTCGGCGTCGGCCAAGCTGGTGAACATCGCGACCAATGTGGCGGCGCTGATATTCTTCATTCCGACGGGTAACGTGCTCTACCTGATCGCAATCCCCATGGCGGCATTCAACATCCTGGGTGCGCTGACCGGCACCTGGCTGGCGGTTCATAAAGGCGTGCCCTTTGTCCGGGCTCTGTTCCTGGTGTTGCTGGTAATCCTGATCAGCAAACTGTCTTACGACCTGTTCCTGTAAAAACCTGAGGAAAACTACATGCATCCCATGTTCGATCGTCTGGTGGCGCTACTCGATGCCCGCGCAGCCTCTTACCGGGTATTGATGCACGATGCCGAGGGCCAGTCGGCGCGGGTCGCCGAAATCCGTGGCACCGAACCCGGCCAGGGCGCGAAGGCCATGCTCTGCTCGCTCAAGGGTCAGGCCGAACCGTATGCCCTGGTGATACTGCCGGGAGACCAGAAGCTCGACATGAAGAAGGTCGGAGCGGCGCTGGGCGGGAAAAAAGCCGAACTGGTGAAGGCCGAAACCGCCATGGAATTGACCGGGTGCCGGATCGGCGCCATCCCTCCTTTCGTCTTCGATGAACGGATTCAATTGATCGTTGACCCGGCCCTGACCACCGGCTATAGCGAAATAGCCTTCAACGCTGGCCGGCTGGATGCGTCGATGGTGCTCGATACGCAGGATTATCTGGCGATTGCAAAGCCTCGGTTGCTGGATATCAGCCAGACCTGAGTACACCGCTACTGCGTGGGGAGAATGCCGCTCAAGCAAGGGGGCGCTCATGGCGCCGGCCGGTCTCGGCGAGAACGCGGCACTTGCTCACTACCTTTCAACCATTGCTGGCATCGATAGTCACCATCACGTCAATGAAGTTCTCATAAAAAATCCTCGGCGTAACATCCGCTCCATACCCAACCAATAACACCCCGGAGCACACCATCATGAAACGCCAAATCCTCCTCAGCATCGCTTTCTCGGTTTTTGCAGTTAACGCTTTCGCCGCTTCCTCTACTCACCCGGTCGTCGCTGAAGGCGGCTCGGATCGTCTGATCGAAAACCGCGTCGCTGAAGGTGGTTCGGATCGTCTGATCGAGAACCGTGTCGCTGAAGGTGGTTCGGATCGTCTGATCGAGAATCGCGTTGCTGAAGGTGGTTCGGATCGTCTGATCGAGAACCGCGTCGCTGAAGGTGGTTCGGATCGTCTGATCGAGAACCGCGTCGCTGAAGGTGGTTCGGATCGTCTGATCGAGAATCGCGTCGCTGAAGGTGGTTCGGATCGTCTGATTCAGAATCGTGCAGCATGAATGAGTGGCTTTACCGCAATACTCAACCAAAAAACCCGGCCTCATCAGCCGGGTTTTTTCATGCGTTTTTAGTGCCCGACTGGATCGTCAAAGGGATCAGCGGTGATACTCAAGCGTCACTGCCAGATCTTCACAGTGATGATTACAACAACGTTTTGCCAATAACGTGATTGACAGCAGCGGCGTCATTTAGTGTTTGGACATCAAACCATGTAGAACGCCCAACCTTAAACCCGGCTCGGAAGGACTCATGTGCGAGATGCCGAATACCTTGAACGCCGCCAGCATGAGCACCAGGCCACCGGGCAAAATATTCAGGCGATGGGGTGGTAAGCCCGCCAATTTGAGTTGTTTAACATGCCCCACTTCCAGCAGACGCAACGACAAGCGCAACAGACCACCGTAGGTGATACCGCTTTGACCATCGTCATTCAAACCATTGGCCTTGAGCACTTTGGCCAGCATCCGTGCAGTACCTGAAGAGCCAATAGTTTGCTGCCAACCCAGCGCGCGATAACGGCGGGTAACTTTTTCAAACTGCAGAGTGGCCACGCGCTCGGCCTCCAGGAGCGCCTTCGCCGATATACAGCCGCCCTGAAAGTAACGCGCGCCAAAAGTGCCGCTGCCAATGGCAATGCTCTCGGTCAAGAGAGGCTGAGCGCCCTGCCCCAGAATCAATTCAGTAGAGCCGCCGCCGATATCCACGACCAGGCGCATATTTTCTGTACTGGGTATCGCATGGGCAACACCGGCGTACACCAGTTGCGCCTCTTCATGCCCAGAGATGACATCGATACGAAAGCCCAGGTGCCGCTCCGCACTGGCCAGAAACAGTTGGGCATTATCGGCTTCGCGGACCGCACTGGTCGCCACTGCCCGCACGCGACCGGCCTCAAAGCCGCGCAGTTTTTTGCCAAATCGCGCGAGCGCTTGCCACCCCCGATCCAGCGCCAACTCGTCCAGCGCCCCTCCCTGAAACCCCTCCGCCAGACGGACAGGCTCTCGCAAGGTTTTCACTTCCTGGATCATGAACCCCTGATTGCGCCTGACTGACTGGCCGATCATCATGCGAAACGCATTGGACCCCAAGTCAATGGCCGCAAACAGGGAGGCGTCTCCTTTCATAAGGGGGATTCCTGGCAAATTCATCAGCCCGCAGACGGAGTTCCGTCTGAGCGCTCAAGACGGTTTGCGAGGAGCTTGCCATTCGTTCGATGACACCGTGATGACACCCTTTAGCCTTTTCAAAAGAACAGGCACAGGGTAAACCTGCCTGGGTAACCGTGATTTGCCACTCAATTAACACGACAAGGAATGCCCGTTCATGAAATTTGGCTACATGATCATCTACGTCCCGGACGTCGTTGCCTCACTCCAGTTCTTTTCGTCAGCCTTCGGGTTTAGCGTTCGCTTCCTCCATGAGTCCAACACCTACGGCGAACTCGAAACCGGGGAAACCGCGCTGGCATTCGCCGCCGATGAACTGGCCGCGATGAACTTCAGCACGGGCCATGTCTCGGCACATTCCTCCTCCAAACCACTCGGAATCGAAGTAGGCCTGGTGACCGAGGACGTTCCGGCGGCGCACGCCAGAGCGTTGAAGGCGGGAGCCACCGAAATTTCCGCACCAAGCGCCAAGCCCTGGGGACAAATCGTCTCTTACGTTCGATGCCCTGACGGAACGTTGGTAGAACTCTGCACGCCGGTACAGCAGTAATCGGGGATCGGTGAGTCGGCATCGCCTGTATAGGCGATGCTGGCATGTCTCTCTTCGAACGCTCAAAGCCACGTTGCATAAAACTGCTTTCATCACATAACTGCATAACTTCAGCCAACAAGCCCTTCGC
This sequence comes from Pseudomonas sp. TH37, assembly GCF_016650735.1. Taxonomy (NCBI): domain Bacteria; kingdom Pseudomonadati; phylum Pseudomonadota; class Gammaproteobacteria; order Pseudomonadales; family Pseudomonadaceae; genus Pseudomonas; species Pseudomonas sp. TH37. The sequence goes on from NZ_JAEKFD010000004.1 coordinate 353,506, forward strand.
CTCGCCGCCGATTCATCAAGAATGACCGTCCGTAACTCTGCCCCGGCAGCCTCTCACCCTTCGCTATTCTTAACCACACACCACCGCTGGCACGGCTGAACGCACGGCTTGCGGCATCATCGTCAGGAGTAAGGATCCGGGTAAGGAGCACGCCACCTCAACAGAGTATCGAATAATGAAAATGCTACTGATGGTCGAGTTTCCCCATGAGCCTTTCAACGCGCATGTCAGGTCCGGGAAAATCGGCGAAATCATGAACCGCGTGCTGGAAACCATTAAGCCAGAGGCGACTTATTTCACTGAGCAGGATGGAATGCGAAGTGGGATTTTTCTGATCGATATTGAGGACCCTTCCGAAATTCCCGGATATGCGGAACCCTTCTTTCTCAACTTCCAGGCCAACTGCAAATTCCGAGTGGTCATGAGTGCGCAGAACCTGCAAGACGCGGGTCTGGAGGAGCTCGGAAAAGCCTGGGGGTGAGGTGCGATCAATGAGTGAACCTGTGGCGAGGGAGCTTGCTCCCGCTTGAATGCGTAGCACTCACAAAATCGGCAATTGCTGTCGGATTTTTGGGGCCGCTACGCAGCCCAGCGCGAGCAAGCTCGCTCGCCACACAGGCAGAGCCTGTCGCTTACTGAACGGTTTTCAGCTTGATCACATCACCGGAGATTGTGGTGGTGTAACCGGTCAGAGCCCAAGCCCAGAACCAGTTTTCCTGCACCTGGGTATTGATCATCGCGTCGCCGCCGCGGGCCTTGATCGCGGCGTTCTGAGCGCGGATGAAACGGTTGTTCTGCTGGATCGGGATGAGGCCAAACAGCAGGAGGCCAGTGGCAGTCGCTTCACTGTGGCCGACAACGGTGTACTGGTTGCTGTCGTACTGCTGAGTCTTCATCGGGGTGCCGGTGCAACCCGCCAGAACCAGACCGAACAGGGCTACGGCAACAACTTTGCTGAGATAATTCACTGAGTCACTCCATTAGAAATACCCGGGATCCGTCTCTCGGGCGGCGCATACTTTAACGGATGAAGTGGCTTATTGATATCACTTGTACAGCCTTTACGCGGCAAACATTTTGATAAGGCAAAGATTATTGCGGCTGAAAGGTCTGAAGGTAGGCCAGCAGGTTTTCGACCTTCTCCGGGTCGCTAAGGCCCCAGAAAATCATCCGGGTTCCGGGAACCACTTCTTTTGGCGCTTCGATGTAGGCGGTAAGTGTTTCGCGAGTCCAGATGAGGCCTGATGATTTCATCGCGCTTGAGTACTGATAGTCCGTCGTGCTTCCCGCAGGGCGCCCGAAGATCGCATTGAGTTGCGGACCAAAAGAACCCCGCGCCAAAGTCCCTACTTGATGGCAGCCGCCGCAGATACGGTTAAATAGTTTCTGACCGGCTTCAGCATCCCCCGCCGCTTCGGCTTGCAGGCTGAATAACCCGGTATTGAGCATCAAGGCGAAGGTAAGGATGGCGGCGTTTTTCATGTGGTGCTCCAAATCAGGTATTGCTGACAGCAAAAACGGGCGGCTATTTCATCATGACTGGCTGCTACACCGAAGCCTTGAAGTTAATCTATAACTCTCTTCGTCTCTTTAACGTCGTTGCAGGAGAGCCAGAATGAAACCCGTCGAACCCTTTTACCGGGACTCAGGCGTGGGACCGGGCGTTGTCTGCTTTCACGCCAATGCGAGTCACTCGGTGCAGTGGCGCGGACTGCAAGATCACCTGGCCGCAAAGTTTCGGGTTCTGGCGCTCGACTCGTTTGGCGCCGGCAAGAGCCCGGCATGGCCCACCGATCGAATCGTCACCCTCAGTGAAGAGGCGCGCTTCGCCGAACCGGTGCTCGCCCGCGCCGGCGAACCACTCATTCTGGTCGGTCACTCTTATGGCGGGGCAGTGGCGTTGATCGCGGCGCTGCAGAACCCCGGCCGGGTGCGCGCCATGGTTTTGTATGAGCCAACATTATTTGCCCTGCTCGACGCTGAATCGCCTCCACCCAATGAGGCGGATGCCATCCGTGAAGTCGTCGCAAACGCCGGGCTCGCGCTTGAGGCGGGCAACCTCGACGCAGCGGCCCAGCATTTCATTGACTACTGGATGGGTGCCGGGGCCTGGGAGCAAACCCCGGAACAACGCAAGCCCTCCATCGCCGCCGCGGTGGCCAATGTGCAGGGCTGGGCTCACGCATTGTTGAACGAGCCGACGCCATTACAGGCGTTCCGCTCGCTCAACCTGCCGGTACTTTTCATGGTCGGCAAGGACTCACCGGCATCGTCACGGGCAGTGGCGCGGCTGCTAACCGGCGCACTGCCGAACGTTGAAGTGGTGGAACTCGAGGGGCTCGGTCATATGGGGCCGATTACGCATCCTGAGGTCGTCAATCAGGTCATCGTGCAATTTATTGAGCGCAGTTGACCTGACTTCACACCGCTACAGCGCAGGACGCTGCAATTTGACCCACTCCTGCACCGTTGGCCGCTGCCATTGACGCTGCGCATACTTCACCAGTGCAAGTGGCACGGCGTCACCGTTGAGTATCAGCCGGTTGAGCATCAAGGCCAAATCCACATCGGCGATCGACCATTGCCCGAACAAGTTCTCGCGGCCGTCAGCCAGCAGCGCTTGTGCGGCACCGATCAGCTTGCGCGCGGCCGACTCGGCAGCGGGCGACAAGGGCGCTGATTTGAGGCCATAAAACACCACCAGTGTGGATCGCTCCTGCCGAATGGGCAGCAGATCACTGCGCAGCCACGCCTGGACTTGTCGTGCCTTCGCGCGTTGCATCAGCTCTTGCGGGTAGACCGGCGTTTGGGGGAACACATCTTCCAGGTATTCAGTGATCGCCGAGGATTCAGACAAGGCAAAGTCGCCATGCACGAGCGTCGGTACGCGCTGGGTCAGCGAGAGGCTGGCATAGTCTTCTGACTGGTTTTCGAATGCGTCGAGGTCCAGCGGGCTCAGTTCGAATTCGATGCCCTTTTCGCGAAGGACCACGAAAGCCGACATGGCATAGGGGCTGGTGAATTGAGCATCAACGTACAGGCGCAGGCGGGAATCATTCACGGGGTCATCTCCATATGGTGAGCAGACACGCTACGAGATCCAATGCCATAAAGAAAATTCATGATTTTTATGGGGGCATTCCTCTGCGGAATACCTGCGATTGACAGCCGCTCAGCTCGCACTCGGTTGAAACTTCTTCCGGTAGGCCGCTGGAAGCAGGCCCACTCGCTGCCGAAAAAGCCTGCGAAAGGAGTTGCCATCCTCGTACCCGACTTTATAGGTGATGCTGTCCAGCGTCATTCGTGTCGATTCAAGAAGCTGCTTTGCCCTCTCCACGCGTAGCGCTTGCAGATAGGTCAGCGGCGTATAACCAGTGGCTTCCTTGAAACGCCTTTTGAAGTTCCTGACGCCGAACCCGAATCGCTGGGCCACGTCATTGATCAACAGCGGCTGATGAAAGTGATCCTCCAGCCAATCTTGAACACGCAGGATATCGCCATCCCCATGGTTCTTCGGCAATGACCACATGACATAGACCGATTGCTCGCTGCGCACGTTGTCGACCAACAAATATTTACCACACTTCTGCGCCAGCTCCAGTGAAGCGAACCGGCGGATGAGGTGCAGCAAAAGATCCATAGCAGCACTCGCCCCCCCGCAGGTGATAACGCGATTGTCCTCGCAAAGGATTTGTTCCTCCTCCAGACAGACCGCGGAATACCGACGGCGAAAGAGGTCGGCAAAGGCCCAGTGCGTGGTGGCACGAATACCGTCCAGCATTCTCGCTTCGGCCAGCATGAACGTCGCTGTACACATTGAAGCCACAACAGCACCTTGCGCATGCTGTTGACGCAACCACGGCCCATAACCCGCAAATGCAGGCAAGGCGTCCTTCAGCGTGAAGAGGAATCCCGGGATCACCACCAGATCGGTTCGGCAGACTTCGTCGATGGATCGGTCCACGCGTAGCGTCTGCCCGCCCCACCCGGCGACGTCACCGCCATCCAATGAGGCGACGACCACATCAAACGGCGCGCTGGCAGTATCGGCGAACAAGTTGGCGGCACTGAGCACCTCCAGCGCCAAGGTGGCGCTGGCGGCGGAACATTGATCAGCCAGTAGCAGAGTAACGTGCATGAATGAATGATCCAGATTGCGCTTTTCGCATGAAAAAAGTCATTTGTGCACCTACCTTATCCGATTTCTCCGCCCTAAAGTGCACCGATCTACTCAACCCTCGGCATCCTTATGAATCTCTGGTTTCGACTGTTCCTCATGCTGTTTCGTCGCCCATGGCGCAAGCCGGTTGATGGGCTGGCCACTACCGTCATCCGCATGCGCGTCTGGCCGCTTGATCTTGACCTCAACCGGCACGTCACCAATGGCCGTTATTTCACTATGGCCGACATAGGCCGCATGGACTTCGTCCTGCGCAGCGGTGCCTATCGAGTGGCCCTGCGCCATAGAGCCGTGCCGATTGTTGGGGATACCTGGGGCAAGTTTCGGCGGGAGCTGAAGTTGTTCGAATCGTTCGAGATTCATACCCGCATACTCGGCTGGGACGATAAGTGGAGCTTTATGGAACACCGCTTCGTGAGCAAAGGACGGGTAATTGGCGTCGTCATCATGCGGGGCCTGTTCCGTGCGGCCAAAGGTACGGTCTCACCTGCCGAATTTGTCCGGGAACTGGGATTGGCGGAACAGTCACCCGAGATGTCGCCGTGGCTGACAACCTGGTCGCAGAGCTGCGACGACATGAGCCGCCAGCTCCGAGAGGAAGAAGGCCTGGCGCCTCAGCGTCATACTGTCTGCGAACCCTAACAGGCGGCCAAATAGAAGCTAATATTCCTCTGAATCCCCCTGCCAAGGACTGCAACCATGAGCCGGCTCGAGCTACTGACCAAATGGAATCGCATGATCGTTCGGTTGCAGATTGAACACGAAATCAGTGCCCGGGATTTCGAGAAGTTCAGCTGGAAACTGGGTATCCCCTGCGTTGTTCTGTCGGCGATCGTCAGCGCCAGCGTCTTTGGCTCAATCAGTGACTCCTCACCCGTATGGCTCCAATACGTAGCCGGCGTGCTGTCACTCCTGACCCTGGTGTTGAGTTCGGTTCAGACCTTCCTGAACTTTGACACCCGGGCTGCCGGGCACAAAGACACCGCCGAGAAACTCGGGGCGATATCTCGTGAGATTCAGGACGAAATCGCCAGCGGCAAGGACGAGGCTATCCTGGGCCCAATCGTTTTTGACATCCGCAAGCGCATTGATTCGATTCTTCTTGATGCGCCGACCTTGCCTAAGTCGACGATAAGAAAACTGGGTGAAGTTCGCGTCTACACAGAGACACCGCCAGCAGAGCAAGACACCGTCCCGGCTTGATTAGAGGCCAGACTCTGGTTCGCAGCATCGTGAAAGGAGGCGTTTGAAATGCAACTCATCACGTTGAAAATCGACAAGCCGGAAGCAACGAATTTCATTTTGGGCCAGACGCACTTCATCAAGTCCGTCGAGGACATCCACGAAGCGTTGGTCAACGCCGTGCCAGGCATCCAGTTTGGCGTGGCCTTTTGTGAAGCCTCCGGCAAATGCCTGGTGCGATGGTCCGGCACCGATACCGCCATGATCGAACTTGCACAGAAAAATGCGCAAACCATTGCCGCGGGCCATAGCTTCATCATTTTCCTGGGCGACGGTTTCTATCCGCTGAACGTGTTGAACGCCGTCAAAACGGTTCCAGAGGTGTGCCGTATTTTTTGTGCAACGGCCAATCCAACTGAGGTGATTGTTGCTGAGACGGAACAGGGGCGCGGGATTCTGGGCGTGGTGGATGGCTTCTGTGCCAAAGACATAGAAGGTGATGAAGATATTTTGTGGCGCAAGAACCTGTTGCGGCAGATCGGCTACAAGTTGTGATTTGAGTCTGTGTAAACGGAAAAGCCCGCACAAGGCAGGCTTTGCGCCTCACCTGCCCGAATTCTGCACAAGTTGCTCAACAAAAAACTCCACATGCCCTCTCGGATGAGTCGGCAATGGCCAGGAGTCCACGTTGTGAGCCAGGGCCTGGAAGGCTTGAGCGCATTTGGAGCGGGGAAAGGCTTCAAACACCGCACGCCCCTTCTGCACGGCTTTGTGCGCACATTCGTCGTTGGGTATCGCGCCGACGTATTGCAGCGAGACATCCAGGAACATGTCGGTAATCTTTTCCAGCTTGGCAAACAGATTGCGGCCTTCTGCCGGACTTCCCGTCATGTTGACCAATATGCGAAAACGATGCAGACCGTAGTTCAGGTTGAGCAGTTTGATCAGCCCATAGGCGCCGCTGATTGAGGTGGGTTCATCGCACACGACCACCATCACTTCCTGCGCCGCGCGGATGAAGTTGACCACTGAGCCACCGATACCGGCGGCCGTATCGATTACCAGCACATCCAGCTTATCGCCAATATCGCTAAAGGACTGGATCAGCGCACGGTATTGCGCCGGCTCCAGATGAATCATGCTCTGCAAGCCCGAAGAGGCCGGGACAACACGAATGCCTCCAGGCCCAGGCAATAGCGCGTCAGACAGCTCGCAGCGCCCTTCGATGACATCGGCCAGTGTGTAGCGCGGCGTCAGCCCCAAGAGAATATCGATATTCGCCAGGCCCAGATCGGCGTCCAGCAATACGACGCGCCGCCCCATTTTTGCCAGCGCCAACGAAAGGTTAACCGCCACCGTTGTCTTGCCCACGCCACCTTTACCGCCAGTTACAGCGATAACTTGCACGCAATGCACATCATCCATTTTGTTTTCCCTTCCTTGCGCATCGTGTGCCAGTACGTCATGGCCACCGTCCAGATGCCGCAAGAATAGCTGAAAAGCGCGAAATAGCCGCGTTGTCTTCCGACGAGAGGCACTTCGCCACCTGTCATCGACCTTTTTCAACGAAAACGCTGCTGATTCGTTGATTCAGAGAATGACACTGCGTTCCTGAATGCTTGCTGGCAGATGTACCGATAGAGTCTCAAAGCCCTCATACAAAAATGGAGAAAACACTGAAGCGTCTAAATCCAGACGTCATTGATTGCGGTTCTTTCCCCCTCCTGATCGCCGGTATTCAGCACGCCACGCGGCTCGATCAGTAACATCTTCACCTCTCGCTCAGCGTAAGGCTTGTGTTCGACGCCCTTGGGGACGACGTACATTTCTCCCTGCCTGACCACGACGGCGCCCTCTCGAAGATCAATGCGAAGCTCGCCTTCGAGGACGATGAAGGTTTCATCGGTGTCGGCGTGGGAATGCCAGACAAAGTCGCCTTCGATTTTCACCACCTTGAACTGGTAGTCGTTCATTTCGGCAACGACCTTGGGCGCCCATTGCTCGCTGAACAAAGCAAACTTTTCGGCAAAGTTAATCGCGGTGCAGGTTGTCACGCCGGGTTGGGAATGCATTTGAGTCGCCCTCACTAGCCAAGTTATCGAGGTCTGACTTTAGGAGAGGATCAGCACTGCGTATTGCATGATTGTGCAAGTCGAACGCCCTTAAACAAGGCCCAGCCTTTTCATCCATCGACCGGGTGAGACGCCGTAGGTCTGGACGAATTGACGCGTCATGTGGCTTTGATCGAAAAAGCCTGCGGAGACGGCCGCCTCCGCCATCGAGTAGCCCCCGAACATCAACGCTCTTGCCAGATCGAGGCGTCGTTGAGTCATGTATCGATAGGGGCTCGTGCCGTACAGCGCACGAAAATCACGGCTCAGGCTCCAGCGGTCTCGACCACTCGCCTGAGCTAACTCCTCCAGGGTAATGACTCGATCCAGCGACTCATGAATCAGCGCACGCGCGCGTTCGGCCGCTACAAAGTCAAACGACTTGCGCCGCCCGCGTTGCCCCGAGCTCACATCCAGCGCCTGCGCGAGATCGTAAATGGCATCGTCTTCTTCCAGGGGCTCGATGCAAGCGTCGAGGTTTTGCAGCAGCACCTGGGTCGCGGCATAAAGCCGTGGGTCGCTGGATATACCACCCTCGATGAAGGGCAAGGGTTTGCCGCCTAATACTTGCTGAATCAAAGCGGGCTCGATGTAGATCATCCGATAATGAAAACCCGCTTCGGTACCGGCTTCACCGTCATGTACCTCGTCCGGATGCAAAACGATGGTTTTCCCGGGCAGGCTGTGACGCTTGGTGTTGCGGTACTGGAAGCTTTGTACACCCGACAGCGTTCGCCCGATGGCGTACGTGTCGTGGCGATGCGGTGTAAACCCGTGGCCGCCAAAAAAAGCTTCGATGCGCTCCATCTTCAACGGCTGAGCCGAGCGCTTTACCCAGTCCTTGTCACCCCTGGCTTTCGTCATGTCCCTGTACCACCTGAATGATGTCAGTACGGTACCAGTCAGCGTGTCCGATGTCCCCGGCGGACTGACCAGTGCATGCCTGAATCGGCCCCCACGGCGGCGCCGCTAAATTTGTCTCTTCCCCTCGTGAACCAGTCTTCAGACCCGCAGTCTTAGCCGTGCCGTAAAAGAAGCTCACCCAACGAAGCGCTCCTACGGTCATTGCTCGTTCCTGTCCCCCTTTCGTCGTCATCTCATCAGAGCTGTCCGTTCATGCGCCCAACCGTCCGCTGCTGTCGCTTTATCTCTCTGTGCCTGATGCCTTTGCTCCCGCTACTCGCCAGCCCCGCCCATGCCAGTGGAGAGCGACAACTGGTGGAGGTCATCAACGACTATCGCGCCGATCCCGATCGCTGTGCGGGGCGTACGGTCAAGCCGTTGCGGCCGCTGTCGCTGAAATCGAACCTGGCGTTGCCGGTCGGCTATGGCGGCGGTTTGCGGAGCGCCTTGAAAGCTAAGGGCTATCAAGCGGTGACGGTGCGGACCATTCGCGTGGTCGGCGCGCAAGATGCCGATGAGGCGTTTGACATGCTTGAGAGCGACCATTGCGGGGCGCTGCTCGATACTCAGTTCGCCGACATCGGCGTCACTCGCTCCCGCAGCGAATGGCAGGTGGTGCTGGCGCAACCAGTGCTCGACGGACGTGTCGGCGATTCGCGAGAAGCGGGCAAGGCGTTGCTGGCACAGGTCAATGCGGCGCGGGCCAGGCCCCGCCTGTGCGGGCGCCAACGCTTTGCCGCCGCACGACCGTTGACCTGGAATGCCGCTCTGGGGGCCGCCGCGCAAGGGCACAGCAAGGCAATGGCCTACGGCAATTACTTCGCCCACCGCGATCCCGACGGTGATATGCCATTGGATCGGGCCAAAGCCGCCGGCTATCGAGGCCGTCAGATCGGCGAGAACATCGCCGCCGGGCAAAGCTCACCGAACAAAGCAATGGCCGGCTGGCTGGCCAGCCCCGGGCATTGCGCCAACTTGATGAACCCGATGTTTACCCAGGTCGGCGCAGCCTATGCCGCCGATTCGCGCAGCGATGAGGGTGTTTATTGGACGATGCTGTTTGGCGCGCCTTGAGTGAAGCGCACTCCATAACCCCAAAATCCCAGTCAATTAATCGCAAACTCTGTGGGAGCGGGCTTGCCCGCGATGAGGCCATATCAGCCGCCATCGCAGGCAAGCCCACTTCCACAAAGGGATTGGCGACGTACACCAATTTTGCAAACAACACCGACCACTGTGGGAGCGGGCTTGCCCGCGATGGCGGCGGCACAGTCGACATTGATGTCGCCTGACACACCGCTTTCGCGAGCAAGCCCGCTCCCACAGGTTGTGCACCTTAACTGACGGGTGTTTTTCAGACTCGGGTCATGATTCAAATACTCGACGGCGCTGCCACGCGTTGCCGCCCTTTGAAGGCCAGCGAAAAACAGAAAAATATCGCCAACGCAAACCCTGCCGGGAACAGCCAGATGTTTTTCCAGTCATGGCTCTCAGCCGACGCATAGTGATCGGTTACCTGCCCGGCCACCCAAAAGCCAATCAGCATGCCCAAACCGTACGTCGCGAGCGTGATCAACCCTTGCGCGGAGCTCCTGAAACGCTCCGACGCTTTGGCATCGGTGTAGATCTGCCCCGAAACAAAGAAGAAGTCGTAGCAGATGCCGTGTAAGGCGATGCCGGTGAACAACATGAAGGCGAGATCTCCGTTGTTGCCGTAGGCGAACAACAGGTAGCGCAACGCCCACGCCAGCATCCCCACCAACAACGCGATCTTGATGCCAAAACGCTGAATAAACAGCGGCAGGAGCAACATAAACAGCACTTCCGAGACTTGCCCGATCGCCATCTTGGCGGTTGGATTGGTCACGCCGATTTCCGCCAGAAACGGGTTGGCATTCTGGTAATAAAACGCCAATGGAATGCAGATCAAAATAGAGGCAATGAAGAACACTAGGTAACTGCGGTCCTTCAACAAACCCAAGGCGTCCAGCCCCAGCATTTGCTTTAAGCCGACACTGCCCGGCTCAGGTTTGAGTGGCGCGGTACGCGGCAGGCTGAAGCTGTAGATTCCGAGCACAAATGAGGCAATGGCCGACATCAGAAACGTGTTGCGCAAGCCACCGGATGAGATCGCTTGTTGCGAATCCCAGGCAAATACAAAGCTGATTACCACGCCCGCCACGATCCAGCCGATGGTGCCCCATACTCTGATCCGTGAGAACTCCAGGGCCGGGTCGCGCATCTGCCGGAACGCCACCGAATTCACCAATGCCAGCGTCGGCATGTAGATCATCATGTAGGCCAGCACGAACGGGTAAAACGCGCTGAAGTCAGGCGCTCGATAGAGTTGCAACAGCAGCACCGCGCCGATCAGATGCAACACCGCGAGGATGCGCTCGGCATTGAAGTAGCGGTCGGCAATCAGACCGATCACAAAAGGCGCGATGATCGCGCCCCAGGACTGCGTCGAGAACGCCATGCCGATCTGCCCGCCACTGGCCCCCAGATTACTGGAGAGGAAGGTGCCGAGGGTCACGAACCACCCGCCCCAGATAAAGAATTGCAAGAACATCATTACGCTTAATCGCGCAGTCATCGTGGTCATATCAGTCACCGTCTTATTGTTTTTTTTGGAGAGAGGGGCAAACAGATTTTTCAGGCGTCGGGCAAACCCAATAGCCGTCGATTGAAACGCTCGTCGGAGGTCACGCTGGCGAAATCGTCAAACGCCTTTCGGGTTTTGCTGATCATGTGCTGCTGGATAAAGGCCGCTCCTTCTGCGGCGCCCTGCTCCGAATCCTTCAGACAACACTCCCATTCCAGAACCGCCCAGCCGGCAAAGTCGTACTGCGTCAATTTGCTGAAAATCGATTTGAAATCGATCTGCCCATCACCCAAAGAACGGAAGCGGCCAGGCCGATCGACCCAACCTTGATAACCGCCGTAGACACCCGAGCGAGCATCGGGCCGGAACTCGGCGTCCTTGACGTGGAACATGCGGATGCGCTCGTGGTAGCGATCGATGAAGCCCAGATAGTCCATTTGCTGAAGCAGCAGATGACTCGGGTCGTAGAGAATCGCGGCGCGCGGATGGTGATCGACGGCCTCAAGGAAACGCTCGAACGAGGCGCCGTCGTGCAAGTCTTCGCCGGGATGGATCTCGTAGCAGAGGTCCACACCGGCTTGCTCGAAACAATCAAGGATCGGCAACCAGCGCCTGGCCAGTTCGGCAAACCCCTGCTCGACCAGACCGCTCGGGCGTTGCGGCCATGGGTAAACATACGGCCACAGCAGCGCACCGGAAAACGTCGCGTGCGCCTTCAGCCCCAAGCGTTGGCTGGCGCGCGCGGCGAGCTTCAACTGATCGATGGCCCACTCGGTTCGAGCCTGAGGCTGACCGCGCAAATGCGCGGGGGCAAAGTCATCGAACAACGTATCGAACGCCGGATGCACCGCCACCAGTTGGCCCTGCAGATGCGTCGACAGCTCGCTGATTTCGACACCTGCCTGGGCGCAAACGGCTTTCAATTCATCACAATAATCCTGACTGTCGGCGGCGCGCGCCAAGTCGATATATTGCGTGCCCAGGGTCGGCAATTGAATGGCTTTGTAACCCTGCGCTGCAGCCCAATGAGCAATGTTGGCGAGCGTGTCGAAGGGCGCTTCGGCGGACATGAACTGCGCGAGGAAGATACCCGGGCCGCGCAGGCCTGTCGGTGTTGGGGAGGTGTGGTTCACGGGAGGGTTCTCCGGATTCATGGGTTGCAGACCAGTTCGGTCCACTTCGCGTCGCCGCGATGATTGGCGACCACCGCTTCGATGAACGCCATGCCACGCAACCCGACGTCGATGCCCGGCACGCCGGGGGCATCGTTGCCTTCGACGTTGCTGCGGATCGCGGTGGCAAAATCACCATAGAGATTGGCCATGGCCTCGAGATAACCTTCGGGATGCCCGGCAGGCAAACGCATGCGCTGGCTGGCGGCCTCGCATAACCAGGGCTGACCGACACCGGAACGAAGGATGCTCAACGGTTGATCGAGGGAACGATGGATCAGGCTCGCGGGCTCTTCCTGACGCCACTCCAGCCCGCCCTTGTCGCCATAGACGCGAATCTTCAACGGGTTCTCTTCGCCGGCGCAGACCTGGCTGGCGATCAACACCCCGCTGGCCCCGGCGGCCATCTTGAACAGCATCGCCGCGTCATCGTCCAGTTGCCGCCCTGCAATGTGCGAACCCAAGGTTGCGCACACCTGTTCGATGGGTTGGTCCGCGACGAATTCGGCCAGTGAAAAGGCATGGGTGCCGATGTCGCCGATGCAGCCGCCCAGCCCGGACTGCTCGGGCTGATCGCGCCAACTCGCCTGCTTGTTGCCCTGCCCGGCCACATCCCGGCTCAGCCAGCCTTGCGGGTATTCGACGATGACCTTGCGCACAGCGCCGATCACGCCGGTACGCACCATCTTGCGCGCCTGCCAGACCATCGGATAACCCAGATACGTGTGGGCCAGTCCATAGAGGCGGTCGCTGCTTTTCACCACTGCCTTGAGCGCCAGCAGTTCGGAAAGATTCAGTGCCGCAGGCTTTTCGCTGAACACATGAAAACCCGCGCTCAGTGCCTGGCTAGCGATCGGCGCGTGCAAGTGATTGGGAGTGACGATGACCAACAGCTCCATGCGCTGGTCGGCAGGCAGTGCGTGCTCGCTGTCCAGCATCTGCTGCCAGTCGCTGTAGCAGCGTGAGGCGGACAATCCCAGCGCGGCGCCGGTGTCTTGATTGTTGCGGGCGTCTCGGCTGAATGCACCGCACACCAGTTCAAAACGACCATCGAGGCCGGCGGCCTGGCGGTGGGCTTTGCCGATGAAGGCGCCCTCGCCGCCCCCGACAAACCCCATTCTTATTTTTGCCGTTGCAACATTCATCGCGAATTTTCTCTTGTTCGGGGCGGATTAGCGCTCAGGTTTGACTATGATGTAACCGGTTACATCATGCCGGAAATTTAGGCTCAGTTACTTCAGGTGTCAAACCTTGGATTAAAAATGAAGGTCATTTCAGCGCACGGCCGGACTGCGGTAAGCTCGCCGGCCATGTTTACATCTGCCGGTTCGATAACGAGGTCGTCTTGTCCAATATCCGTGAAGTAGCCCGGCTGGCCGGCGTCTCGGTGGCCACCGTGTCCAGAACGCTGAAGTCGCCCGAGCGCGTACTCCCCGACACCCGGGACAAGGTCAACGCAGCCGTGGAACAGGCCGGCTACCGGCCGAACCTCATGGCCGTGCAGTTTCGTTCGCGCAGAACCGGCAACCTGGTGATTCTGGTCCCGGCCATCGCCAACACGTTTTTCGCCCGGGTGATCAGCGGTGCCCAACAGGCCGCGCAGGCGGCCGGATATCGACTGCTGCTGTGCGACACCCAGGGCCGCGAGGAAATCGAACGGGAATTTGCCGCGCTGGTATACGCCCACCAGGCCGACGGCGTGATTCAGTTGCGCGCCTACGACCCTTTTGAATCGCCCTCCCCCCACGGTGAGTCACTGCCCTTGGTCAACGCCTGCGAGGTGATTCAAGGTGGGCGGCATCCGACGATCAGCCTCGACAATCGGGCAGCGGCCAAGGCCATGACGGAGCATCTGATCGATCTGGGCCATCGCCGGATCGGCCTGATCAAAGGCCCGAAAAGCAGCCCGCTCACACGCGACCGTGTGGCCGGTTATCAAGATGCATTGCATCAGGCCGGTATCGAGTCGGATCCGCAATTGGTCTGCCACGGAGACTTCACGTTGCAGGCCGGTTTTGATGGCGCGGGAATACTTCTGGATTTGGCCGACCGTCCGACCGCGTTCTTTTGCGAAAACGATGAAATGGCAATCGGTGCATTGAAGCGCATCAAACAACAGGGTTTGCGGGTACCCGACGATATTTCGTTGGTCGGTTTCGATGACATTCCGTTCGCGGCCTACTGTGATCCAGCGTTGACGACCATTGCGCAACCCGCCGAAACCTTCGGCCAAAAGGCTGTTGAAATGCTGATCGCCCTCATTGAGAAAAGGCCCATCCCGGAGCGCCATGTGGTGCTGCCATTCACATTAACCGTGCGTAACAGTACGACCACCCGAAAGGGATGAGGGAGAAATCATGGACATCAAAACCGACCTGCAACGCATCGCGTTCCAGGAAGAAACCCTGAAGTTTGAGCGCTTCGACAAAGCGACGGCCTGGGACTTGGGCACCCGTTTGAAAACCGCCTGCGAAGAGCAAGGCGTGTCTGCCACGATTGAGGTCAGGCTGGCGCGGGACACCGTGTTTTTCTACTCGATGCCGGGAACCTCCGCCAGCAATGCCGACTGGGCACGACGCAAGCGAAATGTCGTGGAACTGATGGAACTCAGCTCATACCGCGTAGGCCTGTCCTTTAAGCTTCAGGGCGATTCACTCGAAGGTTTGATGGGGTTGCCGTTGCGTGATTACGCCGATCATGGCGGCAGCTTCCCGGTGTCGGTCAAGGGCGTGGGGTGCATTGGCGCCGTCACCGTTTCAGGGCTGCCCCAGCGTGAGGATCATGCCCTGGTGGTTCAGGTGTTGGCACAGATGTGTGGGGTCGACCTGAGCGAACTCGCGCTTGAGGGCGAGTAGCCTGCAGTCGCCACCGAGTCTTGCCCATCAATGCCCGCGCCGCAGGCGGGCATTGGGGTCTCCCAACGAATGGATTACTTCGGTTGCGCCACCGTGCGCAAATAAGGTTTCACCGTTTTGAAGCCATCCGGATATTTCTTCCTGGCGTCCTCATCCGAGACGGAAGTGGGAATGATCACGTCCTCGCCCGGACGCCAGTTCACCGGGGTGGCGACTGTGTGCTTGGCATTCAACTGCAAAGAATCGAGCAGACGCAGCACTTCATCGAAGTTGCGCCCCGCACTCATCGGGTAGATCAGCATCGCCTTGACCTTTTTGTCCGGGCCGATGATAAACACTGAACGCACCGTAGCGTTGTCCACGGCAGTCCGCGCGCCGCCACTGGCATTCGGATGGATCATGTCGTAGAGCTTCGCCACCACCAGGTTCTCGTCCCCGATCATCGGATAGTTGACCGCATGCCCCTGGGTCTCTTCGATGTCTTTAGCCCAGGTCTGATGGTTACTGACAGGGTCGACGCTGAGCCCGACGATCTTGGTGTTGCGCTTATCGAACTCTGGCTTGAGCCCCGCCATGTAGCCGAGCTCAGTGGTGCACACCGGGGTGAAGTCCTTGGGGTGCGAAAACAGGATCGCCCACTTGTCGCCGATCCACTCGTGGAAATGCAGCGGGCCTTCGGTGCTTTCGACGGTAAAGTCCGGTGCTTCGTCGCCAATACGGATTGCCATGTTCGTTCTCCTTACTGTTGAGTCGTAGGGAAGCCGCTGGCTGCTGCTCCAGCGGCATTCAGGATCTGCGTTGAACCTGTCAACGCGGATCAGTATAGGAGACGCTTGAACACAAGGCAGTTATCGCCGCGCCCACTCTGCAGCCCTTGATCGACGGGGCCTTCAAGCCTTCGAGCTACCTTCGACCGACACGGTAAGCCCGGATGTCCTGGCCACCCAGTAGTAGAGAATGCCCGGCACCACCAGCCCGACGATCCAGGAAATATCGACACCGCCAAGCTGCACGACCATCGGTCCGGAATAGAAGTGAGTGTCGACAAAAGGCAGCTGAACCAGCACACCGAAGACATACACGCTGATTCCCAACACATTCCAGCGGCCATAACGCCCCGCCGGGTCGGACAACGCGGGAATGTCATAACGCTCTTTGTTGATGAAGTAATAATCCACCAGGTTGATCGCGCTCCACGGCGTGAAGAAGGTCAACAAAAACAGAATGAAGTATTTGAACGTCGTGAGAAACGAGTGCTGCCCCAGCAATGCAAGCGCGGTGGACGCCCCGACAATCGCCAGCACAAACAGCATGCGTTTGCTGGCGGATATCTCGAAGCCACGACGGAAGCCACTGATAATGGTGGCCACGCACATGAAGCTGCCATAAGCGTTGAGGGTCGACACCGTGACCTTGCCGAACACCACGCTCAAATACAGCAGGGAGGCGATCACGCCGGTGCTGCCCAACCCAACGATGGTGGCGACTTCATGCCCGCGAAAACTCGTGCCCGCCAACGCAGCGGCGAACACTCCCAGCACCATGGACGCTTGAGCGCCCAGCACGGTCCCCAGGCCTACGGCGGTGAACGTCTTCCAGGACGAAGTCTTGCTCGGCAGGTAGCGTGAGTAGTCAGCCACATAAGGGCCAAACGCGATCTGCCAGGACGCGGAAAGGGATACCGCCAGCAGGAAAGTACTCCAGCCGAAATGGCGATTTTCCAGCAACAGACCGATGTCGTTGAGCGTCATCAATCGGGTAAACAGGTAGACGAAGGCAATGATGCCCAGCACGCTGGCCACCCGTCCAACCAAGTGGATGACCCGATAACCGAAGATCGTCAGAAACGCGATGCAGGAAGCGAAAATCAGGATGCCGGCGCTGTCGCTGACATCGATCAGCTGGGCAATGGCCTGCCCCGACAGTACCGCGCCGGTAGCGCTGAAGCCGAGGTACATCAGGCACACCAGCACAATCGGGATCGCCGCCCCATAGACGCCGAATTGCACGCGACTGGAGATCATCTGCGGCAATCCAAGCTTCGGTCCTTGTGCCGCATGCAGGGCAACCACCGCACCGCCGAGCAATTGACCGATCAGCAAGCCAATCAGCGACCAGAACACATCGCCACCCAGCACCACGGCCAGAGCGCCGGTGACGATCGCGGTGATCTGCAGGTTGGCGCCGAGCCACAGGGTGAACTGGCTGTAGAGGCTGCCATGGCGCTCGGCCTCGGGAATGTAATCGATCGAACGTGTCTCGATCAGGGGACTTCGCTGCTGACTATCGCTGACCTTGGTCATTGCGGTGTTTTTCCTGTGAAGAACAGTTTGTTGTTTTTATCGTGTGGGCTTGAATGCTTAAAAGGCCTTGCTGGCACTGGCTACCACGGTGGCAGTGCATAGATCGCCATAGCCGTACCAGCTCGCGCATTCGCTTTTCGACAGGTCGGTATCGATGTAGCTGAGGCCCCAGGTCACGCCCACGAAATCACGGGTCAGTTTGGCTTCCCACTCGGTGTAGGCATCACGGCTTTCGCCGCTGGCGGACCAGAACGCCGGGTCTTTGACATCGTTGCGACCCACGCGCAGGTCCAGGCCGATCTCGGCCGGCAATTCGATTTTGTAGCTGAGGTAGGTGTAAAGGGTGTCCTGGTCCTCGCCAAAGAAGTTCGGCGTATCGTTTGAGTAGTTGGCGCCGAGCTTCACGCCATAAACGTCAAGGATGGCGTAGAGCTCACTCATGTTGAATTGGCCTTCCTTTGGATAGTCGTACTTGAGGTACCCCAGATCCAGACTGATTGCCTCGGTCGCCTGCCAGTAGTAGCCCGCGTAGTACTCGAGTTCCTGCCGGGTCTTGTATGGGCCGCCGAAATCGACATTCGAGGTCCAGGCGCCAATGTACAAGCCGCTGCTGTGCACCAGCGTGGCGCCGGCCTGAACCGCCGGATCCCCCAGGGTTTGCGAAATTCCACGCGTGCGGTAGTCACTGACAACGCCCAAGGTCATGTCCAGGCTGAAGTTGTCGTTAAGTGTCAGTGCCTGGCTGGTCAGGGGAGCCAATACAAGGCTGGCAAGGGTTAATGCTGAGCGTACGTTCATACAAGTCTCTTATTTTTATGGATCAGCGGGTAATTTCGGGCATGGCGTTGCCCAGCCCCTCGCAATGCGAGGAGCAGGAGCATTTTTTTCGGTACTGCCGGCGGGTAGTCGTCAGGACGCGGGCGCGTAAACCTGCTTGCCTGCGAAGAAAGTCTTCAGGACCTTGGTGTCGAACAGCTCGTCGTCGCTGACCTTGAACACATCACGGTCGAGGATGATCAAATCGGCCTGTTTGCCGGGCGCCAGCGAGCCAATCTGTTGCTCCAGCCGCAGGACTTTGGCGGCATTGAGCGTGTAGGCGTAGAACATGGTCTGGCGATCAATGCTTTCATTGGCATTCAACACACCCAGCGGCCCTTTGCGAGTGCTGGCCTGAGCGATGGCATTCCACGGGTTGGGACTGGACACCGGCCAGTCACTGCCACCGGCGATGACCGCGCCGGCGTTATGCAGGGACCTGGCGGGATACTGATAACCGTAAGCGAACGCGCTGATATACGGTTTGACCAACTCCACCGTGTAAGACTCGCCGGTAGCCCACAGCAGCTGCATGGAAGCGATTACGCCAAGCTGCTTGAAGCGCGGGAATTCCTTTGGATTGACCAGTTGCAAGTGAGTGATGCTGTGGGCCATCGGTGTCGGGTTGAGCTTGCGCGCGTATTCAATGCCATTGAGTGACTCACGTACGGCACGGTCGCCGACCGCATGCATGTGCACAATCCAGTCACGCTTCTCCGCCGCGACTACCAATTCACCAAAGTGTGCCGGGTCGATCAGCAGCTGACCGTTTTTGTGACTGTTGGTGAACGGAACAATCACCGCTGCCGTCTGCCCCGGAAACTCCAGAACGCCGTCAGCGAAGACCTTGATACCCGGGAAGCTCAGGTTGGGCACGCCCTCGAATTTCTTCATCACCTTGGCCAGCACTTCCAGATCGGCCGGCCGGCTTTTTGGGTTGGCCAGCAGCAGCGCCGCGACGTGGGCGTTGAGCTCGCCCTTCTCTGCCAGTTCGCGGTAAAGCGGTAGAACACCGTAACTCTGCTCGGTGGCCTGGAAATCGAACAACGAATCACCACTTCCGGCATTCGCTGCCGCGTCCATCCAAGCGGTAACGCCATATTGATTATTGACCTTCACCGCCTCGCGGGCAGCCTTGAGCATGATCTCATTGCCGGGCGCGGGAATCTGACTGCGAACCTTGTCCCAGCGCGACTCAGCGAACAAACCATTGGGAGTGAAGTCCGCTGCGTGCCCCACGAAGCTGCGGTCCTGTTCCGACAGACCTTTTACCAATGCCGCGTCGATTTTCAGACGCTTGAGCATCGCGTTGTTGGCCCAGCCGGTATGCCCGTCAATCCCGCTGAGGACTACCGGTTGGTCCGTCCAGCGGCCCTGATTGAAATGCTGACCGAGCTCGCGGCTTTTCTCCCAATAAGCCGAACTCACCCCGGCAATGCTGATCACGTCACCGGCCCGTGCACGCCCCGCTTCATCCTGCTCGATCACCCATTGTTCGAGTTCCGGCAACGGCTTTACTTCATCCAGCAGGTTGGCCCCTTGGCTGTTGAAGGCCGCAACGACCGGGTGACTATGGGTATCAATCATTCCAGGCATCAGAACTTTGCCCGCCAGATCGATTCGTTGCGTCTGGGCATCGGCCAGGGCGTTGATCTCGGCATTGCTGCCCACTTTTAGAATCTTGCCGTCTTGCACCGCCACTGCCTGAACCAGTGCTTGACCGGGTTCGGCGGTAAAGACCTTGCCGTTGAACAGCACAAGATCAGCGGCGGCCATGGCCTGCACCGAGGAAAGGGCCAGGGCTGCGGCCAACAGGTTGGGAATGAATAGTTGCATCGGAACACTCTCTTGTTTTTATTGGGCGATTCGGGATGTGGACGCTTGTGACAACGCCTTCGGATCAAGTCCAACGAACGGCGCCTTGGCCCACACGACCTTGCCGCCGACCACCGTCAGCAGCACGTCGTTTCGGCCCAGCTCATCCTCCGGCACCTGCATGAAATTCTTGTCCAATACGATCAAGTCGGCGAACTTGCCCACTTCGACCGAACCGACAACAGCGTCCAGTTTCAGTTGCTCGGCGGCGTTCATGGTGATGGTGCGCAGCACGTCAGTGCGCGACAGCGCCGGGTCGGCATTCAACCTGCCCGCATACTTGGGGCCATAGCTGTGCGGGTTCAGCGGATCGCCTGAGCGGGTGACACCGATCTTCAACGCCAGGAATTCATCGAGCGGGTCGACAGGCCAGTCGCTGCCATAAGCAACCCGACCGCCAGCGCGGCTGATGCTGCCCGATGGTTCCATGCGGGCAAAACGCGCAGGCCCGAGATGATCGCTGGTGCCGTCAACCGTGGACGGTGCCTGCTGGGCCCACTGGAACGACATGTTGGCAGTCACGTCGAGCGCCTTGAAGCGCGCATAGTCGGCGGGGTCCACCGACTCGGCGTGAGTAATGGCTGGACGAAAACCGTTACCCGGCAATTGCTGGCGCACGTATTCGATACCGTTCAACGAGTCACGCACCGCTCGGTCTCCGGTGGCGTGAAGGTGCGGATCGAGGCCGGCCTGCACCGCTTGCAACAGCAGCGGATTGAGCACTTGCGGCGGGAAATACAGCTCACCGGCATTCTTGCCAGGCGTCCACTTGGGCGCGGCATCCGTGCCGGCATTGCGCAGGTACGGCGCCAACATTGCCCCGGTATCTGCTGGAGCGTTGATGATGCCGTCCATGAACAATTTGACGTGACGCATGCTCACACCCGGCTCGACTTTGGCTTCGCTCTGGTCATAGGTGTTGGCCAATGCTTTGGCCTCGGCAATGGTTTTCGCCGGGTCTGCAGCAGCGGCGGCAGGGTCGAGTTTGATTGCCAGCAAGGCCCGTGCAGTTAGTTCGCCAGACTGTTGCAGGGTGGTAAACGCTTTGCCATTTTCAGGCCCCGACAAGGCATCGAAGAAACTGGTGATGCCTTGCTGGCGCATGGCGTCGAGCGCCGCGCGGGTCTGCGTGAGTTTTTCTGCATCGCTGGCTGGCGGCACCACGGCGGCCATGGCATCGGCGGCACCGTCTTCGCAGATACCGGTCGGGTTGCCGGCACTGTCGCGCACGTACTTGCCATCCCCCGGATTGGCCGTGTGCTTGTTGATACCCGCGACCGACAGACCGCGAGAGTTTGTCAGCACGGTATGGAAGTCGGTGGAACGGACCTGAATCGGGCGAGTGGTCTTGAGTGCATCCAGCGTCGATTTGTCGGGATCGCCGTCGAGCCCGGTCATGCCCATGCGGTCCCAGCTGCCCACTTCAAGCCAGACATCCGGGCCCTTGCCCTTGTCGGCATCCAGACACGCCTGAATGGTTTCCTGGAAAACCTTGCGAGTCATCGTCTGGTATTTCAGGTCGCACAACGTCATGGCGCGACCACCGTCCCCCGGATGCATGTGCGCATCGACGAAGCCGGGCATCAACATGCGCCCCGCCAGATCGATCAGCTGTGTCTGCGTGCCGATGTACGAGGCAACGCCTTCATCGCTACCGACATAGACAATCTTCCCGCCAGTGACGGCGATCGCCTGCTGCACGGAGTTCTTGCCATCGACGGTATAGACATAGCCGTTGCGCATCACCATGTCAGCAGGTGTCGAACCCTGTGTCTGACACCCCACCAGCGCCATGCAGGAAAATGCCGTTGTCGACGCAACGGCGATAAACAGCCTGGAAAATTTCAACTGCCTCACCTCTATTTTTATAGTTTTGGAAGTGGCCCGAACAGACGGCCGCAAGCCTCTGATATGCAGGCATACCCTATAGGGCGCAGGCGTCGGATGGACCTCTACAAATGAGGAGGGGTGAGGCAATTAAATGACAGGGATCCGATCGGGTGTAGCGGCGGAACCTGTGGGAGCGGGCTTGCTCGCGAAGACGGCGGCATAGTCAACATTGATGTGGCCTGACACATCGCTGAACTCGATGACGCCTTGCTCGCCATCGGTCAGCTCGATCGGGCGTAAGCCTTTTACTGAGGGTGGTTGGGCGCCGAGAAGCCGACATGACGCAGGTCGTAGACGCCGAGCATGGGGTTGTTGGCGTGCCTCTAGGAGGTAGAACGAGGCGGAGATTTTTTGTAGTTGCCCTTGGCGACTTGCTCGGCGATGAGGCCTTGAGCGGATGCCGTGATGGATTTGATCCAGCCGGCAGCCGGGGCATCGTGTTGCGGACCCTTCTCGCCTGTACGAATCCCCAGAAACGAAAAAGCCCAGCGGATAGCTGGGCTTTTTAGTCAATGACACATTCGCCTTAGGCAGAAGCCTTCTCGGCTTTTCGCGCCATCTTGATAGCTTCCGCCTTATCCAGCACGTCACGCTGAGAGGCGATCGCCTTAGACATCGCCACTATAAATACGTCCCGCTTGGTCTCGGGGGAAGCCTTGCAGAAAAATTCAGCCAAAGGACTGGATTTTCCGGTCTTAGCTGCACTCATTTTTCTCTGCCTCGGTTAGGAGCTCGATAAGCTCAAGATGGTTCAACCTAACATTTAGATCGCCTCTAGACCATCAGCCTGCCTGTACGACTCGCGCACAAGAGAATTCAACATCGCCAGAGGTTCCTTGTTTAAGCGCCCTCAAAGTTACGTCCTGAAAGCTACAAACCCTTGCGCCATTGCCTACGGCTGCACCAGAATCCGCCGGCTTGTGCGCCAGGAGCCCCACCGGTAACTTGATTCGTGTCACTGCTCATCAGTGATCGGGTTTAGCAGCCCGTCGTGACGAAGCGCATTTGCATCCAGACAGTCAGGTCATTTCATGCCTGCACTTTATGGTAGCTGTGCGCAGGGCGCCCTCGGGCGCGCCGGATTCGTCTCCGCCGGTCTGCTAACCTGCACACAGCTGCCACCTTCGTTTAGCAGCGATTCGGTGATGGCTCCATATTGTTGGAGACGTAAATATGTTCAAGGTAACGCCAAACCCACCAGACACCGATCCGATATCCCCATACGAACCCGATTCAAAAAAGCTCAATGAGGCCGCCGAACGCGCCCTCAACTTCCATTTCCCGTCGAATGCCGACATCAAAGCCACTGCGCGAACACGCAGCACCCTGTTTTCCGTGGCCCCAGAAGCCACGGCCGAAACCCTGGCGGTTTTTTTGGTCGAGACGCTGGCCTCGGTCGATGTGATGGTCCATCAGTTGGTGGATCATCTGGAGGGTGAGTCGCGCTACGCCCTGCTGGGCATTTCAAACAGCATCATGGTGGCGGAGATCACGGCGAATCGGGTGCTGGATAAAATCGATACGCCTTAGAAATGTGAGTTCCATTCCCCTGTAGGAGCGAAGCTTGCCCGCGAAGGCGTCAGGTCTGGCACACCGCGTTATCGTTCTTCGCGGGCAAGCCTCGCTCCTACAAGGGACGTGTCGTTTCCGAGGCCGAGGTCGCGGAACGCAGCACCGATCCCAGTTCCACCTTGCTCTTCACACCCAGTTGCAGGTAGCAGTTGCGCAGATAGGTGCGGACTGTCGCAGGACTCAATTCAAGTATTTTGGCAATCTCCTTGTAGGAATGGCCGGCGGCGAACAGCATGGCTGCCGTCCGCTCGCGTGGCGCAAGCATCGCCCCGCGCGACTGGGCTTCGAGCGACAGGATGACGTGCTCGGCGTTTGGGCTCAGTGTCAGGGCGCAGCGGCCCAGGCGCATGACGCAAGGTGCCTTTTGCAGTTGCGCGATCACCTGCGCGGGAAGCGTTGAACCGTTCCAGCCGGGTAACTCACGTTCAATGGCTGCACACAGCGTTGCCCCCACGTACAGCAAGCTGCCGTCCATTCGCGCGACGCCAAAGTCCGACGCCCCGTTGCCCGTGTCAAAGCGGATCATGTCCTGCACCTGGAATCGCCACAGCTGCAACAGATGGTCGCAGAAGGCCGAAAACAGATCGGCCTCGCTGTCGTTGAAAGCCGAGGCCTCAAGGCCTCGGTAGAGACAGACGAAGAACATCAAACCGCTTTCGGGTAACTCGAAGGTTATGCACATCAGGTAGTAGAGGTCGTGGCGCCGAGCGAAAGCGTTCACTTCTTCATTGGGGTCGGTGAAGCCGCTGTCGCGCACGACCTCACCGGGTCGACTCATGGTGTCATGGGAGAATTTGTCGTTGCGCGCACACGTGTGCCACTCGGCGGCAAACGACTCGGGCAGATTGATTCGCCCATGCATCCAGTTTCTGGGCGAAACATCGACACCTGACCCGGACATCTCCCCCCACCAGGCCGAAGCGAAGGGCACCAGTTGGCTGAATGCCTGCAGACCGTCGGTGATGAACCGGGATGCACCGCGATCTCGGGCAAGACGCCCCAAGTGCAATACGCAAAGATTGAACGCTTGCAGCGTTGCCATCGACGCCCTGGCGCCGACCTCATCACCCTCCTCCATCGTTCTGATCCCGTTCGCTGCATGGCGTATTATTTTTTTGACCATGCCATAGGCGCAGCGATTGCGTCCAGCACCAGGCTCGCTCGCCACGGCGCTGACGGTGTTTTCAGACTTTGATTTCACTGGCCGGCGTAACATCGATCCGCGCCACGGAGCCGGTCAGATGAGCCAGATCCTTGTTGTGTTCGGCGATGATGTCTTCGGCGCTCATCGTGCCGTTGTCGATGGTGGAATGGGCGTCGGCCACCAGCACGACGTCGTAGCCCAATTGATGCGCCTGTCGAACGGTGGCGTTGATGCAGTAGTCGGTTTGCAGACCGCAGATGATCAGGCGGTCAGCGTCCAGTTCTTGCAGCCGTTCATGCAAGTGGGTCTGGTAGAACGAATCCGGGGTGGTTTTGCGCACGCGCAGGTCTTGGGGTGAAGTCTTCAGACCCTCGGCCAGTTGCCAGCCTTCGCTGCCGTATTGCAGCAGGTCGCCCTCTTCTTCGTGCTGGATCAGGATGACCGGGATGTCGGCGGCCCGGGCTTTGGTGCTGAGGTCGTTGATGGTGTCGATGACGCGCTTGATGTCGAAGCATTCATACTCGCCGGTGCACAGCGCGCGTTGGACATCGATGATCAGGAGTGCGGTGCTCATGGCTTCCTTCCTTAGATAGGTCGGTAAAACGATGGATTACAACTCCCTTTCTGTAGCAGCTGTCGAGCCTGCGAGGCCGCGTTCGAGCGCGAAGCGGTCGCGATTTCAGCGAATGCGGCTGCCTGACTGAACGCGGCTAGCCGATTTTACGACTGCTTCGCAGCCGAACGCAGCCTCGCGGGCTCGGCAGCTGCTACGGGGATCGGGGCCACCCGGGGAGTTCAGGTGGCCGGTGATCGCCTGTTTTAGTAACCGAGTGACAACCCGGTATTACGCCGTGGATCGTTCGCTCCATAGAAGCGGTTCTTGCCCACTGGCTTGCCTTCCAGTGAAGGCGCACCTACCAGAATAGCTGCGATATGGTTCGGGTCCTGCGGCCCGGCAAATTTGTGCCCCCAGCTTTCGAGCATCTTCTTGGTGTCCGGGCTGGTGGCGAAGTTCTCCAGGTTGGTTTCTTCCGGCAGCCATTGCTGGTGGAAACGCGGCGCATCCACCGCTTCCTGGATGTTCATGCCGTAGTCGATCACGTTGAGGATGGTCAGCAGGGTTGCAGTGATGATGCGACTGCCACCGGGAGTGCCGACAACCATGACGACTTTGCCGTCCTTGGTGACGATGGTCGGGCTCATGGACGACAGCGGTGCCTTGCCGGGGGCGATGGCGTTGGCTTCACCCTGCACCAGACCGTACATGTTCGGCACGCCGATTTTCGAGGTGAAGTCATCCATTTCATCGTTGAGGATGACCCCGGTTTTGCTCGCCATGACGCCGGCGCCGAACCAGTCGTTGAGGGTGTAGGTCACCGATACCGCGTTGCCCCATTTGTCGACGATCGAGTAATGGGTGGTATTGCTGCCTTCGTGGGGCGCTACGCCGGGTTTGATCTCGCGGGACACGCCGGCCTTCTGCGGGTCGATGACTTCGCGGATTTTGGTCGCGTAGTTTTTATCCAGCAGATGAGCGATCGGATTTTTCACGAAGTCCGGGTCGCCGAGGTAGCTGTTGCGGTCCACATACGCGTGGCGCATCGCTTCGATCTGGTAGTGCATCGCCTGAGCCGAGCGGAAGCCCAGGTCTTTCATCGGGTAGCCGTCGAGGATGTTCATGATCTCGCAGATCACCACGCCACCGGAGCTTGGCGGTGGCGCCGAGACCACATGATAGCCACGGTAATCGCACTCGATCGGCGCCAGTTCGCGGGTCTGGTACTTGTCGAGGTCGGCCTGGGTGATGATGCCCTTGTTGGCCTGACTGGAGGTGACGATGGCATCGGCCACCCAGCCTTTATAGAAACCGTCGGCGCCCTTCTCGGAAATTTCCCGCAGGGTTTTGCTCAAGTCTTTTTGTACCAGTTTCTGGCCAACCTGCATCGGCTCGCCATTGCTCAGGAAGATCGAGCCTGAGTCGCGCATGTCTTTCTTGAAGACGTCGGTGGCGTACTCCAGCAAGTCGACATCGCCCTGCTCCAGCACAAAACCGTCTTCGGCAAGTTTGATCGCGGGGGCGATCACTTCATTGCGGGGTTTGGTACCGTATTTTTTCAGGGCCAGTTCCATGCCCGAAACGGTGCCCGGCACGCCAACGGCAAGATGACCACGGGTGCTCAGGTCCGGGACAACGTTGCCCGCTTTGTCGAGGTACATGTCGGGGGTCGCGGCCAGCGGGGCTTTTTCACGGAAGTCGAGGAAGGTCTTGCGCCCGTCCGCCAATTGAATCGTCATGAAACCACCACCGCCCAGGTTGCCTGCCGCGGGGTACACCACCGCCAGCGCATAACCCACCGCAACGGCGGCATCGACGGCGTTGCCGCCATTCTTGAGCACATCGACGCCGACGTGGCTGGCCAGATGCTGGGCGGTGACAACCATGCCGTTTTCGGCTGCGACCGGGGCGACGGAGGCCGCGTGGGCCGTCAGGCAGCTCAGCGCCAATGCGGTTGCCACGAGCGATTTGGTAAAGGGTTCGAACTTCATGAGTCGGCCTCTTTTTGTTTTTAGGTTCTGTTCAAAAACAGGGGGAACGGTTCAAGAGCAGTAGGCAAGTATGGCTGGGATTGCGTATTGCGCCTCCCCGACGAGGCAGTATGCTGAGTCCCCTGTTCAGCACTTTTACGGAGTCCGCCGGCATGTCCTACACCTTCACCACCCTGGCGTCTCCGGTCGGCGAATTGAAACTGGTGGCGAAAGGCGCGCGACTGGCGGCCATCCTCTGGGAAAACGACAAACCGGGTCGGGTAAGGCTTGGGCCGATGACTGAAGCAGCGGACAACCCGATCCTGGTGCGCACCGCACAGCAACTGCAGGAATACTTCGCCGGCACGCGTAACTGTTTCGAGCTGGAACTGGATTTTGCCGGGACGGAATTTCAGCAGAAGGTGTGGCAGGCGCTACTGACGATTCCGTTTGGCGAGACTCGCAGCTACAGCGAGATTGCCCGGCAAATCGGCAATCCCAGTGCGGTTCGGGCGGTAGGTGCGGCTAATGGCAAGAATCCGATTTCGATTGTCGCGCCGTGTCATCGGGTGATCGGAGCGTCAGGGAAACTGACGGGGTTTGCCGGTGGGCTTGAGGCTAAGGAACGGCTACTGACACTGGAAGGGTACGAGTGCCACGGGGCTGGCAGGATGGATGATTTGTTTATCTAACGGACTCACACAAACTGCCTAAATCGCCGCCCGCAATTCCCGTGGCGACAGGCCATAGTGTGAACGAAAGCGCACTGCAAAACGTGAGGCCGAGGCATAACCGCTGGCACCGGCAATTTCACCGATGGGGCGAGAAGTGGTTTGCAACCATTGCAGCGCCGTAGCCAGACGAACACTTTCCAGAATATTCCTGAAACTGTCCCCTTCTTTGGCCAGTTGGCGACGCAAAGTCGACTCGCCAAGGTTCAAGTGTTGTGCAACGTGCGCAACAGTCCAGTCTCTCTCCGGGCTGCCCATTACCAACTGCTGCACCCGTTCGCACAGTGGATCGTTGCGGTCCATCAGCAGCGGCCCGGCCTGGCCGCCGAGGCACAAGCTGAGGAGAACCGCTTCCCCATAGTGGGTGCGTAATGCATCCGGCGCGTTCGCATTGATGGAGGCCAATAACTGATCCCATGCCTGTGTTGTATACCTGTCCAGAGGGACACATAGATCTGTCTGCGGGGCACGGCGATGGCTCATGATCTGCTGGCCATATCGGCTGCTGAAATTACGCAGTGTCGAACCGGGAAAGGTCACCACATCGGCGATGTAGTGACCGTGAAGGCCGGGAAAATTTGAGATGCCCAGCTCGCGCCCGGCCGGCATCAGAATCAGATGTTGCGGCCCTGCACGCATCTGCCGGTCATCCCATTGCAGCAGTTTTTCTCCCTGCCGCACTCGACACAAGGCCGTAGCGAATATCGGCACCCGTTGCAATGTATGAGGCTGTCGCGCCCGTATGACACACGCATCGATAATATTTTCCCGGTGCTGTATGCCGAAACAAGGGCGCATCGTTCTTAACGTCCGTAAGTTGAAGTAATGGTCGCTTTGGCCAAGGCGTTGGCATTGAGCATATAGCCCACCAAGGCTCCGCTGGCCTGATTGTCGAGTGGCAGCTTATCGACTTTCAATGCCCATACGGTGAATTGATAGCGATGCGGCTTATCCCCTACAGGAGGGCAAGCCCCGCCAAATCCCGGTTGGCCATAATCGGTTCGCCCTTGTACTGCGCCAGCAGGCAGGTTCGAACCGACCCCTCTTGGCAAACTGCTGGTTGAAGCGGGTAAGTTGACCACCGTCCAATGCCACCAGCCGCTGCCGGTCGGCGCATCAGGATCGTAGACGGTGATCGCGTAACTTTTGGTGCCCGCCGGGGCGTTGTGCCAGGAAAGTTCGGGGGAAGTATTCCCCCCTTCGCAACCAAAGCCCTGGAACACCTCGCGACTGGTCAGCGGGCGGTTCTCGGCAATATCCTGGCTCGTCAGCGAGAAGTCGGCAGCGTGTCCCGTGAGGACGACCCCCATGGACAATGCCGATAGGATTATTCTGATGTTCATCGTGACCTCATCTGAGTGTTGACGTGAGGCACGAGTTTAGAGAGAGCAAAGGCTGGTTACTGTGCCGAAATGCTCGACCATTGTGCCTGAACGCTCTTTCGCGTCAGGCGAGCCGGAACTGCAAAACCACCGCACCTGTTCAAACCGCTCCGAAGACATCCTTCATCGCTGCATACTGCAGCAGCATGATGGTCTTGGCATCGCAGATCTCCCCGCGATAGAACGCCGCCAGCGCCTCGTCGAACTTCCACTCCAGCACTTCCAGTTCTTCGGTTTCTTCCTCCAGCCCGCCGCCATCACTGACTTTCGAAGAGGCGTCGTACTCGGCCATGAAGAAATGCAGCTTTTCAGTCACCGAACCGGGGCTCATATAGGCCTCGAAAACCTTCTGCACATGGTGGACGCGATAGCCGGTTTCCTCTTCGGCTTCAGCGCGAATGCGCTCTTCAGGCGCAGCGCCTTCCAGAAGCCCCGCCGCCACTTCAATCAGCAAACCATCATGGCCGTTGACGAACACCGGCAGCCTGAACTGGCGGGTCAATACGACGGTTTTCTTCTCGCGATTGAACAGCAGAATCGCCGCGCCATTACCCCGGTCGTAGACCTCGCGAGTCTGACGCTGCCAGTCGCCGTTGTTGCGCAAGTAATCGAAGGTGATTTTTTTCAGCAGATACCAGTCGTGGGACAGCACCCGGGACTCGATGATGTTGACCCGCTCGGCTGTGTTCGACATGACAATCCATCCTTATGTTCGTCAGAAAGCGTCCATGGTAGGCGAAAACAGAAAAGCCCTGCGACTGCCGCAATGCTGTTCATTAAGAGAATCTTGAGCCAGAGAAACCTGTGGCGAGGGAGCTTGCTCCCGCTGGGCTGCGTAGCGGCCCCAAAAATCTGACAACCATTGCGATTTTTGTGAGCGCTACGCACTCAAGCGGGAGCAAGGTATCCGTCCGGTCAACACACCTTCCTGACCTTCAGCCAATCTGCTCGAACCGTCGCCTGGTCACGAACAGCCCCGCGCCCACCGGCACGGCAAGGACCGACATCAATCCCAAGTCAAAGCCCAGCAACTGGGTCTGGCTCACTGCAACGCAGCCGATTGCGCCTGCCACCACCAGCGTCACCCCTAGCCACTTGCGCAGCGGGTACGGCTTAAGAAACCGATCAAGTAGAAAGGCCAGCGCCACAACGATGACCGTCTGGGTAATTTCGGACATGTGCAGCCCCACTCAGGTCTTGATGATCAGGGATTCGGAAGAGCGCTGTGGGCCAATCCCACCATTGACCTGCGCCTGGATGCTGACGATTACGTCGCCAGCATGGTAGGTGGGCAGAGCGTCATTGACGTACGAGCGCACACCCGCCGTTACAACAGTACCTGCGGCGACACTGCCTGCAGGTCCGGCTAAACCGCCCACAGTACCGGCAGCGCCACCGAAGGCGGAGGCGGCAAGGTTGGCGACCTTGGTGCGTTGGACATTGAGGGCATCGCCCTGTTGCCGGGTCAGCGGCTTGGAGATGCCGATCATCATCACGCACGGCAGGCTCTTGGCCTGCATCTTGTCGTACACCTCGACGACCTTGCTGTTGACCTCATAGTGGGCGCTTTTCGCCTCGCCAAAATGCAGCTCGCGCAGGCGTCCGCGCTCGCTGTCGGTGAGGGTGATCTGCGAGACGTTGAAGACGATCCCGTGAGTGCCCATGTATTGGAAAGTCCCTTCGAACTTCATCGCACGCATCCCTTCGAGGCAAAGATGGCGATTCTCTACAAGGAGCGCATTGGATTCAAATCATTTCACCTTGCCGGCAAGGTGTGTTGGCTCCCTCGCCACAAGTTCTTACTGACTCAAGACTCTCTTGAGTGAACCGCATTGCGGCGCTTTCATCCTCAGGAAAGTTGCGCCTTGTATTCTTTCTGATACTCCCCGGCGAGGGTTTCTTTCTGTTGGTCGTCGAGTAACTTGCCGGCCATCTGAAAGAACTTCTGCTCCTCCTCTTTGAGGTGGTGATGGACCTTCTCCGAGAGTTTTTTCGCCGTTGCCAACCAGGACGGACTGGACATTTCGGTGGCATCCAGCGCTTCCATCATCTCGTCCATTTCGTGGTGTTCGGAGATAGCGTGGCGGCTAAGATCCACACCGTTGTCGAACTCCATCAGCGGCATGTAGAAATGGCGTTCTTCAGCGGTTGCGTGGGCCTGAAGCTCGGATTTGAGCCGTTTGTAAGCCTCGACCCGTTCCGGGGTGTCGCCACTGGTTTGAATCAGTGCATCGGCATAGCGGCGCTGACGGTCGTGGCTTTCGCGCAAGGCTTCAAAAATGTTCACGGGCTGCCCTCAATGACTGCTTTCAACAACGATGCTGTTCACGCTAGACATTCCCGGAGCCCCGGGGGTTCCTTGGGCTTCGGGGGGATAGAACAATCGCCGCAACCGGGATAGGCTCCGTGTTCACTGCCATAAGGATGTGTTGCCTATGACTCTGCGAATCGAATTGTCGAAAAATGCCACTCCGGAGGAGCGCGAGGCGATCCTCACACCGCTGCGCGCCTACAACGCCTCAAAGGCCGGGGCCACGGTGTCGGAGCAGATTGCTTTGCTGGTACGCAATGACAGCGACGAGATTCTCGGCGGGCTTTATGGCCGAGTGTTTTACCAGTGGTTTTTCATTGAGTTGTTGTCGGTGCCGGAGCTGGCCCGGGGACAAGGGATGGGCTCGAAGCTGATGCAGATGGCCGAAGACCTGGCGCGGGAAAAGGAATGCGTGGGGATCTGGCTGGACACCTTCGACTTCCAGGCACCGGAGTTTTACAAGAAGCACGGTTACAGCGAGTTGGGGCACATTGCCGACTACCCGCCGGGCCACAAGCGCTTCTTTTTTCAGAAGCGTTTGGGCTGATTAAAACGCAAAACCTTGTGGGAGCGAGCTTGCTCGCGATAGCGGCGGATCAGTCGATATCAATGTCGAATGACAAACCGCCATCGCGAGCAAGCTCGCTCCCACAGGAACCGCATCTGCCCAACAACCGGTGCACGAAGTGCCTGCTTACAAACAGGTCGCCAACGCCGCCAAACGGCGCTTGGCGACAAAATCGTCATGCTGCGCGTAGTAGCTCAACGCTGTACCGGAGGCATCAGTGGTCACGTCCACAAAGGACTCGGCCGAACGGGTGTAGACCGTCGAGCCACCCTTCTTGCCCGGCTGCAAATACGCGCCCGCATCGACGCCAAATACCGCTTCGTCCTGCCACGCAAACTGCACGCACTGGGCGACGACTTTTTCCGGTTTGTCCGAGGTCAGGGTTTTGTACGGGGTTTTGGTGCGGGCGTCATTCATCGCCGATCCGGCGCAGCCCGCCAGCAAGGTTGCGGCCAGCGCCACCATCAGAATTCGCATTGCGTTCGCTCATCAAGAAAAAGCGGACTGTATCACCGCGGCGCGGCGTATCGTTCTGCTTTACTTCATTTATACCGCGACACCGCGCAACGATTCGCGCACCCTGTCGCGCCATTAACGCCGCATCGCCCATTTTTCCGGGCGCATTTTTCTGGAAAGGTCATGACACCCAACGCCGAATACTACAAACCGACCGCTGAATACGCCGACAAGCTGATCAGCCAGATCGGTCAGACGCCTTCCTGGATCGCCAAGCGAATTGGCGTCACCGACAAGCGGATTCGCTACATTCTCGATGGCGAAAGAACCGTCAAAGGCGAAACCACGCCGATCCAGATGACCTACCCCGAGCAGTTTGCTCTGGAGTGTCTGGCCGCGGCCGCCAAGGCGAGCAAAAAGCAG
The DNA here is from genome assembly GCF_016650735.1 of Pseudomonas sp. TH37. NCBI lineage: Bacteria > Pseudomonadati > Pseudomonadota > Gammaproteobacteria > Pseudomonadales > Pseudomonadaceae > Pseudomonas > Pseudomonas sp. TH37. The sequence goes on from NZ_JAEKFD010000004.1 coordinate 386,511, forward strand.
TCTTCTAAGGAGTGACCATGGCGGCAACCGAACAGCAACACGAGCAGGCGCTGAAAAAGTTTCTCGATGAGCGTCCTGAGCTGCGCATCGAACTGGACAACCTGAATCCACTGTTGGCCCAGGCCAAGGGTGTGACAGTGGCGCAGTACCGCGACGAGCGCTTGCATGAAGCGTTCGAAGCCGAGGCGGAGCGCCTCGGTTTTTTTGCCTGGGAGCTGACGCTGCAACTGACTGCCGCCACGCCTGAGGATTACCAGGCCCAACGCCTGGAGGTGCACAAGGAAGTCGCGGAGATGGCCGGCATGGACTGGCTGGAGTATTGCGAGTTATATGGGTTAACCAAATAATCATCGCTGCTCAAGGAAGTCCTCTTCAATGCTGCCTTCTCCTTCAGGCACCCGGGCCACGCCGGGGCATCTGCATACTCATAAATGGCGCGGACGCATCGGCCTGTCGCTGGTCGCCGGTTTGTCGGTACTCGCGGGCATGACCGATGCCATCGGCTTCATGGCCAGCGGCGACTTCGTGTCCTTCATGAGCGGCAACACCACCCGTCTGGCCGTGGCGATCAGCGATGGCGATCTCGGGCTGACCCTGCGCCTGGTAATCCTCGTGGCCACATTTGTCGCCGGCAACGCCTTGGGTATTGTCGTCAGCCGTTTCGGTGGCCGGCGGGCGTTGCCGTTGCTGCTGTGCATCGCCACCCTGCTCTGCGGCGCTGCAGCCTGGCCCTACGAAACGCAATTGCCGGCGCTGCTGGCGACGATCATCGCCATGGGCATGCTCAATGCCGCCGTGGAAGAAGTGAACGGCCTGCCGGTCGGCCTGACCTACGTCACCGGCGCGTTGTCGCGGTTTGGCCGTGGGCTGGGGCGGTGGATGCTTGGCGAGCGGCGCAATGGCTGGCGGGTGCAATTGATACCGTGGGCCGGGATGTTTGCCGGTGCGGTGCTTGGCGCGCTGCTGGAACATCATCTTGGGCTCAAGGCCCTGTTTGTCAGCGGGCTGCTGGCGGGGGTGCTGGGGTTGCTGTCGTTGAAGATTCCGCGGCGTTGGCAGTTGGGTTATATGCCGCGCTGAATCTTGTATTGACTGTTCGGGCCTCATCGCGGGCAAGCACGCTCCCATAAGGACTTGTGTGATGCCAAAGATTGCAGCTTCGCTACATAACTTGTGGGAGCGGGCTTGCCCGCGATGACGGTCTACGAGTAAACGCCCTTCGCCGCCCCGCCGATAAAGCTTTATCATGGCCGCAGTTTTGCTGATCGAGTCCGTCATGAAGTTTGCCATTGCGCTGTTTTCCGCCGCCCATGCGCCCTCCTCGCGCCGGGCCTTGCTGTTCGCCCAGGCCGCGCTGGCTGGCGGGCATGAGATTGTCCGGCTGTTTTTCTATCAGGATGGCGTCTACAACGCATCCGGCAGCGTGGTCACGCCTCAGGATGAACAGGACTTACCCAAGCAATGGCGCAACTTTGTCACTGAGCATCAACTCGATGGCGTGGTCTGCATCGCCGCCGCCCTGCGCCGTGGGGTGTTGAACGAGGAAGAAGCCCAGCGCTATCAGCGTGAAGCGGTAGCAGTGGGCGCGCCATGGGAATTGTCCGGCCTCGGCCAGTTGCATGACGCGGTGCAGGACGCTGACCGCTTGATCTGTTTCGGAGGCGCGTGAAATGGCTAAATCCTTGCTGATTATCAGCCGTCAGGCACCGTGGTCCGGGCCGAATGCACGGGAAGCGTTGGACATCGTGCTGGCCGGCGGCGCCTTCGATCTGCCGATCGGCCTGCTGTTCCTCGATGACGGCGTGTTCCAGCTAGCCGCGAAACAGGACGCCAAGGCGTTGCAACAGAAAGACCTGAGCGCCAACCTGCAAGCCTTGCCGATGTTTGGTGTCGAAGACCTGTTCGTGTGCGGTGAAAGCGCTGCTGCCCGAGGTCTGGCCCCTAAAGGTCTGTCGCTTGAAGAAGCCCAGGTGCTGGACGCCCAGGAAATCACCGCCCTTATTGACCGTTACGACCAGGTGATCACCCTCTGATGTCGACTTTGCATGTGTTGTCTCATTCCCCTTTCGGCGACGATCGCCTGAGCAGTTGCCTGCGCGTGATCGGCGCGGACGATGCGTTGCTGCTGAGTGGCGATGCGGCTTATGCCTTGCAGCCAGGCACCGCACCATTCAGCACCCTGCATGCTCGCAGCCTGAAACTGTTCGTGCTGGCCGAAGATGCTCAAGCACGGGCTCTGGAAGTCCCGGATTGGGCCAAGGCCATCGATTACCCGGCCTTCGTCGAACTGTCGATTCACTACGACAAGGTCAACAGTTGGCTATGAAATCCCTGACGGTCGGCGCCCGCGCCATTGAACTGGACAAGGACGGTTTCCTGGTCGAACTGAGCGACTGGTCTGCCGAAGTCGCCGCCGCCCTCGCCGCCGCCGAAGACATCGAGTTGAGTCCGGAACACTGGGAGATCCTCGAACTGCTGCGCAGTTTCTACGACGAATTCCAGCTGTCCCCGGCGACTCGCCCGCTGATCAAGTACACCGCATTGAAACTCGGCCCCGACAAGGGCAACAGCCTGCACCTGAACCGACTGTTCAAAGGCACCCCTGCCAAACTCGCCGCGAAACTGGCGGGCCTGCCCAAACCGACGAATTGCTTATGACCGACTCTCCAGCATTGACCCTCGAAACGCCTGCCGAGCACCCGTTCGCCCAGTTCGTGCGGATCCTTGGCAAAGGCAAACGCGGCGCCCGCGACCTGACCCGAGAGGAAGCCCGCGAGGCCATGGGCATGGTGTTCGACGACAAGGTCGAGGACACCCAGCTCGGCGCGTTCCTGATGCTATTGCGGCATAAGGAAGAAAGCGCCGAGGAAATGGCCGGGTTCACCGAAGCCTTGCGTGAACGCCTGAATCCACCGGCGCTGGCGGTCGATCTGGACTGGCCGACGTATGCCGGCAAGAAGCGTCACCTGCCGTGGTATCTGCTGGCGGCCAAGTGCCTGGCCCAGAACGGCGTGCGCATCTTCATGCATGGCGGCGGCGCGCACACGGCCGGTCGGCTGTACAGCGAACAACTGCTCGAGACGCTGAACATTCCGCTGTGCCGCAACTGGCAGCAGGTCGACGCTGCGCTCGATCAGGGCGGCCTGGCGTTCATGCCATTGGTGGACTGGGCCCCGCAACTTCAGCGGATGATCGACCTGCGCAACACCTTGGGCCTGCGCTCGCCGATCCATTCCCTGGCGCGAATTCTCAATCCACTGGGCGCTCGCTGCGGTCTGCAAAGCATTTTCCACCCCGGCTATCAGGCCGTACATCGCGATGCCAGCGGCTTGCTGGGCGATACCGCCATCGTGATCAAGGGCGATGGTGGTGAAATCGAGATCAATCCAGACGCCGACAGCCACCTGTATGGCACCACCGGCGGCGAAAGCTGGGATGAAGAATGGCCACAGCTGTCGACCCAGCGCCACGTCAAACCGGCGAGCCTGGATCCCGAGCATTTGAAAGCCGTGTGGCGTGGCGATGTGGTCGACAGCTACCCGCAAATGGCGTTGATCTCGACCATGGCCCTGGCGTTGCGCGGCCTCGGCCAGACCCGCGAGCAAGCGTTCGAAACCGCCCAGCAATACTGGGACGCCCGGGACCGATCGATTTAACCGATCATAAACGCCCAACCTTTGCGCTTTTTGTTCGAACCTATGCGCATAGACTCCTCTCCAACGCTTATCGCTTGAGGAGTTTTGAACATGGGTTTGTTAGTCGAAGGTCGCTGGCAGGATCAGTGGTACGAAAGCAGCAAGGACGGCACGTTCCAGCGTGAACAGGCACAACGTCGCAACTGGCTGACCGCCGACGGCAAGCCAGGCCCGACCGGTGTCGGTGGTTTTGCCGCCGACGCTGGTCGTTATCACCTCTACGTATCCCTCGCCTGCCCGTGGGCCCATCGCACGTTGATCCTGCGTAAGCTCAAAGGGTTGGAAAACCTGATCGATGTGTCGGTGGTCAGTTGGTTGATGCTGGAAAACGGCTGGACCTTTGACAAGAGCCTGGGCTCGACCGGCGACAAGCTTGATCACTTCAATTTCATGCACCAGCGCTACACCGCCGATACCGCTAACTACACCGGCCGCGTCACTGTGCCGGTGCTCTGGGACAAACAGACAAATCGCATCGTCAACAATGAGTCGGCGGAGATCATCCGCATGTTCAACAGCGCTTTTGATGAATTGACCGGCAACGACCTGGACTTCTACCCGGCGCCATTGCGGGCCGAGATCGATGCGCTGAACGAGCGGATTTATCCAGCGGTGAATAACGGCGTCTATCGCGCCGGGTTTGCTACGTCGCAGCAGGCTTATGAAGAAGCGTTCGACGAACTGTTTGGTGAGCTGGATCGGCTGGAGCAATTGCTGGGCGCGAATCGGTACCTGACGGGTGAATACCTGACGGAAGCGGATATTCGGCTGTTCACTACGATGATTCGCTTCGATGCGGTGTACTTCGGGCACTTCAAGTGCAACCTGCGACGGATTGCCGATTATCCGAATCTGTCGAACTGGCTACGGGAGATTTATCAGTGGCCGGGGATTGCGGAGACGGTGAGTTTTGAGCACATCAAGAATCACTACTACGGTAGCCACAAGACCATCAATCCGACCGGGATCGTGCCTAAAGGGCCTGCGCAGGATTTCACTGCGGCTCATGATCGGGCGCGGTTGAATGGGAAAGGGGTTTGGCGCAAGGCCGAGCTCTGATCTGAAGCAAGGGGCCTCATCGCGGGCAAGCCCGCTCCCACAGGTTATATGGTGAAGCTGCAATCTTTTGCATCACACAAATCCCTGTGGGAGCGGGCTTGCCCGCGATGGAGGCGACTCGGTCTCTAGACCTGCGCCTGAGCCCCCTCAAACCACGCCAATTTCTCGCGCAGTTGCACCACTTCCCCAACAATGACCAGCGTCGGCGCATGCACTTCATGCTCCGCCACCAGCCGTGGAAGGTCGGCCAGGGTGCCGGTAAACACCCGCTGATTGACCGTGGTGCCCTGCTGGATCAACGCCGCCGGGGTATCGGCCGCGCGACCGTGCTTGATCAACTGCTCGCAGATGATCGGCAGGCCCACCAACCCCATGTAAAACACCAGGGTTTGCGCCGGCGCGACCAGGTCGGCCCACGGCAAATCGGTGGAACCGTCCTTGAGATGCCCGGTGACGAACCGCACCGACTGCGCGTAATCACGGTGAGTCAGCGGAATCCCGGCATACGCCGCGCAACCGCTGGCTGCAGTAATGCCCGGCACCACCTGAAACGGAATGCCATGGGCCGCCAGCTCTTCGATCTCTTCACCGCCACGCCCGAAGATAAACGGATCGCCGCCCTTCAAACGCACCACGCGCTTGCCGGCCTTGGCCAGATCCACCAGATGCTGGTTGATCTGTTCCTGAGGCACGGCGTGATCGGCGCGACGCTTGCCAACGTAGACCCGCTCGGCATCGCGACGGCACAAATCCAGAATCGCCGGCGCCACCAGGCGGTCATACAGCACCACGTCGGCTTGCTGCATCAGACGCAAGGCGCGGAAGGTCAACAGGTCGGGGTCACCCGGCCCGGCGCCCACCAGATAAACCTCGCCGGTAGCGACAGGGGCTTCGCCATTGATTTTCGCCAGCATCAAGCGCTCGGCCTCGGCGCCCTGCCCGGCCAGTTGCCGGTCGGCAATCGGGCCCTGGAATACATCCTCCCAGAACGCCCGGCGCTGCTGCACATCCGGAAACAGGCCTTTGACCTGAGTGCGGAAACGCGCTGCCAGACCGGCCAGTTGACCGTAGGTGGAAGGAATCCAGGTTTCCAGCTTGGCGCGAATCAACCGCGCCAGCACCGGCGCATCGCCGCCGCTGGACACCGCAATGATCAATGGGGAACGGTCGACGATCGCCGGGAAGATCACGCTACACAGGGCCGGCGCGTCCACCACGTTGACCGGCACGCAACGCCGATGGGCATCGGCGGAGACTTGCGCGTTCAGCGGTTCGTCGTCGGTGGCGGCGATAATCAGCCCGCAACCGTCCAGATCCGTTTCGGCGTAGCCACGCAACAGGCACTCGCCACCGCTGCCAACCACAAGCTCGCGCAGTTGCGGTTCGATTTCAGGTGCGACCACCCGCAGCAGCGCACCGGCTTCGGCCAGCAGGCGGGATTTGCGCAAGGCAATCTCCCCTCCGCCGACGACCAATACACGACTGCCGCGAAGGTTATGAAACAGCGGCAGATAGTCCATTTAGCCGATGACCTCAAGGCCACCCATGTACGGCTTAAGCACTTCAGGCACACGGATCGAACCGTCGGCCTGCTGGTAGTTCTCAAGCACCGCCACCAGGGTACGACCGACCGCCAGGCCGGAACCGTTCAGGGTGTGAACCAGCTCAGGCTTGCCGGTTTCCGGGTTGCGGAAACGCGCTTGCATGCGGCGGGCCTGGAAGTCGCCACAGTTGGAGCACGACGAAATTTCGCGGTATTTGTCCTGGCTCGGAATCCACACTTCCAGGTCGTAGGTCTTGACCGCGCTGAAGCCCATGTCGCCCGTGCACAGAGCCAGGGTGCGATACGGCAACTCCAGCAGTTGCAGGACTTTTTCGGCGTTGGCAGTCAGGCCTTCCAGCGCTTCCATCGAGGTCGATGGCTCAACGATCTGGACCATCTCGACCTTGTCGAACTGGTGCTGACGGATCATGCCGCGAGTGTCGCGACCCGATGCACCGGCCTCGCTGCGGAAGCACGGCGTGTGCGCCACGAACTTGATCGGCAGCAATTTCGAATCGACGATCTCGCCAGCAACGATGTTGGTCAGCGACACTTCAGCGGTCGGGATCAGGTACAGATCGGCTTCGCCTTCGCGGCTGATCTTGAACAGGTCTTCTTCGAACTTCGGCAACTGACCGGTGCCCTGCAACGCAGGCGCCTGCACCAGGTACGGGGTGTAAGCCTCTTCGTAACCGTGTTCGTTGATGTGCAGGTTGATCATGAACTGTGCCAGCGCACGGTGCAGACGGGCGATCGGGCCGCGCAGCAGGGCGAAACGGGCGCCGGACAACTTGGCGGCGGTTTCGAAGTCCAGCCAGCCGAACTTCTCGCCCAGGGCCACGTGGTCCTGAACCGGGAAATCGAAGGCTTTAGGCGTGCCCCAGCGGCGCACTTCAACGTTGCCTTCTTCGTCATCGCCGACCGGCACCGATTCGTGCGGCAGGTTTGGAATGCCCAGCAGGATCGAATCCAGCTCGGTCTGGATCGCGTCCAGCTCGACTTTACCGGCGCTCAACTCACCCGCCATGCGCTCGACGTCCGCCATCAACGGCGCGATGTCTTCGCCGCGCTGCTTGGCCTGACCGATGGACTTGGAGCGCGCGTTACGTTCAGCCTGCAGTGCCTCGGTACGGGTCTGGACGGTCTTGCGCTGTTCTTCCAGCGCTTCGATGCGCGCAACATCCAGCGTGTAGCCACGGGATGCCAGGCGGTCCGCTACGTCCTGAAGGTTGCTACGTAACAGTTTGGAATCGAGCATGTCGGTTTCTCGTTATCAAAGTTTGGTCAAGGACAGGCCAGCCCAGGTGGCGAGCAGCCCGCCGAATACGCTGATGGCCGCATAGCCCAGGGCCAGCGGCACTTGCCCGGTTTCCAGCAGGCGCACCGTATCCAGTGAAAAGGATGAAAAAGTCGTCAGCCCCCCGAGGAAGCCGATCATCAACCCGGCGCGCACCTCTATCGGTACTTCCGGGCGTGTCAAAAACAGACCGTATAGAACGCCGATCAGCAAACAGCCCACGATATTAACGGCCAGCGTCGCGGTATAGAAGTGCCGCGGCCAATTCGCGTTGATCCAGTTACCGGTGGCGAAGCGCAATAACGTACCGGCGACACCGCCGACAGAAACGGCAACGATCAATGGAATCACTATTTTCTCCGCTGCCGTGGGCTTAGACGATCAAGCTGCGCGAGGTGGTTAAGCTTTTCGCCGATCTTCAGCTCCAGGCCACGGGGCACTGGTTGATAAAACCGTTGCGGTTCGAGCTCGTCCGGGAAGTAGTCTTCGCCCGCAGCATAGGCATCTGGTTCATCGTGGGCATAACGGTACTCGTCACCATAGCCCAATTGCTTCATCAACTTCGTCGGCGCGTTGCGCAAGTGCAGCGGCACTTCGAGCGAACCGTGTTCGGTGGCGCTGCGCATCGCGGCTTTGAAGCCCATGTACACCGCATTGCTTTTCGGCGCGCAGGCCAGATAGGTAATTGCCTGGGCCACCGCCAATTCACCTTCGGGGCTGCCGAGGCGCTCCTGCACTTCCCACGCCGCCAGGCACAGGCTGAGAGCGCGAGGGTCGGCGTTGCCGATGTCTTCGCTGGCCATGCGCACCACGCGCCGGGCCAGGTACAGCGGGTCGCAACCGCCGTCGATCATCCGCGCAAACCAATACAGCGCGCCATCGGGATTGGAGCCGCGCACCGATTTATGCAGCGCGGAGATCTGGTCGTAGAAGGCTTCGCCGCCCTTGTCGAAGCGTCGACGGGTATCCCCGAGCAGACTTTGCAGCAGATCGACGCCGATTTCGCTGTTGTCTTCGGCCAGGTCCGAGGCATTTTCCAGCAGATTGAGCAGACGCCGGCCATCGCCATCGGCGGCGGACAACAGCATCTGGAAACCCTCATCGCTGAGGGTCAGTTGCCGCTTGCCCAATCCACGCTCTTCAGTCAGCGCGCGATGCACCAGCTTGCGCAGGGCTGCTTCGTCGAGGCTTTTGAGCACATAGACGCGCGCCCGGGACAGGAGTGCGTTATTGAGTTCGAACGAGGGGTTTTCGGTGGTCGCGCCGATGAAAATCAGCGTGCCGTCTTCAACGTACGGCAGGAACGCATCCTGCTGGGACTTGTTGAAGCGATGCACTTCATCGACGAACAGGATGGTGCGTTTACCGTACTGCCCGGCCTGTTGCTTGGCGACTTCCACCGCCTGGCGGATTTCCTTTACACCGGCCAGTACCGCCGAAACCGTTTCGAAGTGCGCATCAGAGACTTCCGCGAGCAGCCGCGCCAACGTGGTTTTACCCACCCCCGGCGGCCCCCAGAAAATCATCGAATGCAGGGCACCCTGCTCCAGCGCTTCGCGCAAAGGCTTGCCGCGAGCGAGCACGTGTTCCTGACCGACGTACTCGTCCAGATTGGCCGCACGCAAACGGGCGGCCAAGGGCTGAGCAATCGGGGCGCTGCGAAACAGGTCCATCACTACTTATGAAACCTCACTGGGTCCTGAATTGAACAGCGTAGTTCCTGTGGGAGCGGGCTTGCCCGCGATGGCGTCGGGTCAGTCAACATTGATATTGAATGCAATGCCGCCATCGCGGGCAAGCCCGCTCCCACAGGTTCTATGTTCTGCTCTTTATTCCTGGATCACATCGGCACCCTTGGGGATGTCGAACTTGAACTTGGACGCAGGAATCGGCTCATTGGCCTTCACGCCAGTAAACAGGATATTGGTGCGCTGACCGACGCTGTCAATCAGCTGCATGTCATTGACCAGTCCGTTGCGGAACGACAGACGCAGGCTGTCGAACAGGGTGTCTTTGGTTTTCGGCTTCAGAGTGAAGTCGATCACGCCGCCGGCTTCCTTGGCGCTGATGTCGAAGCTCTGGCTGATCTTGGACACGTCACCGGACAACAGCAGCGCAGGAGTCTGGGTCAGGCGCTGGTCGAGGGTCTTGATGGTCACCTGCTCCAGATCCGGGTCCCACAGGGAAACCTTCTTGCCATCGGACACCATCAGCTGCTCTTGCGGCGCATCGGTGTGCCAGTAGAACAGGCCCGGGCGCTGCAAGGACATTTGACCGGCGGTTTCCTGCAACTGGGTGCCACTGCCGTCGAGGGTCAGCTGGGAGAAACGCGCGGTCAGGGTCTGGGATTTTTCCAGCAGTTGAGTCAGGCGCGCCACGTCCTTGTCATCGGAGTGGGCCGAGAGCGTGGTCAAAGCCAGTACCGGCAGCAACAGCATGCGGATAAGACGCATGGGAGTCCTCATAAACATTCGTGGGAGTGCGGGCGGCATCTCAAGACACCGCCCCTTTCAAAACCGGATCAGTCGCGCACCGGTCCAGGGGCCAGGACTTCACGCGAACCGTTGGTGTTCATGGACGTCACGACCCCAGCCATCTCCATGGCTTCGATCATGCGCGCCGCGCGGTTGTAGCCGATTTTCAGCTTGCGCTGAACCGCGGAGATGGACGCGCGACGGCTTTCCAGTACGAACTGCACCGCTTCGTCGTAGAGCGCATCGGTTTCGGCATCATCGTCACCGCCACCGCCGCCGTTTTCAAAGCCGCTACCGGGCTCTTCGACACCGGCAAGGATGTCATCGTTGTATTCCGGCGCGCCGCGCAGTTTCCAGGCTTCAACCACCCGGTGAACCTCGTCATCGGACACGAACGCGCCGTGAACACGAATCGGCAGACTGGTGCCCGGCGGCATGTACAACATATCACCGTGGCCCAGCAGTTGTTCGGCGCCGCCCTGATCGATGATGGTCCGCGAATCGATCTTGCTCGATACCTGGAACGCCATACGGGTCGGAATGTTCGCCTTGATCAGACCGGTGATCACGTCCACCGACGGACGCTGGGTCGCTAGGATCAAGTGGATGCCCGCCGCACGAGCCTTCTGGGCGATACGGGCGATCAGTTCCTCAACCTTCTTGCCGACGATCATCATCATGTCGGCGAATTCGTCGACGACCACGACAATGGTCGGCAGTTTTTGCAGCAGTGGCGCTTCGTCGTGGATGCTTTCGCGCTTGTACAGCGGATCGCTCAACGGCTCGCCGGCGTCCTGGGCTTCCTTGACCTTGGCGTTGAAGCCCGACAGGTTACGCACGCCCATCTTCGCCATCAGCTTGTAGCGCCGTTCCATCTCGGCGACGCTCCAGCGCAAGGCGTTGGCGGCGTCCTTCATGTCAGTGACCACCGGGCACAGCAGGTGCGGAATGCCTTCGTAGATCGACAGTTCAAGCATTTTCGGGTCGATCATGATCAGTTTGGCGTCTTCCGGGCCAGACTTGAACAGAATCGACAGGATCATCGCGTTCACACCCACCGACTTACCGGAACCGGTCGTACCGGCCACCAGCAAGTGCGGCATTTTCGCCAGGTCGGTGATGACCGGCTTGCCGCCGATATCATGACCCAGGGCCAAGGTGACCGGGGACTTGAAGTTATCGTACTCGGGGGTCGACAAGACCTCGGAGAACCGCACGATCTGCCGGTCTTCGTTAGGGATCTCGATACCAACCGTGGTCTTGCCCGGAATCACTTCCACGACACGCACACTGGTCACGGCCAGGGAACGGGCCAGGTCTTTCGCCAGGTTGGAGATGCGGCTGACTTTGACGCCGGCTGCAGGCTGGATTTCGTAACGGGTAATTACCGGGCCCGGGTGAATCGAATCCACCGAGACTTCGACGCCGAATTCCTTAAGCTTGATTTCCAGCAAGTGGCCGACGGCCGCCAGGGATTCAGGCGAATAATTGAGTTGTTTCTTTTCCGCAGGGTCGAGAATCGAGATCGGCGGCAAGGTGCCTTCCACGGCGCTGTCGACGAACAACGGCGCCTGTTTCTCTTTTTCCACACGCTTGCTGGGCGCGGCAGGTTTGGGCGGAGCCGGGGCAATCACCGGCGGTACCTGTTTCTCGCGCTCGGACATGTGCTTGCTCAGGGCCTGCTCGCGCTCGATCAGGCGCTCCTTGACCTTGGCCTGCTCGCGTTTGTCGGTGACGGTCGGCGCGACCACGTCATGCACGCGATCGTCGACTTCACGCAGTTGGGCGACCAGTTGCTTGCGCTCCATACGGGCCGCCCACCAGCGATTGGCCGCGCCCTGGAACAGTTCGAACAGATCAAGGGTGATCTTGCCGGTGACGTCCATCACCTTGAACCACGACAGGTCGGTGAACACTGTCAGGCCGAACAGGAACAGCGCGATGAACAACAACGTGCTGCCCTGGATGTTCAGCGCGTTCCGGGCCAGATCGCCGAGGCTTTCGCCCAAAGCGCCGCCCGCGCCAGCCGGCAGACCGGTCGCCGCATGGAAATGGATGTGGGCCAGCGCTGCACCCGACAGGACCAGAAATACCAGGCCGATCAGGCGCCAGGAGAACAACCAGCCGCTCCACTGCCACGGCTCGTGGCGCTGGCGGAAGATCTGATACGCCTTGATCGCCAGCAGCAACGGGAAAATGTAGGCGAAGTAACCCAGGACCATGAACAGGATGTCGGCGCTGTAAGAGCCGGCAGGCCCGCCGAAGTTCTGCACATCGTCGATCTTGCTGTTATGGCTCCAGCCAGGATCGTCTTTGCCGTAGGTCAACAAAGCCATCATCAGGAACAGGCACAAGGCGCCGATGGCGATCAATGCACCTTCCTTGAGCCGGTAGTGCAATTGCTGGCGCCAGAGCGGGACGACTGTTTTAGGTGCTGCGGTGGATTTCTTCAAAACGCTTCTTTTCCTGCGCCCATGGCGCGTCCATCTGTTGAATGACTATAAAAACTGCCCAATCCAGGCAGGTAAAAAAGTTAACAGGCGCAACTGGGACTACTTTTAACACTGCGCCCCGGTTTTTCGAAATACGGCACGCACCGCTTTTTTGATACAAACACTGTTACAAGCGAGCATTGTACGGGTTTGTTCACCCGATGCCATGCTTGAGACCCTTGGGTGCAGCATAGCCAACAGCACAGTACGCGCGGTCCAATTTGAGCATGCATTCTCTTTTGTGACAAAGGCTTATGAGGTGTTTTTATGACTGAAGCGAAGCATTCCCGCCTGATCATTCTGGGTTCCGGCCCTGCCGGTTACAGCGCAGCCGTTTATGCCGCTCGCGCCAACCTCAAACCCGTGGTCATCACCGGCATACAGGCAGGTGGCCAGCTGACCACCACCGTCGAAGTCGACAACTGGCCCGGCGACGTCGAAGGCCTGACCGGCCCGGTACTGATGGAACGCATGCAAAAACACGCCGAACGCTTCGACACAGAGATCGTTTACGACCACATCCATACGGCCAAGTTGCAACAGCACCCGTTCGAGCTCATCGGCGACAGCGGCACCTACACCTGCGATGCGCTGATTATCGCCACCGGCGCTTCGGCCCAATACCTGGGGCTGCCATCGGAAGAAGCCTTCGCCGGCAAAGGGGTTTCGGCCTGTGCCACTTGCGATGGCTTCTTTTACCGCAACCAGGTGGTCGCGGTGGTCGGCGGAGGTAACACGGCCGTTGAAGAAGCACTGTACCTGTCGAACATCGCCAAGGAAGTCCACCTGATTCACCGTCGCGACAAACTGCGCTCGGAGAAGATCCTCCAGGACAAACTCTTCGAAAAAGCCGCCAACGGCAATATCCGCCTGCACTGGAACCAGAATCTGGACGAAGTGCTGGGCGACGCCAGCGGTGTGACCGGTGCCCGCCTGCGGCACAGCCATACGGGCGAAACCAATGAATTGCCGCTGGCCGGCGTATTCATCGCCATCGGCCACAAACCCAACACCGATCTGTTTCAGGGCCAGCTGAAAATGCGTGACGGCTACCTGCTGGTCAAGGGCGGTAGCGAAGGTGATGCCACCGCCACCGACATCGAAGGCGTGTTCGCCGCCGGTGATGTGGCCGATCATATTTACCGCCAGGCGGTGACGTCCGCCGGGGCCGGCTGCATGGCCGCGCTGGATGCCGAGAAGTATCTCGATGACATCCCCACCGTTTGACGGTTAACCTCCTACAAGGCGGGTTCAACGGCCCGCTACCGCCCTCCCCTTCTGCAAGCCCGGATGCCATGCTGACTTGGTTACAACGCAACACCCTGACCTTCCCGCCGCTGGAAAAAGCCATGCGCGACCCCAACGGGCTGCTGGCCGCGGGTGGCGATTTGTCCGCCGATCGCCTGATCCAGGCCTATCGTCACGGCTGCTTTCCGTGGTTTTCGGAGGGCCAGCCGATTCTCTGGTGGTCGCCGGATCCGCGCACGGTACTGTTTCCCGACGAACTGCATGTCTCCCGCAGCTTGAACAAACTGCTGCGCCAACAGCGCTATCAAGTGACCTTCGATCGGGATTTTGCCGCGGTCATCCGCGCCTGCGCCGCGCCGCGCGAGTACGCTGACGGCACCTGGATCACCCAAGCGATGCAGGACGCCTATGTCGAACTGCACAGGCGTGGTTACGCCCACTCGGTGGAGGTCTGGGACGATGGCGTGCTGGTCGGCGGGCTCTACGGCCTGGCTATGGGGCAGTTGTTTTTCGGCGAGTCGATGTTCAGCCGCGCCGACAACGCCTCCAAATATGGCTTCGCCACCCTGGTGCGACACCTGAAAGACTCAGGCTTTGTGCTGATCGACTGCCAGATGCCTACCGATCATCTGCACAGTTTGGGTGCTCGAGCGATTCCCCGCCGTGAATTTGCCGGCTACCTTGCGCGGCACCTGGATCACCCCAGCCGTGCCACTTGGGTTTGCTGAGCGACTTTTGCGCGCGTGGCTTACACTTAATGCGGGGAAACGAATTGAGAACGCCCCCTAATCAAAAAGCTTATCCCGAGGGTTGATCATGACCGAGTTGGCGCGTTTGAAGTTCTATGCCACTCAGCCCCACTCTTGCAGTTATCTGCCCGAGGAGCAGGCCACCACGCTGTTCCTCGACCCTAGTCAGCCCATGGATGTGCATGTCTATGCAGACCTGTCGGAAATGGGTTTTCGTCGCAGTGGCGATCATCTCTACCGGCCCCATTGCCAGCATTGCAATGCGTGCGTACCGGCGCGCATTCCTGTGGGGCAATTTACCCCCAACCGTCAGCAGAAACGCATCGTCAAACGCAATGCCGACTTGCAGGTGCGTCCGGCCAGGCCAAAGTTCAGCGAAGAGTACTTCGGCCTCTATCAGCGCTACATCGAACAACGTCACGCCGATGGCGATATGTATCCGCCAAGCCGCGACCAGTTTTCGACCTTCCTGGTGCGTGACCTGCCGTTCTCCCGCTTCTACGAGTTTCGTCTCGAAGGCCGACTGCTGGCAGTGGCCGTTACCGACTTGCTGCCCAACGGTTTATCGGCGGTCTACACCTTCTACGAGCCCGGCGAGGAGCGTCGCAGCCTGGGGCGTTACGCGATTCTCTGGCAGATCGCCGAAGCCCGGCGCCTGGGCCTGGAAGCGGTCTATCTCGGCTACTGGATCAAAAACTGCAAAAAAATGAGCTACAAGACCCAATATCGCCCTATCGAACTGCTGATTAATCAGCGTTGGGTCATCCTGAGCTAGAACCCCTTGGCTTAAACCCCATTTTTCGGGCACAATGCACGCCGCTTTTGCCTGGCGCAGTTGCACCGGGCCATTCATTGGACACCGAGGGCTTTACTGCATGTCGAAAGAAGACAGCTTCGAAATGGAAGGCACTGTCGTCGACACCCTGCCCAACACCATGTTTCGTGTGGAGTTGGAAAATGGGCACGTCGTAACCGCGCATATCTCCGGCAAGATGCGCAAGAACTACATCCGTATTCTTACCGGCGACAAAGTGCGCGTCGAGCTGACGCCCTATGACTTGAGCAAAGGGCGCATCACCTACCGCGCTCGCTAATCAAGTCAATACAAAACGCCCGGCTATGCCGGGCGTTTTTGTTTGTGTGGAAATTAGCTGCCACATTTCGAGCCGTTGCACAGATCCTGTGGGAGCGGGCTTGCCCGCGATAGCGGTGGGTCTGCTTGCCTGGATGCTGAATGTGCCGCCTTCGCGGGCAAGCCTGCTCCCACAGGGTTTTGTGTTTATCGCTTGAAATCGACCAGACAGCAAAAAGGCGCCAATCGGCGCCTTTTTACTTTGTTGCGGTTTAACGTCAGGCCATTTCAGCCGTGGTCTCGAACTCGAAGGTCAGCTCGCCGTCCTTGATGTCGATGTGTACCACACCGCCATGTTCGGCCAGTTCGCCAAAGAGGATCTCTTCGGCCAGTGGACGCTTGATCTTGTCCTGGATCAAACGCGCCATTGGACGAGCGCCCATTGCCGAGTCGTAACCACCGGCCGCCAGCCAGCTGCGAGCAGCGTCGGTGACTTCCAGCAGCACACGCTTGTCTTCCAGCTGCGCCTGAAGTTCGGTGAGGAACTTGTCCACCACGCTTTTGATGACCTCATGACTGAGGCGACCAAACTGGATAATGGTGTCCAGACGGTTGCGGAATTCCGGCGTGAAGCTCTTCTTGATCACTTCCATCGCATCGGACGAGTGGTCCTGATAGGTGAAACCGATCGAAGCACGCGCTGCAGTCTCGGCACCGGCGTTGGTCGTCATGATGACGATTACGTTACGGAAGTCCGCCTTGCGCCCGTTGTTATCGGTCAGCGTACCGTGGTCCATAACCTGCAACAGCAGGTTGAAGACTTCGGGATGCGCCTTCTCGATTTCATCGAGCAGCAGCACGCAATGAGGCTGCTTGGTGATGGCTTCGGTCAGCAGACCGCCCTGATCGAACCCGACATAGCCTGGAGGCGCACCGATCAGACGCGATACGGTGTGGCGCTCCATGTACTCGGACATGTCGAAGCGAACCAGCTCGACCCCCAACGCCTTGGCCAGTTGCCGCGCGGCCTCGGTTTTACCAACACCGGTCGGCCCTGCGAACAGGAACGAACCGACGGGCTTGTCAGGCGACTTGAGGCCGGCACGGGACAGTTTGATCGCGGTCGACAGCGAGTCGATCGCCGCATCCTGGCCAAATACCGTGAGTTTCAGGTCACGCTCAAGGTTACGTAGCAGCTCTTTGTCGGAACTGGTGACGTGCTTAGGCGGAATTCGCGCGATTTTCGCGACGATGTCCTCGACCTGAGCCACTTCGATGCGCTTCACCCGCTTCTCGATCGGTTGCAGACGCTGATAGGCGCCCGCCTCGTCGATAACGTCGATGGCCTTGTCCGGCATGTGCCGGTCATTGATGTAGCGCGAGGCCAGTTCAGCAGCGGCACGCAGGGCTTCATCGCTGTATTCGATGTTGTGGTGCGCTTCGAAACGCCCTTTCAGGCCACGCAGGATGCCAATGGTGTCTTCCACCGAAGGTTCCGACACATCGACCTTCTGGAAGCGCCGAGCCAGAGCACGGTCCTTCTCGAAGATCCCGCGGAACTCCTGGAACGTGGTCGAACCGATGCAGCGAATGTCGCCCGAAGACAACAATGGCTTGAGCAGGTTCGAAGCATCCATGACGCCACCGGACGCAGCGCCCGCACCAATGATGGTGTGGATCTCGTCGATGAACAGGATCGCCTGCGGACGTTTTTTCAGCTCATTGAGCAGCGCCTTGAAGCGCTTCTCGAAATCGCCGCGGTATTTGGTCCCGGCCAGCAAAGCCCCCAGATCGAGGGAATACACCACGCTGTTGGCCAGCAGATCCGGCACCTGGTTGTCGACAATGCGCTTGGCCAGGCCTTCGGCAATCGCGGTTTTACCCACGCCCGCCTCGCCCACCAGCAGCGGATTGTTTTTGCGACGACGCGCGAGGATCTGCGCGACGCGCTCGACTTCCAGCTCACGGCCTACCAACGGATCGATACGACCCTGGCGCGCGAGTTCGTTGAGGTTGCTGGCATAAGCATCCAGAGGATTGCCTGAAGAGGAAGACTCACCGCCCTCGTCGTCCTGCATATCTTGTTCACCTTCAGAGTGATCGCCATGCCCCGGCACTTTGGAAATGCCATGGGCGATGTAGTTGACGACATCGATGCGCGCAACGCTCTGCTGTTTCAGCAGAAACACTGCCTGACTCTCTTGCTCACTGAAGATTGCGACCAGCACGTTAGCGCCAGTCACTTCGCGTTTGCCCGAGCTCTGTACGTGAAAGACAGCACGTTGCAGTACACGCTGGAAGCCCAGGGTTGGCTGGGTTTCACGATCCTCGTCATGAAGAGGGATCAATGGCGTGGTGGAGTCGATGAACTCCTGCAGGTCATGCTTGAGTTTGTCGAGGTTTGCGCCGCAGGCACGCAAAACGGTGGCGGCAGCCTCATTATCCAATAGGGCCAGCAGAAGGTGCTCGACGGTCATGAATTCATGACGCTTCGAACGAGCCTCCTTGAAGGCAAGATTGAGGGTGACTTCGAGCTCGCGGTTTAACATAGCTTCACCTCATACCCAAGTGGTCGGCGATTAACCGTCCTTCTCGATTTCACAGAGTAGCGGATGCTGGCTTTCCCTGGCGTACTGGTTGACCTGCATGGCCTTGGTCTCGGCGATGTCGCGGGTAAACACTCCACATACTGCCCGTCCTTCTGTGTGGACGGCCAGCATGACCTTGGTCGCCAGCTCGCGATTCAGGTTAAAAAACACCTCGAGCACTTCGACGACGAAATCCATCGGTGTGTAGTCATCGTTGAACAAAACCACCTTGTACATCGGTGGCGCCTGTAAAGCAGGCTTAGCCTCCTGAACAGCAATGCCTGCGGAATCGTCGTCGTGTAAATCAGGGCGATCCTGATTGAATGTTAGTCGAATCTGGCTGATTGCATGCATGGAAAGAAAGGTTCGTCAGTTGTGCAAATACAGTGGTGGGGGCGGTTATGAACGTTTTCAACTCCGACTGCCCGGTCACCTTGACTATCGGAAAATCGGTGTTACAACCAATAGAGCCCACAGTGGGTAAAAAAGGTCCGCGGAGTCAATCTTATTTGCAGATTAGACTGCGGATTAACTGGATGATACTCCAGTGATGGAGTCTGTTGCAGAGGGATATGGGTATGGCTGTCGGTAAGGTGAAATGGTTCAACAATGCCAAGGGGTTCGGTTTCATTAACACCGACGCCAGAGAAGGTCGTGACGAGGATGGCAAGGATATCGATTTCTTTGCCCACTATTCGGCTATTGAAATGGATGGATACAAAACCCTCAAGGCTGGGCAAATTGTTAGCTTTGAGATCATCCAGGGCCCCAAAGGGCTGCATGCAGTAAAGATCGCATCTGCCACCTCCCCGAACGAACAGAGCGCCACTGCCACCCGGCAAGAAACAGTGTCGAGCTGACGCAGCTCGTCATCCAGTCATAAAAAAACCGCCCGAAGGCGGTTTTTTTATCAGCTGGTTTACATGTGCGAGATCAGCGCATCACCAAACGCGGAAGAGGACAGCAGTTTCGCGCCCTCCATCAGACGTTCGAAGTCATAGGTCACGGTTTTCGCGGAGATCGCGCCGTTGGTGCCTTTGATGATCAGGTCGGCCGCTTCGGTCCAGCCCATGTGACGCAGCATCATTTCGGCGGACAGGATCAACGAACCCGGGTTGACCTGGTCCTTGCCGGCGTATTTCGGCGCAGTCCCGTGGGTCGCTTCGAACATGGCCACGGTGTCGGACAGGTTGGCACCCGGCGCGATACCGATACCACCCACTTCGGCCGCCAGGGCATCGGAGAGGTAGTCGCCATTGAGGTTCAGGGTCGCAATCACATCGTACTCGGCCGGGCGCAGCAGGATCTGCTGGAGCATGGCGTCGGCGATGGCGTCCTTGACGATGACGTTCTTGCCGGTTTTCGGGTTCTTGAACTGCATCCACGGACCGCCGTCGAGCAGGGTCGCGCCGAATTCTTCAGCAGCCACTTCGTAGGCCCATTCCTTGAAGGCACCTTCGGTGAACTTCATGATGTTGCCTTTGTGCACGATGGTCAGCGAGTCGCGGTCGTTGTCGACCACATACTGCAGAGCCTTGCGCGCCAGACGCTTGGTGCCTTCCAGGGAAACCGGCTTGACGCCGATACCGCAGTTTTCGTCGAAACGGATCTTGGTGACGCCCATTTCTTCTTTAAGGAACTTGATGACCTTGGTCGCTTCCGGCGAACCGGCTTTCCATTCGATACCGGCATAAATGTCTTCCGAGTTTTCACGGAAGATGGTCATGTCGACATCGCCTGGCTTCTTGACCGGGCTAGGTACGCCTTCGAACCAGCGCACCGGGCGCAGGCACACATACAGGTCGAGTTGCTGACGCAGGGCCACGTTCAGCGAACGGATGCCACCGCCGACCGGCGTGGTCAGAGGGCCCTTGATGGAAACCACGTAATCCTTGACCGCGTCCAGGGTTTCCTGAGGCAGCCAGGTGTCCTGATCGTAAACCTGAGTCGCTTTCTCCCCGGCGTAGACTTCCATCCAGGAAATTTTGCGCTCGCCGCCGTAAGCCTTCTTAACAGCAGCATCGACAACCTTGATCATGACCGGGCTGATATCAACGCCAATACCATCGCCTTCAATGAAGGGGATGATCGGGTTGTTAGGAACATTGAGAGAATGGTCCGCGTTGACGGTGATTTTGTCGCCGACGGCTGGAACCTGAATCTTCTTGTATCCCATGCTGTACTCCATTGTTTGGATTGAACATCTGGCTGCGTTCGAGCGTACCCCAGTTAAATCGGCGCGCAAACCCTATGTTCTGACCATCTGCCGCAAAGCTGCGCAGTTCGCGACGTACAAGCCTGAAAGCAAAGGGAAAAGCGCCAAACTCAAGCACGGCGAACGACTCTACGCCCCACACCGGCCTGCGACCTTTAGACCAATGGACGAAAAACGTTGCATATGAACCATCGGCAGATTGCCAGCTACCTATGTATAATGCCGCCGCTGACCACAGAGTCACGACGGCCGACCGCTCTATCACAAGACGTTGGGCCCGAATAAGCCGGATTGCTACCGCAGTCCACCCGCTTGACGCTCGACTGATGCACCCAACATCACCGCGAAGAAACCTCGACATTCGGCTCATGGATGACTTTGAACGAACGCGCTTACCCGGCGCCCCTCGAGTTTCTGCGCACGCTTTAGCAAAGAAGAGAGAGTTAATCCGAATATGCCCACCCGCTCGAAGATCATCTATACCTTCACCGACGAAGCCCCAGCCCTCGCCACCTATTCACTGTTGCCTATCGTAGAGGCTTTCACCGCCTCGGCTGATATCGCCGTTGAAACCCGCGATATCTCTCTTGCAGGGCGCATTCTGGCCAGCTTCCCCGAGCAATTGGGTGACAAAGCCGTAGCCGACCACCTCGCCGAACTGGGCGACCTGGCCGTTACGCCTGAAGCCAACATCATCAAGCTGCCGAACATCAGCGCTTCGGTTCCACAACTGCAGGCCGCGATCAAAGAGCTGCAAGCCCAAGGCTTCGCACTGCCGGACTACCCGGAAACCGTGACCAGCGATGCCGACAAGCTCGCCAAGTCGCGTTACGACAAGATCAAGGGCAGCGCCGTGAACCCGGTTCTGCGCGAAGGTAACTCTGATCGTCGCGCACCGCTGTCGGTCAAGAACTACGCGCGCAAGCACCCGCACAAAATGGGCGCATGGGCCAAAGACTCCAAGTCCCACGTCGCTCACATGAGCACCGGCGATTTCTACGGCAGCGAAAAAGCCGCCCTGATCGACGCCGCTGACGCCGTCAAAATCGAACTGATCGCTCAAGACGGCACCACCACCGTCCTGAAAGAAAAAACCACCGTGCAAGCCGGTGAGATCCTCGATTGCGCCGTTCTGAGCAAAAAAGCGCTGCGCAGCTTCATCGCGGCCGAGATCGAAGACGCCAAAGCCAAAGGCGTGCTGCTGTCGGTTCACCTGAAAGCCACCATGATGAAGGTCTCCGACCCGATCATGTTCGGCCAGATCGTTGCCGAGTTCTATAAAGACGCACTGACCAAGCACGCTGACGTGCTGGCACAGATCGGCTTCAACCTGAACAACGGCATCGGCGACCTG
Organism: Pseudomonas sp. TH37; assembly: GCF_016650735.1. Classification (NCBI taxonomy): domain Bacteria; kingdom Pseudomonadati; phylum Pseudomonadota; class Gammaproteobacteria; order Pseudomonadales; family Pseudomonadaceae; genus Pseudomonas; species Pseudomonas sp. TH37. Next base: position 408,297 of record NZ_JAEKFD010000004.1, read on the forward strand.
TACGCTCGCATCAAAGCCCTGCCTAGCGATCAGCAAGCGCAGATCGAAGCGGACATCCAGGCGGTCTACGCCGTTCGCCCATCGCTGGCCATGGTCAACTCCGACAAAGGCATCACCAACCTGCACGTGCCGAGCGACGTCATCGTCGACGCCTCGATGCCGGCGATGATCCGTGACTCCGGCAAAATGTGGGGCACTGACGGCCAGCTGCACGACACCAAGGCTGTGATCCCGGATCGCTGCTACGCCACCATCTACCAGGCGGTGATCGAAGACTGCAAGCTGCACGGCGCTTTCGATCCAACCACCATGGGCAGCGTGCCAAACGTTGGCCTGATGGCGAAGAAAGCCGAAGAGTACGGCTCGCACGACAAGACCTTCCAGATCAAGGCAAACGGCGTGGTTCGGGTTTCCGACGGCGCTGGCCGCACTCTGCTGGAACAGTCGGTTGAAGCCGGCGACATCTTCCGCATGTGCCAGACCAAAGACGCGCCGATCCAGGACTGGGTCAAACTGGCCGTCAACCGTGCCCGTGCAAGCGCAACTCCAGCCATTTTCTGGCTGGACCCAATGCGCGCCCACGATGGCGTAGTGATCGAGAAAGTTCAGGCATACCTGAAGGATCACGATACCTCCGGCCTGGACATCCGCATCATGTCGCCTGTCGACGCGATGAAGCTCACCCTGGACCGCACCCGCGAAGGCAAGGACACCATTTCGGTGACCGGCAACGTATTGCGCGACTACCTGACCGACCTGTTCCCGATCATGGAGCTGGGCACCAGCGCCAAGATGCTGTCGATCGTTCCGCTGATGAACGGCGGTGGCCTGTTCGAAACCGGCGCTGGTGGTTCGGCACCGAAGCACGTTCAGCAACTGCTGGAAGAGAACTTCCTGCGCTGGGATTCCCTGGGCGAGTTCCTGGCCCTGGCCGCTTCCCTTGAGCACTTGGGTGTTACCTACAACAACCCTAAAGCACTGGTGCTGGCCAAGACCCTGGATCAGGCCACTGGCCAGTTCCTGGACAACAACAAGTCGCCATCGCGCAAAGTCGGCAACATCGACAACCGCGGCAGCCACTTCTACCTGGCGCTGTACTGGGCTCAAGCCCTGGCCGCCCAGACCGAAGACGCTGCACTGCAAGCGCAGTTCGGCGAACTGGCCAAAACCCTGACCGAGAACGAAGCGACCATCGTTGCCGAGCTCAACGCCGTTCAGGGCAAGCCAGTGGACATCGGCGGTTACTACCACGCCAATGCCGAGCTGATCAGCAAGGCCATGCGCCCGAGCAACACCTTCAACGCCGCGATCGCTGCGCTGGTTTAAGGTTGTAAGGATGCAAAGAAGCCCCGGCCCAGTGCCGGGGTTTCTGTTTCTGGCGTTCACACATATCTATTCTATCTGCCGAAACAAAACCCTGTGGGAGCTGGCTTGCCTGCGATGGCGGTTTATCATTCAACATTGCTTTCGACTGACCCACCGCCATCGCAGGCAAGCCAGCTCCCACAGGATCGGACTTCAACATTCAAAACGAGGAAGCTTCATGGATTGGCTACCCCACATCACCGTCGCCACCATCGTCGAAGACAATGGTCGCTTTCTGATGGTCGAAGAACTCAAGCACGGAAAAACGGTGCTCAACCAACCGGCCGGCCATCTGGACCCGGACGAAACCCTGATCGACGCCGCCGTGCGCGAAACCCTCGAGGAAACCGGCTGGGACGTCGAGCCGACGGGCGTGGTGGGCATTTATCTCTACACCGCCCCGAGCAACGGCGTGACTTACCAGCGGGTCTGCTTCACCGCAAAACCGCTCAAACACCACCCGGATTATCAGCTGGATGACGGTATCGTCGGCGCAAAATGGCTGACGCGTGACGAACTGCTGCAACAGCGCGCAAACTGGCGCAGTGAGCTGATCATCCGCTGTATCGATGATTATCTGGACGGCAAACACTTCGGTCTCGAACTGATCCGCCCTTCTCTTTAGCCTTGCGGGCTTCGGCCTGCTAGAATCGCGTCCTTTTTAAAGACACTCATTGAATCCCTATGCGTGATCCAGCCCCTTCTGACACACAAAAGAAGCGCGTCATTGTCGGTATGTCCGGCGGCGTGGACTCTTCCGTTTCCGCTCTCCTGCTGATCGAGCAGGGCTATGAGGTGGAAGGCCTGTTCATGAAGAACTGGGAAGAAGACGATGGAACGGAATACTGCACCGCCATGGATGACCTGGCGGATGCTCAGGCCGTGTGCGACAAGATTGGCATCAAGCTGCACACCGCCAACTTCGCCGCCGAGTACTGGGACAACGTGTTCGAACACTTCCTGGCCGAATACAAGGCCGGTCGCACGCCGAACCCGGACATCCTCTGCAACCGCGAAATCAAGTTCAAGGCGTTCCTCGACTACGCCATGATGCTCGGCGCCGACCTGATCGCCACCGGCCACTACGTGCGCCGCCGCGACATCGATGGCCGCACCGAACTGCTCAAGGGCCTGGACCCGAACAAGGACCAGAGCTACTTCCTGCACGCCGTCGGCGGTGAACAGATCGCCAAGACTCTGTTCCCGGTCGGCGAACTGGAAAAACCCGAAGTGCGCGCGATTGCCGAGAAACACGACCTGGCCACCGCAAAGAAAAAGGATTCCACAGGGATCTGCTTTATCGGCGAACGCCGCTTCAGCGACTTCCTCAAGCAATACCTGCCGGCCCAGCCAGGCGAGATCAAGACCACCGAAGGCGAAGTGATCGGCCGTCACCACGGCTTGATGTATCACACTATCGGCCAGCGTCAGGGCCTGGGCATCGGCGGCTTGAAAGACGCCGGTGACGAGCCGTGGTACGTGCTGATCAAGGACCTGGAACACAACGAACTGATCGTTGGCCAGGGCAATGATCACCCTTATTTGTTCTCCCGCGCCCTGCTCGCCTCGGACATCTATTGGGTCAATCCGATCGATTTGACCGAGCCGCGCAAGCTGACCGCCAAAGTGCGTTATCGCCAGAGCGACCAGCCTTGCACGCTGGAAAAGACTGCCACCGGCTACCGCGCGACCTTCGATGACCCGCAACGCGCGGTCACCCCAGGCCAATCCGTGGTGTTCTACGACGGCGAAATCTGCCTCGGTGGCGGCGTGATCGAAGTGGCCGAACCCTGGACCAGCAAGGGTCAGCGTTCATGAGCCCGACCCAGGAGCAACTGACGGCCCTGGGCGGCGTGTTTCTCGCCGCCGTACTGGTCGACAAAATCGCCAAAAGTGGCCAGACCAACGAAGCCGGCCTGACCTGCATGCTCGGCAGCCTGTTGATTCGCGACCCCAAGGACACGCTGGAAGTCTATGGCGGTGACGACATCAACTTGCGTGAAGGCTACCGCGCGTTGATCGGTGCCCTGGAGCGCGACCCCAGCACCCTTCAGCGCGAACCGCTGCGCTATGCCCTGTCAATGCTGGGGCTGGAGCGTCAATTGGCCAAGCGCGAAGACATGCTGGAAGTGATCGGCAAGCGTTTGCCACAGATCCAGTCGCAGGTCGAACACTTCGGCCCGGCTCATGAAAACGTAATCGCCGCCTGCGGTGCGCTGTATCAGGACACCCTGAGCACCCTGCGCCAACGGATTCAGGTGCATGGCGACATGCGCAACCTGCAACAACCGAGCAATGCTTCGAAAATTCGCGCGCTGCTGCTGGCCGGGATCCGTTCAGCACGCCTGTGGCGGCAGTTGGGCGGTCATCGCTGGCAGTTGGTGATCAGCCGGCGCAAGTTGCTTAAAGAGCTTTACCCGCTGATGCGCAGCAGCTGAACCGCGCCTGCAATACCGCTTTGTAGTCAGTAACGCGTAATACGCCGGTCAGTTGGCAACGGACCGGCGGATTTTTTCATGTATGATACGCGCCCCATTTCGTTGCCCGACTGTCCGAGAACACCCCATGCAGCTCTCTTCGCTCACTGCGGTTTCCCCTGTTGACGGCCGCTACGCCGGCAAAACCCAGGCCCTTCGCCCAATTTTCAGCGAATACGGTCTGATCCGTGCTCGCGTTCTGGTTGAAGTGCGTTGGCTCCAGCGCCTGGCCGCTCACCCTGCCATCAGCGAAGTGCCGGCGTTCTCCGCCGAAGCCAACGCTGTGTTGAACACCCTGGCGGAAAACTTCTCTCTGGAGCACGCCGAGCGTGTCAAAGAGATCGAGCGCACCACCAACCACGACGTCAAAGCCATTGAGTACCTGCTCAAAGAGCAAGCGGCCAAGCTGCCAGAACTGGCTGCCGTCAGCGAATTCATCCACTTTGCCTGCACCAGCGAGGACATCAACAACCTGTCCCACGCCTTGATGCTGCGCGAAGGCCGTGATGATGTGATGCTGCCGCTGATGCGCCAGACTAGCGACGCCATCCGCGAGCTGGCCATCCGTTTCGCTGACGTGCCGATGCTGTCGCGTACCCACGGTCAACCGGCCTCGCCGACCACCCTGGGCAAAGAGCTGGCGAACGTGGTTTACCGTCTGCAGCGTCAGATCGCTCAAGTCGCCGCCGTTCCGCTGCTGGGCAAAATCAACGGCGCTGTCGGCAACTACAACGCTCACCTGTCGGCCTACCCTGAGATCGACTGGGAAGCCAACGCCCGCGCCTTCATCGAAGACGAGCTGGGCCTGGGCTTCAACCCGTACACCACGCAGATCGAACCGCACGACTACATCGCCGAGCTGTTCGACGCGATCGCGCGCTTCAACACCATCCTGATCGACTTCGACCGCGACATCTGGGGCTACATCTCCCTGGGTTATTTCAAACAGCGCACCATCGCTGGCGAAATCGGTTCGTCGACCATGCCGCACAAGGTCAACCCGATCGACTTCGAAAACTCCGAAGGCAACCTGGGTATCGCCAACGCACTGTTCCAGCACCTGGCGAGCAAGCTGCCGATCTCCCGCTGGCAGCGTGACCTGACCGACTCAACCGTACTGCGCAACCTCGGTGTCGGCTTCGCCCACAGCGTGATCGCGTACGAAGCCAGCCTCAAAGGCATCAGCAAACTGGAGCTCAACGCTCAGAAAATCGCTGCTGACCTGGACGCGTGCTGGGAAGTATTGGCCGAGCCAATCCAGACAGTGATGCGTCGCTACAACATCGAAAACCCGTACGAAAAACTGAAAGAGTTGACCCGTGGCAAGGGCATCAGCCCTGAAGCACTGCAAACTTTCATCGACGGCCTGGACATGCCAGCCGCCGCCAAGGCCGAGCTGAAATTGCTCACCCCGGCGAACTACATCGGTAACGCTGTAGAGCAAGCCAAACGCATCTGATCGACCGCTTTACCCGTTTGAGACGCCCGGCAGCGCCGGGCGTTTTTATTCCCGTCTGAAAAGTGCTTTTTTTCAATAGGTTACACATGAATCCTGACATTCCTCTTCAACTTCTGGGCGGCATCACGGCGCGCGAATTCCTGCGTGACTACTGGCAGAAAAAACCCCTGCTGATCCGTCAGGCGATCCCTGATTTCGAAAGCCCGATCGATCCCGACGAACTGGCCGGACTGGCGCTGGAAGAAGAAGTTGAATCGCGCCTGGTGATCGAGCACGGCGAGCGCCCATGGGAATTGCGCCGCGGCCCGTTCGCTGAAGACGAGTTCAGCAAACTGCCGGAGACCGAGTGGACCCTGCTGGTTCAAGCAGTCGACCAGTTCGTGCCAGAAGTCGGCGAACTGCTGGAGAACTTCCGCTTCCTGCCGAGCTGGCGCGTCGACGACGTGATGATCAGCTTCGCTGCTCCGGGTGGCAGCGTCGGCCCGCACTTCGATAACTACGATGTGTTCCTGCTGCAAGGTCACGGCAAGCGCAACTGGAAAATCGGCCAGATGTGCGATTCCGAGAGCAAGCTGCTGCCCCACGCAGACCTGCGCATCCTCGCCGACTTCGAAGCCACCGAAGAGTGGGTTCTGGAACCGGGCGACATGCTCTACCTGCCGCCGCGCCTGGCCCATTGCGGCGTGGCTGTCGATGACTGCATGACCTATTCGGTTGGTTTCCGCGCCCCGAGCGCCTCTGAAGTGCTGACTCACTTCACCGACTTCCTCAGCCAGTTCCTGACTGACGAAGAGCGCTACACCGACGCCGACGCTCTGCCGGCAGTCGATCCACACCAGATTCAGCACGACGCCCTTGATCGCCTGAAAGCTTTGCTGGCTGAGCACATGAGCGACGAGCGCCTGCTGCTGACCTGGTTCGGCCAGTTCATGACCGAGCCGCGCTACCCGGAGCTGGTGGCTGGTCCGGAAGAGATCGAAGAAGAAGACCTGCTCGCCAGCCTCGAGCAAGGCGCGATCCTGATCCGCAACCCGAGCGCGCGCATGGCCTGGTCTGAAGTCGATGACGATCTTCTGCTGTTCGCCAGCGGCCAGAGCCGTTACCTGCCGGGCAAACTGCGCGAGCTGCTGAAAATGATCTGCGCCGCCGACGCCCTGCATACCGACAACCTTGGTGAGTGGCTGAACGACGAAGACGGTCGCGGTCTGCTGTGCGAGCTGGTCAAGCAAGGCAGCCTGGGGTTTGCTGATGAATAAAATTCACGTACGTGTCGCAGACTGGCAAAAGGACAACGCTGAGATCCGGCGCATTCGTGAGACGGTGTTCATCGCCGAGCAATCCGTTCCGCCTGAGCTGGAATGGGATGCTGATGACGCAACGGCAGTCCACTTTCTGGCCTTTGAAGGCGACTTCCCGATCGGCACCGCTCGACTGCTGCCCGATGGTCACATCGGCCGGGTGTCGGTACTGAAGGACTGGCGCGGCTTGAAAGTCGGCGATGCGCTGATGCAAGCGGTGATCGGTGAAGCCGAGGAACGCGGGTTGAAGCAGCAGATGCTGAGCGCGCAAGTGCAGGCCACGGCGTTCTATGAGCGCTTGGGTTTCAGCATGGTCAGTGAGGAATTCCTGGAAGCCGGGATTCCGCATGTGGACATGGTGCGGCACTCCGCCTGAGACCTGTGGCGAGGGAGCTTGCTCCCGCTGGGTCGCGAAGCGGCCCCAAATTTTCAGGGCCGCTGCGCAGCCCAACGGGAGCAAGCTCCCTCGCCACAAATGCACATCAGGAACACCACAAAACGCCCCGCCATCCTCGGATGCCGGGGCGTTTTGCTGTCTACGATTCAACTTGCCCCACCGCGGGCCGACAAACTGGCAATATCAAGACTTTAAAGGCCGGAGATAACGGATATGTCCCTACGCACCCTGCTCACCACGCTGCTGCTGACCTGCAGTTTTTCGGTCATGGCCGCCACCGAGATCGTGCCCCTGAACTATCGCACCAGCGCCGACCTGCTACCGGTGGCGCAGAATTTCATCGGCAAGGACGGCCAGGTCAGCGCCTATGGCAATCGGCTGATTGTCAACGCAGAACAGCGCAAGATCGACGAACTTAAGGCCTTGATCGGCCAGCTCGATGTGGCCGCCAAGCGCTTGCTGATCACCGTCGACACCAACGAGAACAACTTCCAGGGTGATCAGGGTTACTCGGTGAACGGTGCCAAGCCGAGCCAGACTCGCATCATCAACCGCAGCACCGACAGCCGCGACGGCGGTATCCAGCAGGTTCAGGCCAGCGAAGGCACACCGGCGCTGATCCAGGTCGGCCAGAGCGTGCCGCTCACCAGCACCCAGACCGACAGCTATGGCGACCTGCGCAGCCAGACCGAATACCGCAATGTCACCCAAGGTTTCTACGTCACCGCGAGCGTCACCGGCGACATCGTTCATCTGGCAATCAGTACCAACCGTGACCGGATGAGCCAGGAACGTCCCGATGTAGTGAACGTGCAAAGTACCGACACAACTGTCAGCGGTCGACTGGGCGAGTGGATCACCCTGGCCGGCGTAAATCGCCAGACTCAGGCCGACAAACAGGGTCTTACCCGCAGCTACTCGACTCAGGGCCGGGATGACATGACTCTGCGGGTGAAAGTCGATACGTTGGACTAAAGCACCAAAAACTGACTGATTAGTCGTATTAGACCAAAGATGTAGTGCTTGAAAAAAAGCACTACAAAACGTTTGACGAGCCAAAAAAGCAAAGGCATGATGGCCTCGCTCCCGCTAATCAGAGGCCCTGGCAAGGGCTTTCGAGTCGCTGTTCGCACCTACCCCGCGAGCCGATTCGTGTCTGTACCGCCCACAAGGTGTGTTTGACGAGGTTGCCGACTGGAACGAAGTTGTCCCGAGGGACGGAAGCGTAATAGGTAGCCCGGCTCCACACTGAAGTTCGCACCAAGGCCCACGACGCCCGAATGCGCTCGCCAGTTTCGCCCTTACCTGCTCACTTCCCCTCGAGCCCATCGTTCATCCCGTCGCCATCCCCGCCGAACCCGACTTGACCGCCTAAGCTTCTGGTCAGCGAGCAGCCTTTTACGCCCCTTTGAAATGCGTATTTGGCACGCAGGAATTGTCCACCCAGAACCACTTTCGATTAAAGACGCGACGAGGTTTATCCCCATGGCACTGACACGCGAACAGCAAATTGCAGCCCTCGAAAAAGATTGGGCTGAAAACCCGCGCTGGAAAGGCGTGACACGCAATTACTCCGCTGCTGACGTCGTCCGCCTGCGTGGCTCGGTTCAACCTGAGCACACCTTTGCAAAAATGGGCGCCGACAAGCTTTGGAACCTGGTAACCCAGGGTGCCAAGCCGTCCTTCCGTCCTGAGAAAGATTTCGTCAACTGCATGGGCGCCCTGACCGGCGGCCAGGCTGTGCAACAAGTCAAAGCCGGTATCCAGGCGATCTACCTGTCGGGCTGGCAAGTGGCTGCGGACAACAACTCCGCCGAATCGATGTACCCGGATCAGTCGCTGTACCCGGTGGATTCGGTTCCGACCGTGGTCAAGCGCATCAACAACTCGTTCCGTCGCGCTGACCAGATCCAGTGGAAAGCCGGCAAGAACCCGGGCGACGAAGGTTACATCGACTACTTCGCTCCGATCGTGGCTGACGCTGAAGCCGGTTTCGGTGGCGTACTGAACGCCTACGAGCTGATGAAGAGCATGATCGAAGCAGGCGCCGCCGGCGTTCACTTCGAAGACCAACTGGCTTCCGTGAAAAAATGCGGCCACATGGGCGGCAAGGTACTGGTTCCTACCCAGGAAGCAGTGCAGAAGCTGACCGCTGCTCGTCTGGCAGCTGACGTAGCCGGTACACCGACCATCATCCTGGCCCGTACCGACGCTAACGCAGCCGACTTGTTGACTTCCGATTGCGATCCGTACGACCAGCCATTCGTGACTGGCGAACGTACCCAGGAAGGCTTCTACAAAGTGCGCGCCGGTCTCGACCAGGCCATCGCTCGCGGCCTGGCCTATGCACCGTTCGCCGACCTGATCTGGTGCGAAACCGCCAAGCCGGATCTGGACGAGGCTCGTCGCTTCGCTGAAGCGATCAAAAAGGAATACCCGGACCAACTGCTGTCGTACAACTGCTCGCCTTCCTTCAACTGGAAGAAAAACCTGGACGATGCGACCATCGCCAAGTTCCAGCGCGAACTGTCCGCCATGGGTTACAAGCACCAGTTCATCACCCTGGCCGGCATTCACAACATGTGGCACAGCATGTTCAACCTGGCGCACGACTACGCCCGCAACGACATGACTGCCTACGTGAAGCTGCAAGAGCAAGAGTTCGCTGACGCTGCCAAGGGTTACACCTTCGTGGCTCACCAGCAGGAAGTGGGTACCGGCTACTTCGACGACATGACCACCGTGATTCAAGGTGGTACGTCCTCGGTGACTGCGCTGACCGGTTCGACCGAAGAAGAACAGTTCCACTGATCTGCTTCGCTTAAGCAAACGGCCCTTGCGGACCGAATAAAAAGCTAACCGCAAAGCCGCTCATCTGACGCCCCGACTGGTTCGGGGCGTTTTTTTGCCTGCGATTTTTCGATCACTGCAAAACCCTGTGGGAGCCGGGCTTGCCCGCGATGGCGACCTGTCAGTCAACATCTGCCGTGTCTGACACACTGCCATCGCGGGCAAGCCCGGCTCCCACAGGGAACGTGTTAACCCACAGAATTTTGCGAAACACATTGATCCAGAGCAGTTTCACGGCCCGGAAAATAAGGTAAAACGACCGAGCTCGCTACTTGCAGTAACACGCATATAAGACAACTTCCCAGCCACTCACCCGTTAAACAGTTTGAAAACTGCGTCAAATAATATTGATTATCATTTAGCGGCAAGTATGTTCGTTACATTCCCTACAAAACATATTTGACAAAACCCCCGCTAATGCCCGAGCGGCATGGGCTACAGGGCTTTGGAGGCACGCTATGTCCTTATTCTTGTAAATAATTTCGCTATCTGAATTTTACTTGCTCGGTGTTTAGCCATAAAATCACCGCGATTGATTGCTGCGACATATCGTCACTGCTTTGTTTCTTTTCAAGCTCAGAGACCTTTGCTCTCTGTTAAGGATTACCAGCATGCCCGAAGCGACCGGACTCATGGCCCACAACTGGGGCTTTGCCATTTTCCTTCTGGGTGTCGGCGGCCTTTGCGCCTTCATGCTCGGCGTATCCAGCCTCCTCGGGTCAAAAGCCTGGGGCCGCAGCAAAAACGAACCGTTCGAGTCCGGCATGCTACCTACCGGTGGCGCCCGCTTGCGGCTCTCAGCCAAATTCTATCTGGTCGCGATGCTCTTCGTGATCTTCGATATCGAAGCCCTTTTTCTCTTTGCCTGGTCTGTGTCCGTCCGCGAAAGCGGCTGGACCGGATTCGTCGAAGCTCTCGTTTTCATAGCAATTCTGTTGGCAGGTCTTGTCTACCTATTCCGAGTGGGCGCCCTTGACTGGGCTCCGGAAGCTCGTCGTAAGCGGCAAGCGAAGCTGAAACAATGAGGCTTTGGCAATGCAATACAATCTCACCAGGATCGACCCCGATGCTCCTAACGAGCAGTATCCGATTGGCAAACGGGAAACCGTTTCCGATCCGTTAGAAGATCAAGTCCACAAAAACATTTTCATGGGCAAGCTCGAAGACGTGCTCAACGGCACGATCAACTGGGGGCGCAAGAACTCCCTGTGGCCGTATAACTTCGGTCTTTCGTGCTGCTACGTGGAAATGACCACCGCCTTCACGGCGCCCCACGACATCGCGCGCTTTGGCGCCGAGGTTATCCGGGCATCGCCGCGTCAGGCGGATTTCATGGTTATCGCCGGTACCTGCTTCATCAAGATGGCGCCGATCATTCAGCGTCTCTACGAGCAAATGCTCGAGCCTAAATGGGTCATCTCCATGGGTTCGTGCGCCAACTCCGGTGGCATGTACGACATCTACTCCGTCGTTCAAGGGGTGGACAAGTTCCTGCCCGTGGACGTCTACGTGCCTGGCTGCCCACCCCGCCCTGAAGCTTTTCTGCAAGGCTTGATGCTGTTGCAGGAGTCGATTGGACAGGAGCGTCGTCCGCTTTCCTGGGTCGTTGGTGATCAAGGCGTGTACCGCGCCGAGATGCCTTCCGAGAAGGAAAAGCGCCGCGAACAGCGAATCGCAGTCACCAACCTGCGCAGCCCCGACGAAGTCTGATCCAGATCTACTTCTTTAATAGAACGAGAAACTGGCTTCATTCTTTACGTTGACCGAAAGCGATAAATAACCATGACTACAGGCAGTGCTCTGTACATCCCGCCTTATAAGGCAGACGACCAGGATGTGGTCGTCGAACTGAACAATCGTTTTGGCCCGGAGGCGTTCACCGCCCAGCCGACCCGCACCGGCATGCCGGTGCTTTGGGTTGCCCGCGCCAAACTCGTCGAAGTCCTGACCTTCCTGCGCAACCTGCCCAAGCCGTACGTCATGCTCTATGACCTGCACGGCGTGGACGAGCGTCTGCGCACCAAGCGTCAAGGGCTGCCAAGCGGCGCCGACTTCACTGTGTTCTATCACTTGATGTCGATCGAACGTAATAGTGACGTAATGATCAAGGTCGCCTTGTCCGAGAGCGACCTCAGCGTGCCGACCGTTACCGGTCTCTGGCCGAACGCCAACTGGTACGAGCGTGAAGTGTGGGACATGTACGGCATCAACTTTGCCGGTCACCCGCACCTGACCCGCATCATGATGCCGCCGACCTGGGAAGGTCACCCGCTGCGCAAGGACTTCCCGGCCCGCGCCACCGAGTTCGACCCGTTCAGCCTGACCCTGGCCAAGCAACAGCTTGAGGAAGAAGCCGCGCGCTTCAAGCCTGAAGATTGGGGCATGAAGCGTTCCGGGCCGAACGAGGACTACATGTTCCTCAACCTGGGCCCGAACCACCCTTCGGCGCACGGTGCATTCCGTATCATTTTGCAGCTGGACGGTGAAGAGATCGTCGACTGCGTGCCGGACGTCGGTTACCACCACCGTGGTGCCGAGAAGATGGCCGAGCGTCAGTCCTGGCACAGCTTCATTCCGTACACCGACCGTATCGACTACCTCGGCGGCGTGATGAACAACCTGCCGTACGTGCTCTCGGTCGAGAAGCTGGCCGGCATCAAGGTGCCCGAGAAGGTCGACGTCATCCGCATCATGATGGCCGAGTTCTTCCGGATCACCAGCCACCTGCTGTTCCTGGGGACTTACATCCAGGACGTCGGCGCCATGACCCCGGTGTTCTTCACCTTCACCGACCGCCAGAAGGCGTACACGGTGATCGAAGCCATCACCGGTTTCCGTCTGCACCCGGCCTGGTACCGCATCGGTGGCGTCGCTCACGACCTGCCGCGCGGCTGGGAAAAACTGGTCAAGGATTTCGTCGAGTGGATGCCAAAGCGTCTGGACGAATACCAGAAAGCCGCACTGGACAACAGCATCCTGCGTGGCCGGACCATCGGCGTCGCCGCCTACAACACCAAAGAAGCCCTGGAATGGGGCGTCACCGGTGCCGGCCTGCGTTCGACCGGTTGCGATTTCGACCTGCGTAAGGCTCGCCCTTACTCCGGCTACGAAAACTTCGAATTCGAAATCCCGCTGGCGGCCAATGGCGATGCCTACGACCGTTGCATCGTTCGCGTCGAAGAAATGCGCCAGAGCCTCAAGATCATCGAGCAGTGCATGCGCAACATGCCGGAAGGCCCGTACAAGGCGGATCACCCGCTGACCACGCCGCCACCAAAAGAGCGCACGCTGCAACACATCGAGACCCTGATCACGCACTTCCTGCAAGTTTCGTGGGGCCCGGTCATGCCGGCCAACGAATCCTTCCAGATGATCGAAGCGACCAAGGGCATCAACAGTTATTACCTGACGAGCGATGGCGGCACCATGAGCTACCGCACCCGGATTCGTACTCCAAGCTTCCCGCACCTGCAGCAGATCCCTTCGGTGATCAAAGGCAGCATGGTCGCGGACTTGATCGCGTACCTGGGTAGTATCGATTTCGTTATGGCCGACGTGGACCGCTAAGCATGAACAGCCCGCTTATCCAGACAGACCGTTTCGCCCTGAGCGAAACCGAGCGCTCGGCCATCGAGCATGAGCTGCATCACTACGAAGACCCGCGCGCGGCGTCGATCGAAGCCCTGAAGATCGTCCAGAAGGAACGTGGCTGGGTGCCTGACGGCGCGCTCTACGCCATCGGCGAGATCCTCGGCATCCCGGCCAGCGACGTTGAAGGGGTGGCGACGTTCTATAGCCAGATCTTCCGTCAGCCCGTGGGTCGTCACATCATTCGCGTCTGCGACAGCATGGTCTGCTACATCGGCGGCCACGAGTCGGTGGTCAGCGAAATCCAGAGCAAGCTGGGCATCGGCCTGGGTCAGACCACCGCCGACGGTCGTTTCACCCTGCTGCCAGTCTGCTGCCTCGGCAACTGTGACAAGGCGCCGGCGCTGATGATCGACGACGACACGTTCGGTGATGTGCAGCCTGCCGGCGTTGCCAAATTGCTCGAGGGCTACGTATGACCCTGACTTCCTTCGGTCCAGCCAACCGCATCAAGCGTTCGGCCGAGACTCACCCGCTCACCTGGCGTCTGCGTGACGACGGCGAAGCCGTATGGCTCGACGAATACCAGGCCAAGAACGGTTACGCCGCTGCGCGCAAAGCCTTCGCCGACATGGCCCAGGACGACATCGTCCAGACCGTGAAAGACTCCGGCCTCAAGGGCCGCGGCGGTGCAGGCTTCCCCACGGGCGTGAAGTGGGGCCTGATGCCCAAGGACGAATCCATCAACATCCGCTACCTGCTGTGCAACGCGGATGAGATGGAGCCGAACACCTGGAAAGACCGCATGCTGATGGAGCAACTGCCCCATCTGCTGATCGAAGGCATGCTGATCAGTGCTCGCGCGCTGAAAACCTACCGTGGCTACATCTTCCTGCGTGGCGAATACACCACCGCCGCCAAGCACCTGAACCGTGCCGTGGAAGAAGCCAAGGCAGCGGGCCTTTTGGGTAAAAACATCCTGGGCAGCGGCTTCGATTTCGAGCTGTTCGTCCACACCGGTGCCGGGCGTTACATCTGCGGTGAAGAAACCGCACTGATCAACTCCCTCGAAGGCCGCCGCGCCAACCCGCGCTCCAAGCCGCCCTTCCCTGCCGCCGTGGGCGTGTGGGGCAAGCCGACTTGCGTGAACAACGTTGAAACCCTGTGCAACGTACCGGCGATCATTGCCGACGGCGTGGACTGGTACAAATCGTTGGCCCGCGAAGGCAGTGAAGACATGGGCACCAAGCTCATGGGTTTCTCCGGCAAGGTCAAGAACCCTGGCCTGTGGGAATTGCCGTTCGGCGTCACCGGTCGCGAGTTGTTCGAAGACTACGCCGGCGGCATGCGCGACGGTTACAAGCTCAAGTGCTGGCAGCCAGGCGGCGCCGGTACCGGTTTCCTGTTGCCGGAACACCTGGACGCACAAATGTACGCCGGCGGCATCGCCAAAGTGGGCACCCGTATGGGTACCGGCCTGGCCATGGCGGTGGACGACAGCGTCAACATGGTTTCCCTGTTGCGCAACATGGAAGAGTTCTTCTCCCGCGAATCCTGCGGCTTCTGCACCCCGTGCCGTGACGGTTTGCCGTGGAGCGTCAAGCTGCTGCGCGCGATCGAGAACGGTGAAGGGCAAGCCGGCGATATCGAGACCCTGCTGGGTCTGGTCGGTTTCCTCGGCCCGGGCAAGACCTTCTGTGCACACGCACCGGGTGCCGTGGAGCCGTTGGGCAGCGCCATCAAATACTTCCGCCATGAGTTCGAAGCCGGCATCGCGCCTACCAGCGCCGTCGTCCCGCCTCTGGCAAAGCCGATCGTAGTCGGCGCGTAAACGCTTAAAAAGGCGAAGGGTCCGTGCCCTTCGTCTTCTCGTGTGATGACGCCGTAAACGGCTGTGTTGATCCACGCGAATAACAAGATTCCATTAGCCACGCCCGCTGACACCGGGCCAACGAAGAACTTTGAACCATGGCCACTATCCACGTAGACGGCAAAGAGCTCGAAGTCGATGGGGCAGACAACCTGTTACAGGCGTGTCTGTCGCTAGGCCTCGATATCCCTTATTTCTGCTGGCACCCAGCCCTTGGCAGCGTTGGCGCTTGCCGCCAGTGCGCGGTCAAGCAGTACACCGACGAGAACGACAAGCGTGGTCGGATCGTCATGTCCTGCATGACCCCCGCCACCGACGGCAGCTGGATTTCCATCGACGACGAAGAAGCGAAAGTGTTTCGCGCCAGCGTCGTTGAATGGCTGATGACCAACCACCCTCACGACTGCCCGGTCTGTGAGGAGGGCGGTCACTGCCACCTGCAAGACATGACGGTGATGACCGGCCACAACGAGCGCCGCTATCGCTTCACCAAGCGTACTCACCAGAACCAGCAACTGGGGCCGTTCATTTCCCACGAAATGAACCGCTGCATCGCTTGCTATCGCTGCGTGCGCTTCTATAAAGACTACGCCGGCGGCACCGACCTCGGTGTGTTCGGTGCTCACGACAACGTGTACTTCGGTCGCGTTGAAGACGGCACCCTCGAAAGCGAGTTCTCCGGCAACCTCACCGAGGTCTGCCCGACCGGTGTGTTCACCGACAAGACTCACTCCGAGCGCTACAACCGTAAGTGGGACATGCAGTTCTCGCCGAGCATCTGCCATGGCTGCTCCAGCGGTTGCAACATTTCCCCGGGCGAGCGTTACGGCGAACTGCGTCGCATCGAAAACCGTTTCAACGGTTCGGTGAACCAGTACTTCCTGTGCGACCGTGGCCGTTTCGGCTATGGCTACGTCAACCGCGAAGACCGCCCGCGTCAGCCACTGCTGGCCAACGGCGCCAAGCTGAGCCTCGACGAAGCGCTGGATAACGCCGCTGACCTGCTGCGCGGTCGCAACATCGTCGGTATCGGTTCGCCACGCGCCAGCCTCGAAAGCAACTACGCGTTGCTTGAACTGGTTGGCGCCGAGCACTTCTACTCCGGCATCGAAGCCGCTGAACTTGAGCGCATTCGTCTGGTTGTACAGGTGCTCAAAGACAGCCCGCTGCCGATCCCGAACATGCGCGACATCGAAGATCACGATGCGATTTTCGTCCTCGGCGAAGACCTGACCCAGACTGCTGCGCGCATGGCTCTGGCCCTGCGTCAATCGGTCAAGGGCAAGGCCGAAGACATGGCCGACGCCATGCGCGTTCAGCCATGGCTCGATGCCGCGGTGAAGAACATCGGTCAGAACGCGCTGAACCCGCTGTTCATCGCCAGCCTGGCTGAAACCAAACTCGACGACGTGGCTGAAGAATGCGTCCACGCAGCTCCTGACGACCTGGCCCGCATCGGTTTCGCCGTGGCTCACGCCCTCGATGCCAGCGCGCCGGCCGTTGAAGGCCTGGACGCTGAAGCCCTCGAACTGGCTCAGCGCATCGCCAACGCCCTGCTCGCTGCCAAGCGTCCATTGATCATTGCCGGTACCTCGCTGGGTTCCAAGGCGCTGATCGAAGCCGCGGCGAACATCGCCAAGGCTCTGAAGCTGCGCGAGAAGAACGGTTCCATCAGCCTGATCGTGCCAGAGGCCAACAGCCTTGGCCTGGCCATGCTCGGTGGTGACTCGGTCGATGCAGCCCTGCAAGCGGTGATCGACGGCAAGGCCGACGCCATCGTCGTGCTGGAAAACGATCTGTACACCCGTACCGACAAAGCCAAGGTCGATGCTGCCCTGAACGCCGCAAAAGTGGTGATCGTGGCGGACCATCAGAAGACCGCCACCAGCGATCGCGCGCACCTGGTTCTGCCAGCCGCCAGCTTCGCTGAAGGCGACGGTACGCTGGTCAGCCAGGAAGGCCGCGCCCAGCGTTTCTTCCAGGTCTTCGACCCGACTTACCTCGACGCGAGCATTCTGGTTCGCGAAGGCTGGCGCTGGCTGCATGCCCTGCGTTCGACCCTGCTGAACCAGCCGATCGACTGGACCCAACTGGACCACGTCACCGCTGCCGTTGCCGCGAGCAAACCGCAACTGGCGCGCATCGTCGATGCCGCACCGTCCGCTGCGTTCCGTATCAAAGGCCTGAAACTGGCTCGCGAACCGCTGCGTTACAGCGGCCGGACCGCCATGCGCGCCGACATCAGTGTGCATGAACCGCGTACTTCCCAGGACAACGACACCGCGTTCTCGTTCTCCATGGAAGGTTACTCGGGCTCGGTCGAACCGCGTCAGCAAGTACCATTCGCCTGGTCTCCGGGCTGGAACTCGCCGCAAGCCTGGAACAAGTTCCAGGACGAAGTCGGTGGTCACATCCGCGCTGGCGACCCGGGCACTCGCCTGATCGAAAGCACCGGTGATTCGCTGAACTGGTTCGCCAGTGTTCCGCGCGCGTTCAACCCGGCTCCGGGCACCTGGCAGGTCGTGCCGTTCTTCCACCTGTTCGGCAGCGAAGAGAACTCTTCCAAAGCCGCGCCGGTTCAAGAACGCATTCCAGCTGCATACCTGTCGCTGGCCAAGTCCGAAGCCGATCGCCTGGGCGTCAATGACGGTGCCCTGCTGAGTCTGAACGTGGCCGGCCAGACCCTGCGTCTGCCGCTGCGCATCAACGAAGAGCTGGGTGCCGGTCTGGTCGCATTGCCGGCCGGTATCGCTGGCATTCCGCCCGCGATCTTTGGCAAATCCGTTGACGGTCTGCAGGAGGCAGCGCTATGACCTTGTTCACTCCTGAAGTGATCGACGTAATCATCGCGGTCCTCAAGGCCATCGTGATTCTGCTCGCCGTGGTGGTGTGCGGCGCGCTGCTGAGCTGGGTCGAGCGTCGTCTGCTCGCCCTCTGGCAGGACCGTTACGGTCCGAACCGCGTCGGCCCGTTCGGCGCGTTCCAGATTGCGGCCGACATGATCAAGATGTTCTTCAAGGAAGACTGGACCCCGCCGTTCGCCGACAAAGTGATCTTCACGTTGGCACCGGTCGTGGCCATGAGCGCCTTGCTGATTGCCTTCGCGATCATCCCGATCACCCCGACCTGGGGCGTGGCGGACATCAACATCGGCATCCTGTTCTTCTTCGCCATGGCGGGTCTGTCGGTCTACGCGGTGCTGTTCGCCGGCTGGTCGAGTAACAACAAGTTCGCCCTGTTGGGCAGCTTGCGGGCCTCGGCACAAACCGTGTCGTACGAAGTGTTCATGGGCCTGTCGCTGATGGGCATCGTGATCCAGGTTGGCTCGTTCAACATGCGCGACATCGTTGAATACCAGGCGCAGAACCTGTGGTTCGTCATTCCGCAGATCTTCGGTTTCCTGACCTTCTTCATCGCTGGCGTCGCCGTGACTCACCGTCACCCGTTCGACCAGCCGGAAGCGGAACAGGAACTGGCCGACGGTTACCACATTGAATATGCCGGCATGAAATGGGGCATGTTCTTCGTCGGTGAATATATCGGCATCGTGCTGATTTCGGCGCTGCTGGTGACGTTGTTCTTCGGTGGCTGGCACGGTCCGTTCGGCATTCTGCCGCAGATCCCGTTCATCTGGTTTGCACTGAAAACCGCGTTCTTCATCATGTTCTTCATCCTGCTGCGCGCCTCGATTCCGCGCCCACGGTATGACCAAGTGATGGATTTCAGCTGGAAGTTCTGCCTGCCGCTGACCCTCGTCAACATGCTGGTGACCGCTGCGGTCGTGTTGCTCAACACGCCCGCCGTCGCGGCTCAGTGAGGATAGAGAATCATGAAGTACATTTTTGACATCGTGCATGGCTTCTTCACCCAGCTTCGCAGCCTGGTGATGATCTTCGGCCACGCCTTCCGCAAGCGCGACACGCTGCAGTACCCGGAAGAAGCCGTGTACCTGCCGCCGCGCTTCCGTGGACGTATCGTGCTGACCCGCGACCCCGACGGCGAAGAGCGTTGTGTAGCCTGCAACCTGTGCGCCGTGGCGTGCCCGGTCGGTTGCATCTCGCTGCAGAAAGCTGAAACCGACGACGGTCGCTGGTACCCGGAGTTTTTCCGTATCAACTTCTCGCGCTGCATTTTCTGCGGCCTCTGCGAGGAAGCCTGCCCGACCACCGCGATCCAGCTGACACCGGATTTCGAGATGGCCGAGTTCAAACGTCAGGACCTGGTGTACGAGAAAGAAGATCTGTTGATCTCCGGCCCCGGCAAAAACCCTGATTACAACTTCTATCGTGTTGCAGGTATGGCGATTGCCGGTAAGCCAAAAGGCTCCGCGCAGAATGAAGCCGAACCGATCAACGTGAAGAGCTTGCTGCCTTAAGGAAGAAAGATGGAATTCGCTTTCTATTTCGCATCGGGTATCGCTGTTGTGTCCACGCTTCGCGTGATCACCAACACCAACCCCGTGCACGCCCTGCTCTACCTGATCATTTCGCTGATCGCCGTGGCCATGACGTTCTTCGCCCTCGGCGCACCGTTTGCCGGTGTACTGGAAGTGATCGCCTACGCCGGCGCCATCATGGTGCTGTTCGTGTTCGTGGTGATGATGCTGAACCTGGGCCCCGCCTCGGTTCAGCAAGAGCGCGTCTGGCTCAAGCCCGGCATCTGGCTCGGCCCGGTCGCCCTCGGCACCCTGCTGCTGGTTGAACTGCTGTACGTGTTGTTCAGCGATGCCAGCGGTCAGGCCATCGGCCACACCACCGTAGACGCGAAGGCCGTGGGCATCAGCCTGTTCGGTCCTTACCTGCTGGTGGTCGAACTCGCCTCGATGCTGCTGCTCGCCGCAGCCGTCACGGCGTTCCACTTGGGCCGCAACGAAGCCAAGGAGCAATGACGATGCCTGCTATCCCTATGGAGCATGGTCTGGCGGTTGCCGGCATCCTGTTCTGCCTCGGTCTGGTCGGCCTGATGGTCCGGCGCAACATTCTTTTCGTGCTGATGAGCCTGGAGGTCATGATGAATGCCTCCGCGTTGGCGTTCATCGTTGCCGGTAGCCGTTGGGCGCAGCCGGATGGACAGATCATGTTCATTCTGGTGATCAGCCTGGCAGCCGCCGAGGCCAGTATTGGCCTGGCGATTCTGTTGCAGCTGTATCGCCGCTTCCACACTCTCGATATCGACGCTGCCAGCGAGATGCGCGGATGAACCTTCTCTATCTGACTTTCGTATTCCCTCTCATAGGTTTCCTGCTGCTGGCGTTCTCACGCGGTCGCTGGTCGGAAAACCTTTCGGCGCTGATCGGCGTCGGCTCCATTGGCCTGTCGGCAATCGTCACTGCTTACATAATCTGGCAGTTCAACGTTGCACCACCTGAAGGCGGTCACTACACCCACGTGTTGTGGCAGTGGATGGCGGTAGAAGGCTTCACGCCTAACTTCGCGCTGTACCTGGATGGTCTGTCCCTGACCATGCTCGGTGTGGTGGTCGGCGTCGGCTTCCTGATCCACCTGTTCGCGTCCTGGTACATGCGCGGTGAAGCCGGTTACTCGCGCTTCTTCGCCTACACCAACCTGTTTATCGCCAGCATGCTGTTCCTGGTCCTGGCCGATAACCTGCTGTTCGTGTACTTCGGCTGGGAAGGCGTGGGCCTGTGCTCGTACCTGTTGATCGGTTTCTACTACAGCAACCGCAACAACGGTAACGCGGCACTCAAAGCTTTCATCGTGACCCGCGTCGGCGACGTGTTCATGGCCATCGGCCTGTTCATCCTGTTCCAACAGTTGGGCACGCTGAACATTCAGGAACTGCTGGTCAAGGCGCCTGAGCACTTCAAGGCCGGCGACTTCTGGATCGTTCTGGCGACCCTGATGCTGCTGGGCGGCGCTGTCGGTAAATCCGCGCAACTGCCGCTGCAAACCTGGCTGGCGGATGCGATGGCTGGCCCTACTCCGGTTTCGGCACTGATTCACGCCGCGACCATGGTGACCGCCGGTGTCTACCTGATCGCCCGTACCCACGGTCTGTTCGCCCTGGCGCCGGATATCCTGCACCTGGTGGGTGTTGTCGGTGGCGTGACGCTGGTGCTGGCAGGTTTTGCCGCACTGGTTCAGACCGACATCAAACGTATCCTCGCCTACTCGACCATGAGCCAGATCGGCTACATGTTCCTGGCCCTGGGCGTAGGTGCGTGGGACGGCGCGATCTTCCACCTGATGACCCACGCCTTCTTCAAGGCGCTGTTGTTCCTTGCGTCCGGTGCGGTGATCGTTGCCTGCCACCACGAGCAGAACATCTTCAAGATGGGCGGCCTGTGGAAGAAACTGCCATTGGCCTACGCCAGCTTCATCGTCGGCGGCGCGGCCCTGGCGGCCTTGCCTCTGGTGACCGCGGGCTTCTACTCCAAGGATGAAATCCTCTGGGAAGCGTTCGCCAGCGGTAACCAGGGTCTGCTTTATGCAGGTCTGGTTGGCGCCTTCATGACCTCGCTGTACACCTTCCGCCTGATCTTCATCGCGTTCCACGGTGAAGCGAAGACCGAAGCGCATGCCGGTCACGGTATCGCTCACTGGCTGCCACTGTCGGTGCTGATCGTACTGTCGACGTTCGTCGGCGCGATGATCGTTCCGCCGCTGCACGGTGTACTGCCGGAAAGCGTCGGCCATGCCGGCGGCGAAGCCAAGCACAGTCTGGAAATCGCCTCGGGCGCCATCGCCCTGGCCGGTATCCTGCTGGCTGCGCTGCTGTTCCTCGGCAAGCGTCGCTTCGTCACCGCCGTCGCCAACAGCGGCGTCGGCCGCTTCCTTTCGGCCTGGTGGTTCGCTGCCTGGGGCTTCGACTGGATCTACGACAAACTGTTCGTCAAGCCTTACCTTGCGATCAGCCATGTACTGCGCAAAGACCCGCTCGACCAGACCATCGGTCTGATCCCGCGTATGGCCAAAGGCGGTCACACCGCCCTGAGCCGCACCGAGACCGGTCAATTGCGTTGGTATGCCGCCTCGATGGCTGCTGGTGCCGTGCTGGTAATCGGCGCCGTCGTGCTGGTAGCGGTCTGATATGAACCTTGCGAACTTGCGAAAGGAAACGAGCCCGTCATGATTCTGCCTTGGCTAATCCTGATCCCCTTCATCGGCGGCCTGCTGTGCTGGATGGGTGAGCGCTTCGGCGCTACCCTCCCCCGCTGGATTGCGCTGATCACCATGTCCCTGCTGCTCTCCCTCGGCCTCTGGCTGTGGGCCAACGGTGACTATTCATTTGCTCCGGCGCCTGGCGCCGATCCGACCTGGGCGCTTGAGTTCAAGCACGTCTGGATCCAGCGCTTCGGCATCAACGTGCACCTGGCCCTCGACGGCCTGTCGCTGTTGATGATCATGCTGACCGGTCTGCTGGGTGTCCTCTCGGTACTCTGCTCGTGGAAAGAGATCCAGCGTCACGTGGGCTTCTTCCACCTGAACCTGATGTGGATCCTGGGCGGTGTCGTCGGCGTGTTCCTCGCCCTCGACCTGTTCATGTTCTTCTTCTTCTGGGAAATGATGCTGGTGCCGATGTACTTCCTCATCGCGCTCTGGGGTCACAGTTCTTCGGACGGCAAGAAAACCCGGATCTACGCGGCGACCAAGTTCTTCATCTTCACTCAGGCTTCCGGCCTGATCATGTTGGTGGCGATCCTGGGTCTGGTACTGGTCAACTTCAACGACACCGGCGTGATTACCTTCAACTACGCCGACCTGTTGAAGACCAAGATGTCGATGACCACCGAGTACATCCTGATGCTCGGCTTCTTCATCGCCTTCGCGGTCAAGCTGCCAGTAGTGCCGTTCCACTCCTGGTTGCCTGACGCTCACGCCCAGGCACCGACCGCGGGTTCCGTGGACCTGGCCGGTATCTTGTTGAAGACTGCTGCGTATGGCCTGCTGCGTTTCGCCCTGCCACTGTTCCCGAATGCCTCGGCCGAGTTCGCGCCGTTCGCGATGACCCTGGGTCTGATCGGGATTTTCTACGGTGCGTTCCTGGCCTTTGCGCAAACCGACATCAAGCGTCTGATCGCCTTCTCGTCCGTTTCCCACATGGGCTTCGTGCTGATCGGCATCTACTCCGGCAGCCAACTGGCGCTGCAGGGCGCAGTGATGCAGATGCTGGCGCACGGTCTGTCGGCCGCGGCACTCTTTATCCTCTCCGGTCAGCTGTACGAGCGTACCCACACCCGCGATATGCGTGAGATGGGTGGCCTGTGGTCGAAGATTGCCTACCTGCCGGCTCTCAGCCTGTTCTTCGCCGCCGCGTCCCTGGGCTTGCCGGCGACTGGTAACTTTGTCGGAGAGTTCCTGATCCTGATCGGCACCTTCGCCAGCGCCCCATGGATCACTGTGATTGCGACGTCCGGCCTGGTGTTCGGTTCGGTCTACTCGCTGATCATGGTCCACCGTGCCTTCTTCGGCCCGTCGAAATCGGACGCGGTGTTGCATGGCATGGACGGTCGCGAACTGATCATGGTGGTTGGACTTGCGGCGCTGCTGATCTACATCGGCGTGTACCCGCAGCCGTTCCTCGATACCTCTGCCGCGACGATGCATGGCGTGCAGCAGTGGCTCGGCACCGCCTTCACTCAACTCGCTTCGGCCCGGTAAGAGCGCTATGGAATTCACGACTCAACACTTTATCGCGCTTGCGCCGTTGTTGATCACCAGCGCCACGATCATCGTGGTGATGCTGGCTATCGCATGGCGCCGCAACCACTCACAGACCTTCCTGCTGTCGGTGACAGGTCTGAACCTGGCTCTGCTGTCGATCCTGCCAGCCCTGAAAGTCGCGCCGCTGGCCGTGACGCCACTGCTGCAGATCGACACCTTCGCTTGCTTGTACATGGCGCTGATCCTGGTCGCCACCCTCGCTTGTGTCACCCTCGCCCACGCCTACCTCGGCGATGGCGGTTCGGGTTACCCGGGCAACCGTGAAGAACTTTACCTGCTGATCCTGATGGCCGCCGCCGGTGGCCTGGTACTGGTCAGCGCGCAGCACCTGGCCGGCTTGTTCGTCGGTCTGGAACTGCTCTCGGTACCGGTTTACGGTCTGGTGGCTTATGCCTTCTTCAACAAGCGCTCGCTGGAAGCCGGTATCAAGTACATGGTGCTGTCGGCTGCCGGTTCCGCGTTCCTGTTGTTCGGTATGGCCCTGCTCTACGCCGACGCTGGCAGCCTGAGCTTCAACGGCATCGGTCAGGCCCTGGCGGCCACCGGTCTGCCAAGCTCTCTGGCTCAATTGGGCCTGGGCATGATGCTGATCGGCCTGGCGTTCAAGTTGTCGCTGGTACCGTTCCACCTCTGGACCCCGGACGTTTACGAAGGTGCTCCGGCACCGGTGGCAGCGTTCCTGGCCACCGCGTCGAAAGTCGCGGTGTTCGCGGTGATGGTGCGTCTGTTCCAGATCTCGCCAGCGGCGAGCAGCGGTGTGCTGAGCGACGTGCTGACCATCATCGCCATCGCGTCGATCCTGTTCGGTAACCTGCTGGCACTGACCCAGAGCAACCTCAAGCGTCTGCTGGGTTACTCGTCCATCGCCCACTTCGGCTACCTGCTGATCGCCCTGGTGGCGAGCAAAGGCCTGGCCGTGGAAGCCATCGGCGTGTACCTGGTCACCTACGTGATCACCAGCCTCGGCGCGTTCGGTGTGATCACCCTGATGTCCTCGCCGTACAACGGCCGTGACGCGGATGCCCTGTATGAATACCGCGGCCTGTTCTGGCGCCGTCCGTACCTGACCGCCGTCCTGACCGTGATGATGCTGTCCCTGGCCGGTATCCCGCTGACCGCGGGCTTCATCGGCAAGTTCTACATCATCGCCACCGGTGTCGAATCGCACCAATGGTGGTTGGTTGGCTCCCTGGTACTGGGCAGCGCCATCGGCGTCTTCTACTACCTGCGCGTGATGGTCACCCTGTACCTGATGGAACCGAACCTGCGTCGCCACGATGCTCAACTGCACTGGGAACAACGTGCAGGCGGCGTGATGCTGCTGGCGATTGCCGTACTGGCATTCTTCCTCGGCCTGTATCCACAGCCGCTGCTGAACCTGGTTCAGCAATCGGGGTTGGCGGGTTGATCGCTTAAGCGATACTCGGTAACAAACAAAAACGGCACCTTCGGGTGCCGTTTTTGCGTTTTGGGGACAAGATCAAAAGATCGCAGCCTTCGGCGACTCCTACAGGGTATTGCGTACGCTTTTGAACCTTATCGCCCCTCTCCTCCCCAATATCCAGAATCGCCTCGCGGGTGAATCAGCCGCGTCCTACATCCCGATCCTGCCTTCGACTTTAACGTAATGACTTGACCGAATTGGGCAGGAACAGAAGCCTTGACCTATTCGATTCTTGCGATAGAAATATACGCAGGTAACGTACAGAACATGGACGCTCTTTTTATCGAATTACCCGTATTTCAAAAGCATCGAAGTGACTACCTGGATGATGATCTGTTTCACCGATTCCAACAGGAGCTGCTGCAAAACCCGGAAGCGGGAGATGTCGTCGAAGGCACCGGAGGTCTGCGCAAAATTCGAGTGGTGGATGAGCGGCGAAACAAGGGCAAGCGCGGTGGGCTGAGGGTGATTTATTACTGGTGGTCCGGTTTCGACCAATTCTGGCTCTTTACCTTGTATGGCAAGAACGAGCAGGACGATCTGACGCCACAACAGAAAAAACTGCTTAAAGAAATGCTTTATCGAGAAATCAAAGCGAGAACGAGCGATGAAACGTGACATTTTTTCCGAGCTGGTAGAGGGGTTTGAAGCCTTGGCCGATGAGCGCCAAGGTAAAGTCACTCTACGCACGCACAAAGTAAAACTGGCCAAACTGGCTCCGATTACGGCAGAGGAAGTGGTTGGCATCCGCCAGCAACTGAATCTCTCCCGGCCGGTGTTTGCGATGTACTTGCGCACCAACACCCGGACGCTGGAGAACTGGGAGCAAGGACGGGCGAAACCTAATGCTCAGGCGACAACGCTGATCCGGCTGGTTGAGCGCTTTCCGGAGACGGTTCAACAACTGGCGGCGCTAACCTGAATCCACTGTTGTGTCCGATGACGCCATCGCGGGCAAGCCCGCTCCCACAGGTTTCGCGCCAGTAGCTGATTTTATGACCATCCCTTATCCACTGTGGGAGCGGGCTTGCTCGCGAAGGCGGCCCATCAGGCACAAAGCAAAACGGCACCTTACGGTGCCGTTGGCGTTTCACATTACAGACGATTGCTTACGCGCCGCCTCCCACGATTTCAGCAGTTCGGCATAGCTCACGGTTTCGCCTTTAGGCTTCTCGTTCGCCAGTTTCGCTTTCGGCGCACCCGGCTGATCGAACCAGTACTGCGCATCCCGCTCAGGATTCATTTTCGGCCCGCAGGTCGGTTGTACCTTGGAGCGTTCCAGGCGGGTCATGATCGCATCCTGATCCTTGGCCAGACCGTCCAGTGCCTGTTGTGGCGTTTTCTCGCCACTGGCCGCTTCCGCGATGTGGCTCCACCACAGTTGCGCCAAACGAGGATAGTCCGGCACGTTGGTCCCGGTCGGGGTCCATTGCACGCGGGCCGGGCTGCGATAGAACTCCACCAGACCACCGAGCTTCGGTGCCAGGTCGGTCATGGCTTGCGAGTTGATATCCGATTCGCGGATCGGGGTCAGGCCGACAATGGTTTTCTTCAAGGATACGGTTTTCGACGTCACGAACTGAGCGTACAGCCAGGCCGCGAGTTTTTGCTTTTCAGGCGTGGACTTGAGGAAGGTCCAGGAACCGGCGTCCTGATAACCGAGCTTCATGCCCTCCTCCCAGTACGGACCTTTCGGCGACGGTGCCATGCGCCATTTCGGCGTGCCGTCGGCGTTCATTACCGGCAGACCCGGTTTGGTCATGTCGGCGGTAAACGCGGTGTACCAGAAGATCTGCTGGGCGATGTTGCCCTGGGACGGTACCGGGCCAGACTCGGAGAAGGTCATGCCCGCCGCTTCCGGTGGCGCGTATTTTTTCATCCAGTCAACGTACTTGGTGGTCGCATAGACCGCCGCCGGGCCGTTAGTGTCGCCGCCGCGGGTCACGCTGGAACCGACTGGATGGCAGTCTTCGACACGGATGCCCCATTCGTCCACCGGCAAGCCGTTGGGAATGCCCTTGTCGCCAGCGCCGGCCATGGAGAACCAGGCGTCGGTAAAGCGCCAGCCGAGGGATGGGTCTTTCTTGCCGTAGTCCATGTGCCCGTAGATGCGCTTGCCGTCGATTTCCTTGACGTCTTCGCTGAAGAACTTGGTGATGTCTTCATAGGCCGACCAGTTCACCGGCACGCCCAGTTCATAACCGTATTTTTCTTTGAATTTCGCTTTCAGATCCGCTCGTTCGAACCAGTCGGCGCGGAACCAATAGAGGTTGGCGAACTGCTGGTCGGGCAGTTGATAGACTTTGCCGTCTGGCGCTGTGGTGAACGAGATGCCGATGAAGTCTTTGATGTCCAGCGTCGGCGAGGTGTAGGCCTTGCCTTCGTTGGCCATCAGATCGGTGATCGATTCGGTCTTGCCGTAGCGAAAGTGCGTACCGATCAGGTCCGAGTCGTTGACCCAGCCGTCATAGATGTTCTTGTCCGATTGCATCTGGGTCTGCAGCTTTTCCACCACGTCGCCTTCCTGCAGCAAGTCGTGGGTCAGCTTGATCCCGGTGATTTCGGTGAAGGCCTTGGCCAGCGTTTTGGATTCATATTCGTGAGTCGCAATGGTTTCCGAGACCACTTTGATGCTCATCCCGCGAAACGGCTCGGATGCCTTGATGAACCACTTCAGCTCTTCGAGCTGCTGGGCTTCGGTCAGGGTGGACGGTTTGAACTCGCTGCCAATCCATTTCTTGGCGGCGTCTTCATAGGCATCGGCCCAGGCCGCAGCGCTCAACCCGCTGAGTGCCAGCATGGCTGCCAATGAAACGCTATGTCGCAGCTTATTGTTTTTGTCGAACATAGAGACCTCCTGTTTAGGTTTCGGAGCAACATTGCCGAGCGATTCGACTAGCCCCAACGCATCACAGCCAACAGCCACACCAGGGACAACGCGAACGCTACCCAGATGCTCCAGTCGGTGACGCCGATTACCAGCAAATGCAGGTAGGCGCTGCCGAGAAGACCGATAAACAGCCGATCACCACGAGTAGTAGCAATCGGCAAAAAACCACGCCGAGGGACACTCGGCGAACGCAACTCCCAGGTCGTCATACCCGCCAGGATCAAGGCAATGACGCTAAAGAATGCCGCCGTGGGGCCGGTCCAACTCATCCATTCCATCATCAGTTCCTCATACCCGACCCAGGGCAAAGCCTTTGGCCACGTGGTTGCGAACAAACCAGATCACCAGCATGCCCGGCAGGATGGTCAACACCCCCGCCGCCGCCAGCACACCCCAGTCGATGCCGGACGCCGAGACCGTGCGGGTCATCACCGCCGCGATGGGTTTGGCGTTCACCGAAGTCAGGGTTCGCGCCAGCAGCAACTCGACCCAGGAAAACATGAAGCAGAAAAACGCCGTGACGCCGATCCCGGAGCCGATCAGCGGGACGAAGATCTTCACGAAGAACTTGGGGAAACTGTAGCCGTCGATGTAGGCGGTTTCGTCAATTTCCTTGGGAACGCCGGACATGAAGCCTTCAAGAATCCACACCGCCAACGGCACGTTGAACAGACAGTGAGCCAACGCCACCGCGATATGGGTATCGAACAACCCGATCGAGGAATACAGCTGAAAGAACGGCAGCAGAAACACCGCCGGTGGCGCCATGCGGTTGGTCAGCAGCCAGAAGAACAGGTGCTTATCGCCAAGAAAACGATAGCGCGAAAACGCATACGCCGCCGGCAGCGCCACACTCAGAGAAATCACCGTATTCAGGCTCACGTAGTACAGCGAGTTGAGGTAACCGGTGTACCAGCTCGGATCAGTGAAGATCACTTTGTAGTTGGCGAAGGTGAAATCCTGCGGAAATAGGGTCAGACCGCCGAGGATTTCAGTGTTGCTCTTGAAGGACATGTTCAGCAGCCAGTAGATCGGCACCAGCAGGAACAGGATGTAGATCAGCAGTGGAATAAGCTTTCTCTTGCTCATGGCGGGCCTCACCGATTGGCGTCAGAGTGAGTCATGGCGGTGTAGAACAGCCACGACACCAACAGGATGATCAGGAAGTACACCAGCGAGAAAGCCGCCGCCGGGCCGAGGTCGAATTGCCCGATCGCCATTTGGGTCAGCGTCTGACTCAAGAAGGTCGTGGCATTGCCCGGACCGCCACCGGTCAGTACGAACGGTTCGGTATAGATCATGAAACTGTCCATGAACCGCAGCATCACCGCGATCAGCAGCACACTCTTGAGCTTGGGCAACTGGATGTGTCGGAAAACCGCCCAGGCCGATGCCCGATCAATCCGCGCCGCCTGGTAATACACGTCCGGAATCGCCCGCAAGCCGGAGAAACACAACAGCGCCACCAGCGACGTCCAGTGCCACACGTCCATCACCAACACCGTGACCCAGGCGTCCATGGTGTTGGACGCATAGTTGTAGTTGATGCCCATGGCATTGAGGCTCGAACCAAGCAACCCGATGTCGGCCCGGCCGAAAATCTGCCAGATGGTGCCGACTACGTTCCACGGAATCAGCAGCGGAATCGCCAGAATAATCAGCACCAGCGACGACCAGCGGCCCTTGATCGGCATGGTCAGGGCGATGGCGATGCCCAACGGGATTTCGATCAGCAACACGCAGCCGGAGTAGATGAACTGGCGCAGCAGCGAGTCATGCAACCGTGGGTCGAGCAGCACCTGCCTGTACCAGTCGGCACCGACGAAGTAGCGGCTCGACTGGTCGAAGATGTCCTGCACCGAGTAGTTGACCACGGTCATCATCGGGATCACCGCACTGAATGCCACCAGCAGGAACACCGGCAACACCAGCCACCAGGCCTTGTTGTTCTGCACCTTGTTCATGGCAGCACCTCCAGCAGGTAATCATCGGCATAGACCATCAGCCATTGCGCCGGAAAACTGATGTACGCCGTGCCTTCAGGCACTGGTTTGTCTTCGGCCAGACGTACTTTCAGCGGCGCGCCGTCGAGGTTCAGGGTCATGATCTTGTAGGTACCCAGGTCTTCGACGTGTACGACCTGTGCCTGCATCGCGTCATCGAAGGGCTCGTCCCACACATGGACGAACTCCGGACGAATGCCGACCTTCAGGGTTGTCCATTCGGATTCGGCGATTCGTTTCTGCATCGCGTCGGACAACGGCAAGTGGGTCCCGGCAAAACCGACACCGCCGGCTTGTGGCTGGACCTCGATCAGGTTCATCCCCGGGCTGCCGATGAAATAGCCGACAAAGGTATGGCTCGGCCGCTCAAACAATTCCCGTGGCGTACCGAACTGCACGATTTGGCCGCCATACATCACCGCGATCTTGTCAGCGAAAGTCGAAGCTTCGAGCTGATCGTGGGTGACGTAGACCATGGTGATGTTGAACTGCTCGTGGATCTGCTTGAGCTTGCGTCGCAGCTTCCACTTCAGGTGCGGGTCGATCACCGTCAGCGGTTCATCGAAGAGGATCGCCGACACGTCATCGCGCACCAGCCCACGGCCCATGGAGACTTTCTGTTTTTCATCGGCGGTGAGGTTGCGCGCCTTCTTGGACAGCAATGCCTGGAGGTCGAGGACTTCAGCGATTTCGTGCACTTTGGTGTGAATTTTCGCCTCGTCCATGCCCTGATTGCGCAATGGAAAGGCCAGGTTATCGAAGACCGTCATGGTGTCGTAGACCACCGGGAACTGGAAAACCTGGGCGATGTTGCGCTTTTCCGGGGTCAGTTCGTTGACCACTTTACTGTCGAACAGCACCTGGCCCTGGGACGGACTGAGCAACCCGGAAATGATGTTGAGCAAGGTTGACTTGCCGCACCCCGAAGGCCCGAGCAGCGCATAAGCACCGCCCTGCTCCCAGACATGGTCCATCTCGCGGATCGCGTAATCCTCAGGGCCGGTCGGCGTTGGGGTGTAGCTGTGGGCAAGGTTCTGCAAACGGATTTCGGCCATCAGGCAACCCTCGCAATACGGCGACCGGGCGCCTGAACCAGCTGCCCCTGCATATCGAACACAAACAGTTTATGGGTCGGGATATAGATGCGAATCGGCGCATCGACGTCGTATTCGTGAACACCCGGCAAGTGCAGCACCAGCAGGAAATACTCATTGCGCACGTGCAGGAAGGTTTCCGAACCGCTGATCTCGGCCACCTCGACGGTCACCGCCAGCTCCAGGTCATCGTCGTTGCTCGGCACTAGGGAAATGTGGCTGGGGCGCACGCCGAAACGGAACTCGCCCTCGCCCACCGGTCGCAGATCGACGTTCAACGGGAAGTGCACAAAATTGGCGAAACTGACTTCGTTGCCGGCGATACGCCCCGGCATCAGGTTGATCGGCGGTTCGGAGAACAATTCCGCCGCCAGCACGGTTTGCGGCTGGTGATAAACCTCGGAGGACTTGCCGCTCTGAATCACCCGACCTTCGTGAAGAATCGTGGTGGTGCCGCCCAGCGCCAGGGCTTCGTTGGGTTCTGTGGTGGCGTAAATCGCGATGGTGTGCCGGGCCTTGAACAGCTCGCGCATTTCCTGACGCAGCTCTTCGCGCAGCTTGTAGTCGAGGTTGACCAGCGGCTCGTCGAACAGAATCAGCTCGGCGTCCTTGACCAGCGCCCGGGCCATCGCCGTGCGCTGTTGCTGGCCGCCGGAGAGTTCCAAAGGATAACGCTGGAGGAATTTCTCGATGCGCAGCATCTTCGCGGTTTCCAGCACTTTGCTCTGGATCAGCTCACTGGAAACGCCGGACTGACGCAGCGGCGAGGCGATGTTCTCGAACACCGTCATGGTCGGGTAATTGATGAACTGCTGATAAACCATCGACACATTGCGCAGACGCACCGGGCGCTGGGTGACGTCGACGCCGTTCATCAGGATGCGGCCGCTGTCGGGCTTGTCCAGACCAGCCATCAGGCGCATGAGGCTGGTTTTACCCGACAGCGTTCGACCGAGCAAAACATTGAACGATCCGGGTTCGAAGTTAAGGCACGCATCGTCGATCCAGGTCTGGCCTTCGACGGTACGGCTGACGTGCTCCAGGATTAGTGACATGGCTCGGCCTTTTTATTATTGGAGTCAAGCGACCGGAGCACTACAGCGACATTCGTGCCAGAAATTCCAAGCAATTGATCTGGCTTGAAAAACACGAAAAAGAAGGGAAAACCGCGTTCGTTGCTGAACAGAAATGAACAACCGCGACTGAACAATTGAACAGTTCAAAGATTGACAATGAACAAATGTGAACAACACTCTACGGATGCTTTTTGCTCATTTGGTGATGTACACGGTCATTGTAGGAGCTGCCGAAGGCTGCGATCTTTTGATCTTCAGCGTATGTTCAGATGCTAAAAATCAAAAGATCGCAGCCTTCGGCAGCTCCTACAGGTATTGTTTTCGGCGCGATATCGCGGCGGCCCAAAGAGGCTCTGTGGCGTGCTGAACGTTTTGCAAAACCCATAAAAACAATAAAAGCTTGCTCAGAGATCGACTGCCATGGCCGCACCTGCCCCGCCGCTCTCCCACGACGCCATCATCCAGGATTCCTGGTCTCGCTGCCGCGCATTCGGGCTCGATCATCAGAGCGCGCCAGCGTTCGATCAGCTACCCGCCGATGGCATCGCCCAGTTGCTGGAGAGCCAGCATTCACTGGTGCAGACCACCCATCAGGAAGTCCTGCCGTATTACGAGAACATCCTCAGCAACTCCAATTGCCTGATCATGCTCGCCGACAATCAGGGTCAGGTGCTGACGTCCTGGGGTACCCAGCGTTTCATCGAGCCGAGCCTGACTCGCGGTTTCAGCGCCGGCGCCAGCTGGATGGAGCGTTGCAGCGGCACCAATGCGATCGGCACGGCGTTGGCCTGCGAGCAGGCGGTGCACATCGAACACGACGAACATTTTCTCAAGGCCAACCGCTTCATGACCGGTTCCGCCGCACCGATTTTCGATGCCGAGCGCAAAGTGATCGCGGTACTGGATGTGTCCAGCGACAGCTATCTGCCGCCGTCGCACACGCTTGGCATGGTCAAGATGATGAGCCAGACCGTGGAGAACCGGTTGATCCTCAACCTGTTCCATGGCCAGCATTTCCAACTGACCTTCAATACCGGGCTGAACAACCTCGACAGCCAATGGGCCGGGTTGCTGATCTTCGATGAAACCGGTCAGGTGCTGTCCGCCAATCGCCGGGCCGACAACCTGCTGGGCATCAGCCTGTCGCGGGTCAGCGTCGAAAGCCTGTTCAAAGTCTCATTGCTGGAACTGCTGAACCAGCCGGACGGCCTGCCGTTTGCCCTGCAAGCCTCGGGGCGCAACCGTTTTCAGTGCCTGTTGAAACGGCCAAAACAAGCGCCGATTCAAGCCAGGGTGTTTTCGGAACCTAAGAGCGCTGAACCTTCGGCGCCAACGCCCGCCGCGATCAGCCTCAACACCCTGCATTTTGGCGACAGCCGCGTGGAAAAAGCCGTGCGCCAGGCCGAGCGCTTGCTGGAAAAGGACATTCCGCTGTTAATCCACGGGGAAACCGGGGTCGGCAAGGAAGTCTTCGTCAAAGCCCTGCATCAGGCCAGTTCACGCAGCAAACAGTCGTTCATTGCCGTCAACTGTGCAGCGATCCCCGCCGAACTGGTGGAATCCGAGCTGTTTGGCTATGAGAAAGGCGCATTCACCGGCGCCAACCAGAAAGGCAGCATCGGGCTGATCCGCAAGGCCGACAAAGGCACCCTGTTCCTCGATGAAATCGGCGACATGCCGCTGCCAACCCAGGCCCGGCTACTTCGAGTGTTGCAAGAACGTTGCGTGCAACCGGTGGGCAGCAGCGAGTTGTTCCCGGTGGACATTCGGATCATTTCGGCGACTAACCGCTCGTTGCGCGAGCAGGTTCAGCTGGGGCGATTTCGTGAGGATTTGTATTACCGGATCGGTGGCTTGACCCTGGAACTGCCGCCGCTACGAGAACGCAGCGATAAAGAAGCGCTGTTCAAACGGCTGTGGGAACAGCACCGCGAACCGAGCCAATGGGCTGGCTTGAGCCGCGAAGTGATGGAGCTGTTCAGCCGCCATCCGTGGCCAGGGAATTTGCGTCAGGTCAGCAGCGTGATGCAGGTGGCGCTGGCCATGGCCGAGGAACAACCCGTACGGCCGGAGCATTTGCCGGATGATTTTTTTGTCGATCTGGAGATGGAGCCGGTGGATTCGCCGGAGCCGATAGCGGTGGATTTGAATGATGCCGAGGAATTGAATCGGCAGTTGCAGGCGGCTGGGGGGAATATTTCGCATTTGGCCCGCAGGCTCGGGGTTAGTCGCAACACCCTTTACAAGCGATTGCGTCAGGTTGAGTGACGAGTGAGCCGCACTGGCGGCGTTCGGCTTGAGACCATCGCGGGCAAGCCCGCTCCCACAGGGATTTTTGTCGTACACAAAATCGGAATCTACCTCGGTCATTGTGGGAGCGGGCTTGCCCGCGATGGCGCCAGCATGGGCACCGCCGCACTTACGCCCTGCACATAAACAAAAACCCGCACAAGGCGGGTTTCTGTTTTTGTGAAAGGCGTAGCCAATCAAGCAATCAGTCAGCCAGACGCCAGGTCGTCCCGCCCTTGCCGTCTTCCAGCACCACGCCCATGGCGGTGAGCTGGTCGCGGATGCGGTCGGATTCGGCCCAGTCTTTAGCAGCCCGAGCCGCCAGACGCGCGGCAATCATTGCATCGACCTCAGCCGCATCGACCCGCCCTTCGGCACCGGCCTGCAGGAAGTCATCGGCTTCGAGTTGCAACACACCCAACACGCTGGCCAATTCTTTCAAGCGCGCCGCCAGACCGGCCGCCGCATCGAGATCACTCTCGCGCAGACGGTTGATCTCGCGAACCATCTCGAACAGTACCGCACAAGCTTCCGGGGTACCGAAGTCGTCGTTCATCACCTGAGTGAAACGCTCGACGAAGGCTTCGCCACCGGCCGGCGCCACGTTCGGCAGGCCTTTCAACGCGTGGTAGAAACGCTCGAGTGCGCCCTTGGCGTCCTTGAGGTTATCTTCCGAATAGTTGATCGCGCTGCGGTAGTGGCTCGATACCAGCAGGTAACGCACGACTTCCGGGTGGTACTTTTCCAGCACGTCGCGAATGGTGAAGAAGTTGTTCAAGGACTTGGACATCTTCTCGCCATTGATGCGAATCATGCCGCAATGCATCCACGCGTTGGCGTAGGTCTTGCCGGTGGCCGCTTCGCTCTGGGCGATTTCGTTTTCATGGTGCGGGAACTCGAGGTCGCTGCCGCCGCCATGAATGTCGAAGGTCTCGCCGAGGCAGCAGGTCGACATCACCGAGCACTCGATGTGCCAGCCCGGACGTCCGTCGCCCCACGGCGAAGGCCAGCTAGGCTCGCCCGGCTTGGCGCCTTTCCACAGCACGAAGTCCAGCGGGTCCTGCTTGGACTCATCGACTTCGATCCGGGCGCCGATGCGCAGGTCTTCGATCTTCTTGCGCGACAGCTTGCCGTAGCCCATGAACTTGGCGACGCGGTAGTACACGTCGCCATTGCCCGGTGCGTAGGCGTAACCCTTGTCGATCAGGGTCTGGATCATGCTCTGCATGCCAGCGATGTGATCGGTGGCCCGCGGCTCCATGTCCGGCTTGAGGATGTTGAGGCGCGCCTCGTCCTCGTGCATCGCGGTGATCATGCGCTCGGTCAGCGCGTCGAACGGCTCGCCGTTCTCCTTCGCCCGATTGATGATCTTGTCTTCGATGTCGGTGATGTTGCGCACATAGGTCAGGTTATAACCGCTGAACCGCAACCAGCGGGTCACCAGGTCGAACGCAACCATGCTGCGGCCATGGCCAATGTGGCAGTAGTCGTACACGGTCATCCCGCAGACGTACATGCGTACATTGTTGCCATCCAGAGGCTTGAAGACTTCTTTGCTCTTGGTGAGCGTGTTGTAGATCGTAAGCACGAATGCTCCTTCCTTAACGCTGAATCACTGGCCCCACGAATCGCGCAGGGTCACGGTACGGTTGAACACCGGATGACCGGGTTTCGAGTCCTTGATATCTGCGACGAAGTAACCTTCGCGCTCGAACTGAAAACGGTCTTCCGGCTGTGCATTGCCAAGCGAAGGCTCGGCACGACAACCGGTGAGGACTTGCAGCGAGTCAGGGTTGATGTTGTCCAGGAAACTGGCGCTGTCTTCGGCCTTTTCAGGGTTGGCCGAACGGAACAGGCGATCGTACAGACGCACTTCGCATTCGACGCTGGCCGCGGCCGGTACCCAATGCACAACGCCTTTGACCTTGCGGCCTTCCGGGTTCTTGCCCAGGGTTTCCGGATCGTAAGAGCAACGCAGTTCGACGATGTTGCCATCGGCGTCCTTGATCGCTTCGTCGGCACGGATCACGTAGCTGCCGCGCAGACGCACTTCGCCGTTCGGTTCCAGGCGTTTGTAGCCTTTTGGCGGCTCTTCCATGAAGTCTTCACGGTCGATGTAGAGCTCACGGGCGAACGGCAGAACGCGCACGCCCATGTCTTCTTTCGGGTGGCACGCCAATTCGAGGTTTTCAACCTGGCCTTCCGGGTAGTTGGTGATCACGACTTTCAGCGGACGCAGCACGCACATGGCACGCGGGGCGCTGTGGTCGAGGTCGTCACGGATGCTGAATTCGAGCATGCCGAAATCGACGACGCCATCGGAACGGTTGGTGCCGATCATTTCGCAGAAGTTGCGGATCGATTTCGGCGTGTAGCCACGGCGGCGGAAGCCCGACAGCGTGGACATGCGCGGATCGTCCCAGCCATGAACGTGCTTTTCATCGACCAGTTGCTTGAGCTTGCGCTTGCTGGTGATGGTGTAGTTCAGGTTCAGGCGGCTGAACTCATACTGACGCGGCTTCGCCGGTACTGGCAGGTTCTCGAGGAACCACTCGTACAGCGGACGATGGCTTTCGAACTCCAGGGTGCAGATCGAGTGGGTGATGCCTTCTATGGCGTCCGACTGACCGTGGGTGAAGTCGTAGTTCGGGTAGATGCACCACTTGTCACCGGTCTGGTGGTGATGCGCGTGACGGATGCGATACATGATCGGGTCGCGCAGGTTCATGTTCGGCGAGGCCATGTCGATCTTGGCCCGCAGCACGCGTGCGCCGTCCGGGAATTCGCCGGCGCGCATGCGGGCGAACCAGTCGAGGTTTTCTTCCACGGAGCGGTCACGGAACGGGCTGTTCTTGCCCGGCTCGGTCAGGCTGCCACGGTATTCCTTGGCTTGCTCAGGGCTCAGGTCGTCGACATAGGCCTTGCCGGCCTTGATCAGTTCTACTGCCCAGTCGTGCAACTGGTCGAAATACTGCGAG
The DNA here is from genome assembly GCF_016650735.1 of Pseudomonas sp. TH37. Taxonomy (NCBI): domain Bacteria; kingdom Pseudomonadati; phylum Pseudomonadota; class Gammaproteobacteria; order Pseudomonadales; family Pseudomonadaceae; genus Pseudomonas; species Pseudomonas sp. TH37. The sequence continues at coordinate 446,059 of NZ_JAEKFD010000004.1, forward strand.
GCATAGCGCACTTCACCGGACCATTCGAAGCCCAGCCATTTGACGTCGCTTTCGATCGCGTCGATGTATTCCTGGTCTTCCTTGGCCGGGTTGGTGTCGTCGAAACGCAGGTGCGTGACGCCGCCGAATTCCTGGGCCAGACCGAAATTCACACAGATCGACTTGGCGTGACCGATGTGCAGGTAGCCGTTGGGCTCAGGCGGGAAACGGGTGACGATCTGCGTGTGCTTACCCGAGTCCAGGTCCGCCTGGATGATCGGGCGCAGGAAATTGACCGGCACGGCAGGGCCAGTCTTGGAATTCGAGGTAGGGTCGACAGTGGGCTTGCTCATAGGATCCTTGAACGTACAAGTGCGCGGCCAGTTGGCCAAATCAAAGCGGCTGTTATAAATCAAAGGGGCTTATCATAGCCGATGCTGTCAAGTGGCTGACAGAGCAGGCCGGCAATCGGCTGCATTTAATCGGTTGCCAATGAAAAACAGCCTCGAAATTCGCGCCCGGCACGCTAAACTGCCTGCCTTGGCCGACACTGGCCGGACTGGTTGAGGGCCTGAACGCCCCGAAACCCACGAATTCATAGAAAAAAGAGTACCGATCATGACCCAAGTCAAACTGACCACCAACCATGGCGACATCGTCCTGGAGCTGAACGCTGAGAAAGCCCCGATCACCGTGGCTAACTTCATCGAGTACGTTAAAGCCGGTCACTACGAAAACACTGTTTTCCACCGTGTCATCGGTAACTTCATGATCCAGGGCGGCGGTTTCGAGCCAGGCATGAAAGAAAAGAAAGACAAGCGCCCAAGCATCCAGAACGAAGCCGACAACGGCCTGCCGAACGTGAAGTACAGCGTAGCCATGGCCCGCACCATGGAGCCGCATTCGGCATCCGCCCAGTTCTTCATCAACGTGGCTGACAACAGCTTCCTGAACCACAGCGGCAAAACCGCTCAGGGTTGGGGCTACGCCGTATTCGCCAAAGTAGTCGAAGGCACCGACGTGGTCGACAAGATCAAAGGCGTGGCCACGACTTCCAAAGCCGGCCACCAGGACGTACCAGCAGAAGACGTGATCATCGAGAAAGCCGAGATCATTGAGTGATACTGCTGATTTCAGACTTGCATCTGGAAGAGGAGCGCCCGGACATTACCCGGGCGTTTCTGGATTTGCTCGCTAGACGTGCCCGCTCAGCGAGTGCGTTGTACATTCTGGGCGATTTTTTCGAGGCGTGGATTGGCGACGATGCCATGACGCCGTTCCAGCGTTCCATCTGCCAGGCCCTGCGCGAACTTAGCGACAGCGGCACGGCCATTTTTCTGATGCACGGTAATCGCGACTTCATGCTTGGCCAGGCCTTCTGCAAACAGGCCGGCTGCACGTTGTTGAAAGACCCGAGTGTCGTGCAGTTTTACGGCGAGCCAGTGCTATTGATGCACGGGGACAGCCTCTGCACCCGCGACGAAGCTTATATGAAGCTGCGGCGCTACCTGCGCAACCCGATCACCCTGTTCATCCTGCGGCATCTGCCCTTGCGTACTCGCCATAAACTGGCGCGCAAGCTGCGCAGCGAAAGCCGTGCACAGACGCGGATGAAGGCCAATGACATTGTTGATGTCACGCCGGAAGAAGTGCCGCGGGTCATGCAGCAATATGGCGTGAAAACCTTGATCCACGGGCACACCCATCGTCCCGCCATCCACAAATTGCAGATTGGCGAGCAGGCGGCCAAACGCATTGTGTTGGGGGATTGGGATCGTCAGGGCTGGGCGTTGCAGGTGGATGAGCAAGGGTTTGCGTTGGCGCCGTTTGATTTCACTCCGCCGCCACAACTGGCAGCACCCGCAAACTAACGGCCAAACACAAAAACCTGTGGGAGCGGGCTTGCCCGCGATGACGGTGGATCAGTCAACAACGTTGTTGAATGTGATTCCGCTATCGCGGGCAAGCCCGCTCCCACAGGGGTTGTGTTTATCTCAATGACCGGTAGCAGCAGGTCCCGCCTTCGCCGCAAACGGCGGTTTCGCCAGCCACACCAGCAGAATCAACCCCATGAACGCCCACCCCAGCAACGTGAAGTAATCAACGGTGGAGAGCATGTACGCCTGGCTGGTCAGCACATGATCCAGCTGCGCGTAAGCCGGGTTACCCGCCCCGCCCAACGCATTCAAGGCATCCCGGGTCGCCGGCTCATACGTGGTGATGCTTTCACTCAAATACGCATGGTGCTGATCGGCGCGACGAATCCAGATCCAGGTGGTCAACGATGCCGCAAAACTACCGCCCAAGGTCCGCAGGAAGGTCGCAAGGCCCGCACCATCGGCAATCTGGCTCGGTGGCAAATCCGACATCAAAATGCTCAAGGTCGGCATGAAGAACAGCGCCACGCCAATGCCCATGAACAGCTGCACCAAAGCGATGTGCTGGAAGTCCACTTCATTGGTAAACCCGGCACGCATGAAGCAACTCAAACCGATGCAAAGGAACGCGCCACCGGCCAGCAGTCGCAGGTCGAACCTGTGCGCGTACTTGCCGACAAACGGCGACAGCAACACCGGCAGAATGCCGATCGGTGCCACTGCCAATCCGGCCCAGGTGGCGGTGTAGCCCATCTGGGTTTGCAGCCATTGCGGCAGTATCAGGTTGATCCCGAAGAACCCGGCGTAACCCAACACCAACACAATGGTGCCGATGCGGAAATTGCGGTAAGCGAACAGCCGCAGGTTGACCACCGGGTGTTTGTCGGTCATTTCCCAGATCACGAACACCGCCAGTGCTATCACCGAAATAGCCGCGCCGATCAGGATGAAATTCGATTCGAACCAGTCCAGGTCATTGCCTTTGTCGAGGATCACCTGCAGCGCGCCGACGCCAATAATCAAAGTGATCAACCCCACGTAATCCATCGGCTGGTAACTGGTCACCACCGGCCGCGTCTTGAGCTGCGAGCGCACGACCATGACCGCAAAAACACCGATCGGCACGTTGATAAAGAAAATCCACGGCCAGCTGTAGCTGTCAGTGATCCAACCGCCGAGGATCGGACCGGCAATCGGCGCCACCACCGTGACCATCGCCAGCAACGCCAGGGCCATGCCTCGCCTGGCGGGCGGATAGACGGCAATCAACAGCGTCTGTGTCATCGGATACAAAGGCCCGGCCACCAGGCCTTGAAGCACCCGAAAGCCGATCAGCTCCGGCATCGAGGTCGAGATACCGCAGAGAAACGAGGCCAGCACGAACAGCATCGTTGCCCAGAGAAACAGCTTCACCTCACCAAAGCGCCGGCTGAGCCAACCGGTCAGCGGCAGCGCAATGGCGTTGCTTACGGCAAACGAGGTGATGACCCAGGTCCCCTGCTCCGAACTCACGCCCAGGTTGCCGGAAATCGTCGGCAAGGCCACGTTGGCGATGGTGGTGTCGAGCACCTGCATGAAGGTTGCCAGCGACAGGCCGATAGTGCTGAGCAGCAGGCTGGGCGGCGTGAAAGACGCTTTATTGCTCATCGCAAATCCTTTGAAACCTGATTGGTGCAGCGCCTGTTACTGACGCAGCTGACCTTGTGGGAGCGAGCTGTGGCGAGGGGGCTTTCCCCCGTTGGGTCGCGAAGCGGCCCCAAAAGCTTTGCGACTGCTTCGCAGCCGAGCGGGAGCAAGCTCCCTCGCCACAAAGGCTCGCTCCCAGGGTCGGTGTCAGCGTTGCGCGGTTTTACTGACCGCTGCGCTGTTGTCGTGGATCAGCTGGGTGATCATCGCATCGGCCTCGGCCAACTGACGGTCGTAGATGCCGGTGCTGAACGAAGCCTTTTGCGGCGGCTGTTGCGCCAGCACTGGACCGCTCTGGTCACGCAGGTTCACATCGACCTGAGTCGACAGGCCGACCCGCAATGGGTGCTTGGCCAGCTCTTCGGCATTGATGTGAATCCGCACCGGCACCCGCTGGACGATCTTGATCCAGTTACCGGTGGCGTTCTGCGCCGGCAGCAAGGCAAACGCGCTGCCCGTCCCGGCGCCGAGGCTGTCGATGGTGCCGCTGTATTTGACGTCGCTGCCGTAGAGGTCGGCCTCGATGTCCACCGGCTGACCGATGCGCATGTCACGCAGTTGGGTTTCCTTGAAGTTGGCGTCGATCCACAGCTGATCCAGCGGAATCACCGCCATCAGCGCGGTGCCCGGCTGGACCCGCTGGCCCAGTTGCACGCTGCGTTTGGCAACGTAACCGGTGACCGGCGCGATCAAAGTGCTGCGGGCATGGGTGAGGTACGCCTGACGCAATTGCGCGGCGGCGGACATCACGTCCGGGTGCGACGACACCACGGTGTCATCCACCAGCGCGCTGGTGGTCATGAGCTGTTGTTTGGCGTTGGCCAAGGCGTTTTGCGCCGAGGTCAGGTCGTCGCGAGCGTGGGACAGTTCTTCCTGGGAAATCGCCCCGCCAGCGGCGAGGTTTCTCCGGCGATTGAAGTTGTCCTGAGCCTTTTGCACTTCGGCCTGCTGCGCATTGACCTGGGCTTTCATGCCATCGACGTTGCTGTACAAGCCACGAACCTGGCGCACGGTGCGAGCCAGATTGGCCTGGGCACTTTGCAGACCGACTTCGGCGTCGTTCGGGTCAAAGTTAATCAGCACCTGGCCTTCGTGGACCAGATCGCCATCATCGGCGCCAATGCTGACCACGGTCCCGGTGACCAGCGGAGTGATTTCCACCACGTTGCCGTTCACATAGGCGTCGTCGGTGCTTTCATTCCAGCGACCGAAGAATTCGTGATAACCCCAGACGCCGAGCCCGGCGAGGATCACCACGATGGTTAGTACAAACAGCATCACTTTGCGTTTGCGTGGATTGCTCGTGTCTTGAGCGTTGTCAGGGGCTTGGGATGTATCGACAGTGGCCATGACGGGTACCTTGAATTAGTTGTGCTGCGTGGCTGGGGTTGCGTTGGCTGCGGTCAGGGTTTCGCCCTGGAAGCCGCCGCCCAGCGCTTGCATCAGTTGAATCGACAGGTCGATCTGCTCGGCATTCAGGTTGGCCAGCTGACGCTGGGCCTGGAGCAATTGCTGCTCGATGCTGAGCACGTCCAGGTAATTACCGATGCCGGAACCGTAGCGCTGGACCACGGTGTTGTAAGAATCCTGGGCAATGTCGGTGGCGTGCTGCTGGGCGCCGATTTGCCGGCCGATATCGCGCAATTGGTTGATGGTGTCGCTGACATCGCCCAGGGCTTTCACCAGGCTTTTGTTGTACTGCGCCACCGCGAGGTCGTAATCGGCGTCGCGGGAATCGAGGTCAGCCCGCAGGCGGCCGCCGTCGAAAATCGGCACCGAGATCGTCGGCGCGACGTTGAAGAAGCGACTGGCGGAACCGAACATCGCATCACCCAGCAACGACTCCACGCCAGCCGCGGCGCTCAGGTTGAGGTTGGGGTAGAACTGAGTCTTGCCCGCCGCGATGTTTTTGCTCGCGGCTTCAACCCGCCAGCGTGCCGCCACCAGGTCCGGACGACGCCCAAGCAGTTCCGCCGGCAGCACCGACGGCAAAGCCACGGCGCTGGCCTGAAGAACTTTCGGTCGGGCGATTTCATTGCCGCGATCCGGACCTTTGCCCAACAGCACCGCCAAGGCAATTTTCGCGCTTTGCAGGCGCTTCTCGGCGTCGATCAGGCTGGCTTGGGCGCTGGCTTCCAGGCTTTCGGTCTGCTGGAATTGGTACTGGCTGTCGATCCCCGAGCTCAGGCGACGCTGGCTGAGGTCGAGCATTTGCTGGGTGCGCTTGAGGTCTTCGCTGGCCAGGTCATGGATGATGTGCGCCTGCCCCAAATCGCTGTAAGCGCGGGCGACGTCGGCGGACAAGGTCAGCTGCGCGGCTTGCTGATCGACTTCGGCGGCACGGGCCTGGCCCAATGCGGCTTCCCAGGCATCGCGCTGGCCGCCCCAAAGGTCGAAGTTGTAATTAAAACTCGCACCGAGATTACGCACGGTGGAATAGGTGCCGCCCTGCCCGCTCGGGTCTTGATCGCGGGCCAGACGCGAACGGCTGACGCCGGCGCTGGCATCGAGGGTCGGCATCCGCGCGGCGTCGGCGGCATAGGCAGCGGCGCTGGCCTGATGGGCCCGGGCGTCAGCGATTTGCATGTCGGGGCTGTCGTGCAGGGCTTCGCGGATCAGACCATCGAGCTGCGGATCGCCGAGGCTTTTCCACCAGTCGCTTTTCGGCCATGCCGCGGGCGACAGGGTCACGCCGTTGAGGGATTGCCCGGCCTTGAGATTTTTCGCATCGAGGCTGACGCCTTCGGTGGTCAGGCCGCTGTAACTGGCGCAGCCGGCGAGGCTCATGGCCAACAGCACCAGGCTCAGGCCGCTACGCAGGCTTTTACTGTTCATTGCCACCTACCCGCAGCAGCGTGATCGAGTCACCCGCGGCTACCAGAATTTTCTTCAGGATTTGTTCCAGGGTTTTCAATTCTTCCGGGGTAATGGCGCCGGCCAGCTCATTCATGGCATCGGCGCCGATCTGCGGCAGCTGATCGGTCAGCTGCTGGCCCTGTTCGGTCAGCACCAACTGAACCTGACGCCGGTCTGCCTCGGAGCGTTGGCGGGCGAGGAAACCTTTCTGTTCCAGACGATCGAGCATGCGGGTCATCGAACCGCTGTCCAGCGACAGATGACGGCACAGCTCGGCCGGGGTATCTACACCGAACTGGGCCATGATGATCAGCACTTTGAACTGCGCGGCGGTGATGCCGTGGGGTTCCATGTGCGTGTCGATGATCCGGTCCTTGAGCAGCGCGGCGCGCCCGAGCAAAAGGCCGAGATGGCAATTATGGAAATCGTATGAGCTGAAATGTTTCATCTGACCACCAATTAGCTGCCTAGGCAGAGAATGTATGTCGAGATGTTACTGCCTAGGCAGAGAATATCAACGCAATAGTTAGGTTGCTTTCTATTTAGTTGATAAATGGCGATGTTTTTGCGGTGAACACTCTGACGCCATCGCGGGCAAGCCCGCTCCCACAAGGATCTCGCTGAACCTGTGGGAGCGGGCTTGCCCGCGATTGGGGCGATGCGGTATCTGGAAGAAAACGCGGGCCTAGAAATCCCGCTTGTAGAAGATGTCCAGCGAACTGGCCACGCCGCTGGCGGCTTCGAGGTAGACCTTTTTGCTCAGTTTGTAGCGCAAGGCAATGGTGTTGGCCGGCTCGAACACGCCGACGCCATAACGCAGGCTGAGTTTTTCCGAGATGTTGCCGCTGGCCACCACGGCGGTGTTGGCGCCGCTGCCTTGGGTATCAAGCTGAAAATCCTGAATCCCCAAGTCCTTGGCCAACCCGCTGGTCACCCCCGAACTGCCCATCAAACCCAACCCGAGGGCGGCCTGGGCGAGCATGTTGTTGTCTTCACCGGTGGTGCTCAGCGGACGCCCCAGCACCAGATACGACAAAGCCTGCTCCTGACTCATGGCCGGTTCGGAAAAGATCTGCGTGGTCGGCTGCTCGGCGCTGCCACTCAGGCGAATGCCGGCGATGATGTCGTCGGTCTGGCGAATCGCTTCAATATCGAGGTACGGCTGATCAATGGGACCTGCAAACAACAGGCGCGCCCGGCGCACCGTCAGTCGCTGACCGTAGGCGCGATAACGCCCGTCGTTGAGCCACAGCTCGCCACGGGTGTCCATGTTGTCGCCGATGTGCACCTGACCTTGCAGGTTGGCGGTCAGGCCAAACCCGGCAAAGCTGAGTTTGTCCTGCCCGACCACTACATCGATGTCCATCGCCATGGCCATCGGCGGTTTGCCCTCTTCGGTCTGCTGACCGACGATCACCGTGTCATCGGAGACCTTGACCGTCGACGGCGGCAGCTCGCGCACGGTGATTTCACCCTTGGGCACCAGCACTTTGCCGACGATTGCCAGTCTGTCGTCCTTCATGGAGATCTTCAGGTCCGGCGCGACTTCCAGCGCGGCGTAGGGTTCGACAGTGACCGGTAAGTGCGAGCCCTTGAGCGCCAGATCCACGACCAGCGCCTGACCCCAGGCGATGTTGCCATTGAGGCTGCCCTGCCCGGTCTTGCCGCTTTTCCAACCGCCGTTCAGTTGCACGGTTTCGCCGGCAATCACGGCTTGAAGTTGCAAGGCTTCGAGCGCCATCGGCAGTTCAGGCCCGGAGATTTCACCGTCGCGCAGCTCGAGGTTGCCATTGACCAGCGGCGCCAGCAGTCCGCCGGATAATGTGCCGCTGCCGCTCAAATGCCCGGTGAGTTTCTCGACCATCGGAACAAACGGCCGCGCCACCGACAAGTCCAGACCACTGAGGCGGAATGAACCGGTCAGCGGTTTGTTCTTCGGCAGCGGGTTGATCTGCGCCTGAACCATCAGTTCACCGAGTTTGCCGCCGACAAAATTGAGGTCGGTGTCGATGCGTTTCGGCGTGAGTTTGCTGGTGAGTTTCAGGGTCTGGTACGGGAAGTCCAGCCATTGCTCCTTCTCGCGCATACGCAAGGTGCCGCCACTGGCGTCGATGCTGATCTGGCCGTTCGGGCCGCTGGCCGGCAAGTCCAGTTGCAGGTCGGCGTTGAGCTTACCCTTCCAGGCAAAATCCTTCGGCAACCATTGCGCGAGGCTGTCGATGGGGAACTGCTTGAGGTGATAACGCAGCTTCGGCTCGGGCATCAAGCGCTGGTCTTCGCCGCACAGGCTGGCCGGGCCGGACATCCAGCAATGGGCGCCGAAGTTGATTTTGCCATCCGCCAGTCGCTCGAGCTTCGCCGGATTTTGCAGCTTCCAGTCCTGACCACCAGCCTGGATATCGCCACTGGCCAGGCGCCCGCGCCAATTGCCCTTATCCAGCGTGCCGTCGAGACCGAGCGCCAGTTTCAGCTTCGGTCCTTGCAGGTCGAGGGCGAGTTTTTGGTTTTTGATGTCGCCCTGACCGCTGGCGGTCAACGTGCCCAGTGACGTGTCGCCGGTCTGAATGCCGCCGCCCTTGAGGTCGATCTTCGCCCGCTGGGCGCTGTCGAGGGTGGCGTCCAGATTGAGGCTTTGCAGGCGATTGTCTTCGAAGGCCAGTTGCGTGCCTTGCAGGCCGAGCTTGCCTTGGGGCGCCTTGAGCGTGCCGGCGACATCGACCCGGCCATTGAGCTGACCGCGCAATTGAGGCCAGAGCTGCGCCAGACGCGGCATCTTGATGTCGATCCGGCCGGCGAGTTTCTGTTGCAGGCTGCCCTGGCCATTGATGCTGTTGTCACCAAGGCGAATCTGCAACGCGCTGAGGTTCCATTGCTCGCCGCCGCCATCGGCCTTGGCTTGCAACACCGCCGGTTGCCCGCGCAGCTTGCCTTTCAAGTCCAGGTCGGCGGTCAGGCTAAGCGTTTCGTTCTTCATCTCACCTTTGCTGCGCAATGGCCCAGCCAAGGTGCCTGGCAACTCCGCGAGCCAGTACGCCGGGTTGATTGCCGAGAGGTCCAGCGCCGTATCCCAGGCGATACCGTCGGCAAACTGCAGATTCAGGTGCCCTTCGGCCTTGCCCTGCCCGGCTTCGAGTTTGAATTGCGGCAGGTGGATTTTGGTCAGATCGCCGCTGAACGGGCTGTTCAGACTGAACGCCCCGGCCGGGCCATCCAGTGCGGCTTTGAAGTTACCGATGTAGTTGCCGTCGGTGTAGGAGACTTCACCGTTGAAGCTGCGCAGCGCTACTTGCGGCTCGTCGATCAGCGGATAGAGACGGTGCCATGGAAAATCCAGCCAATCGATTTTTGCATCAAAACTCAGGCCTTTGCTCCAGTCCACTTTCCCGGTGAGCTTGAGGCTTTGTTTGTCGTTGGCCGTCAGATCAAGGCCGGCGATTTGCGCGCCCCTGGCGTCGACCTTGCCTTGCAGCACCAGCGCAACCGGGCCTTGCTCTGCGGGTAACGTGGCTTTGCCGAGCAACTGGTAACCGTTTTTCAGGTCGCCGTCGCCAGTGAGTTCCAGTTGATTGAGTTGCAAGGTATCCGGTAGATCGGTGCTGGCCTTGAAGCCGTCGGCGGTGATGCGCACTTTGGCCGGCAGGTTTTCCGCCAGCGGTTGCAGCTCGCCAGTGAGTTGGCCGTTCAGGTAGCCGCTGCTGTCGGCTTTCAAGTTCAGGGTTTTCAGCAGATCACCGTCGACCTTCAGGGCCAGTGCCCATGGTTCGGTACCCGGCGACGGCAGGGTCAGTTTGCCTTCAGCGGTCAGCGGCCAGTTACCGCTCGGTTGCAACAGACCGGACAGGTTCAGACTCAGTTCATCACGCTGCAAGTGCACCGAGTCGATCTGCAAACCCTTCTCGGTCCAGTGCGCCGCCAGTTGCAGCCCCTTGAGTTCTTCACTGCCGTTGAACAGCAGGCGGCCGATTTTGACGTCACCCAATTCGATGGCCAGCGGCAATTTCAAGTCCGGGAGACTGATCGGGCCGCTGCTTTCCTCTTCCACGCCCGGCGGGAATTGCAGGCTGACCTGCTCGGCCTGCAATTGCTCGATGCACAACGTCATGCGCATCAGGCACAGCGGCGACCAGGCAAAAATTGCTTTGTTCAGCTCAACCCGGCTGCTGTCCTGCTGCCACACCAGATGATCGGCGCTCCACTGCCCACCCAAACGGCCCTGGAAATTTTCCACGGTCAAACCCGGCACAAACCCGAGTGCCCAGCGACTGCCCGTCGGAGTGCCCAGCACGGCGACCAGTGTCAGCACGATCAGCATCAGCAGCGCCGGAATCGCCAGCAGCGTTATTTTCAAACCACGCTTCACAGCTCAGGCCCCATGGAAAAGTGCAGTCGAATGCCGCCGTCGTCGTCCATCGCGTGGGCCAGGTCGAGGCGAATCGGCCCCACCGGCGAAACCCAGCGTACGCCGATACCGACACCCGTCTTCAGGTTCGGCAGTTCGAGTGTGTTGAAGGAGTTGCCCTGGTCGATGAAGGTAGCGACCCGCCATTTTTCGGCGACAGAGTATTGATACTCGACGCTGCCGGCCACCATGTAGCGGCCACCGATACGGTCGCCATCGGAGTTTTCCGGGGACAGGCTCTGGTAATCGTAACCGCGCACGCTCTGATCGCCACCGGCGAAGAAGCGCAAGGACGGCGGCACCGATTTGTAGCCGTTGGTGGCACTGCCGCCGACCTGCACCCGACCGAGCAAGCGGTGTTTGTCGAAGACCGTGGTCAGGCCTTTGACCAGCGCCGTGCCGTAGACCAGATTGGTGTCCGAACCCAATCCTTCCTTGGCGACTTTGGTTTCGAATTGCAGGCGATAACCGTTGTGCGGATCGATGCGGTTGTCACTTTTGAGGTAGGAATAGCTCACGCCGGGCATCAGTAAGGTGCTGAGCCCCGAATCGTCACCGAGTTTGTATTCCTCGCGTTGCCACTTGAGCGACACCACCCGCTGCCAGCCGCTGGGCAACTTGCTGTGCCACTCGGGGCCGAGGGTCAGCAGTTTGCTGAGGGTATCGGTGCCAGAGATTTCTTCATATTGATAACCACCGGCAAAGCGCAGTTTGTCGGTCAATGGTGGATCCAGCGGAACGTCGTAAAACAGCCCGACGTTCTGCCGTGGCGCCGAAATCTCGGCTTCCCAGCCGTAACTGTGCCCTTGGGGATTGACCCAATGCCGGGTCCAGTTGGCTTTGACCCGTGGACCGACGTCGGTGGAAAAGCCCAGACCGAGGCCCATGGTCCTTGGCTTGCGGGTTTCCAGTTTGACCGCCACCGGGATCACGTCGTCCTTGGACGCGATCGGTGCCGCATCCACGCGCACGCCCTCGAAATAGCCGCTCGATTGCAGCGCCTGATTGAGTTCGGCGATCAGTTCGGAGTCATAGGGCGTGCCGGCCTTGAACGGCACCATGCGTTGCAGCAGGTCTTCGTCGAATGGCGTATCGCCTTCAAAACTGACCTTACCCAGCGCATAGCGCGGGCCGCTGTCGTAGATCAATTCGATGTCGGCGACGCCGGCACGCGGGTCCACCAAGAGCTTCTGGCGGGTGAAGCGCCCACTGAAAAAACCGTAGCGCGAGGCCTGGTTCTGGATCAACCGCTTGGCGTCCTCGTAACGGCCGTGGTTGAGCACCGCGCCGGGTTTCAGTAGATCGCTTTGGGGTACACGGAAGGATTTGAACGAGGCCGCCGGGCCTTCGATGCGCACCGTGACATTGCGCAAATGGATTGGCTCACCGGGCTCGATGTTCAGCACCAGGCGCGGTGTCTTGCCGCCCTTCACGTCGCTGTCGATTTGCGGCTGGTAATAGCCCAAAGCCTGGGCGGCCTTGCGCGCCTGTTCTTCGGCGCCACGACTGAAGCGCAGCAAGGCTTCTTCATCGCGATCGCCGAGGCTACCGATATAGCCCTCTATATTGGCCTTCAGTTCATCGTTGGACGGTTTGATCCGCACATCCAATTCACTTTGCGCCAGCGCCGCGCAGCTGGAGATCAGCATCAGCACGCCACTGGTAAATCTTCGTGGAAACTTCATAGGCGCGGATGCTATCACGAGCTTGGGAGCGTGATAGAGCCTGGCGTGCGCTGAAAGTTCTACCGTTATGCTGTTGCCGTTTGTAACACCTGCGGATTCGCGTGAAAAAACACGTGTTCAAGAATCGGTCCTACTGCCACTTCGCCGATTTCCTCATAGCCCTGACGCTTATAGAACTCCAGATAACGAGGATTCCCGGTGTCGAGGATCACGCCTTGGGAGTGTTCATCGACCGCGCACCAGTTGTGCACCGCTTGCAGCAATTGTTCGCCGAAGTGCTTGCCCTGGAATTGCGGATGAACCCCCAGCAATGGCAAAACGTGTACCGAATCGGACGGCACGCACGCCATTACGGCGGCGTGGTAATCGAGGTAGCGTCGGGTGCAACGAAACCCGGTGCTGAGCACCATCCGCAAGCGCCAGGCCCAGCTTTCGGTGATACCCAAGCGGCGTTGCGGCGGTGCGATCAGGGCGATGCCGATCAAACGGTCATTCACCAGCAGGCCGATGGCTGGCAAATCCTGCAAAAAGTGCTGTTTGACCAGTTCGCGCACCGTTGCCCTTACCCGTTGTTCATAACCAGGGCGCTCGGCCTCGAACAGGTAGCCGAACGTCGGCTCGTGCCGGTACGCCTGGTACAACAGGGAACGTGCTTCGCGGGAATAGCCGCTGTCGAGCATGTGAATATCGGCGATGACAGTCGAGGTTTCGGGCATAACGGTAGATCTCCCCTGGGCGCGGCTCAGAAGGCCGCGTTCTTATTGGTACGAGCCTTTGGGTGGCGTCACAGTTCCCCAGACAAAGGTATAGACCAAGCCAGGATCTTCATCGACTGAACTGACGCCTTCGCGGGCAAGCCACGCTCCCACAGTATCCGTGGCGCTCATAGATTTTGTGTACGCCACGGACACTGTGGGAGCGGGCTTGCCCGCGAAGAGGCCCGATTTGCCAACACATCTCTGACAGAACACAACGAATCCCCTCACCCCAAGGCTGGCCCCATTCCTACATGTCAGCTAGCATCGCACTTTTGCCAGGACTGCCGACCATGAAGATCGTCTCCTTCAACATCAACGGGCTGCGCGCTCGCCCGCATCAGCTGGCGGCGCTGATTGAGAAACATCAACCAGATGTGATCGGATTGCAGGAAACCAAGGTCCACGACGACCAGTTTCCCCTGGCCGAGGTTCAGGCACTGGGTTATCACGTGCATTTCCATGGGCAAAAAGGCCACTACGGCGTAGCCCTGCTCTCGCGCCAGGAACCGATTGCCTTGTACAAAGGTTTCACCACTGACGAAGAAGACGCTCAGCGACGCTTCATCTGGGGCACTTTCGCCGACACCAATGGCGTGCCGGTAACCATCATGAACGGCTATTTCCCACAGGGCGAAAGTCGCGATCACCCTACCAAGTTCCCAGCCAAGGAACGTTTCTACAGCGATTTGCAGCAGTTGCTGGAAAGCCAGTTCAGCAACGAGCAGCCGATTGTGGTGATGGGCGATGTGAATATTTCCCCGGAAGACTGCGACATCGGAATCGGCCCGGACAACATGAAACGCTGGCTGAAAACCGGCAAATGCAGCTTCCTGCCCGAAGAACGCGAATGGATGGCCCGCCTGAAGAATTGGGGCCTGGTGGACAGTTTCCGTCACTTGAACCCGGACGTTGCCGACCGTTTCAGTTGGTTCGACTACCGCAGCCGTGGTTTTGAGGATGAGCCCAAGCGCGGGCTGCGGATTGACCTGATCATGGCGTCCCATGGGTTGTTGCCGCGAGTGAAGGATGCCGGCGTGGATTACGATCTGCGCGGGATGGAAAAGCCTTCCGATCATGCGCCGATCTGGCTTGAGTTGAGCTAAAAGCAAAAGATCGCAGCCTTCGGCAGCTCCTACAGGATGTACGCCGACCCAGTGTAGGAGCTGCCGAAGGCTGCGATCTTTTGATCTGTCATCGTTCAGAAACCTTACTGACTTATTCTCCCGGCACTTTCCCAGGCTTATAAGGTGCCGGCATGACGCTGCGCGTGTTGTTTCTGTCGATGCTCGCCGCCCTGCTGCCGTTAACGGTATCGGCCGGCGACTTGCCGACGCCCGAACGTGGTCCGGTGCTGCGCATCCAGGGCTCCAACACTATTGGCGCGGCATTAGGCCCGGCGCTGGTCGAGGGGTTGATGCGTGAACAGGGCCTGCTCAAGGTTCATCGCGAAGCCCCGGACAAAGCCAACGAACAACGCATCGTCGGCGAAACCGTTCAGGGACGCCGAGTCGAAGTGGAAGTCGCGGCCCACGGCTCCAGCACAGGATTCAAAGCCCTGAAAAACGCCGCTGCCGATCTCGCAGCCTCGTCGCGCCCGATCAAGGACAGCGAACGGGTGGATCTCGAACCACTAGGCGACCTGAAAAGCCCGATTGCCGAGCAAGTCATCGCCATCGACGGGCTGGCAATCATCCTTCATCCGCACAATCCGCTGAAGCAACTCAACACCGTACAGCTGGCGCGAATCTTCAGCGGCGAAGCGAAAACCTGGGAAGAACTCGGCGGCACCGGCGGGACGATTCATCTCTATGCGCGGGATGATCAATCGGGTACCTATGACACGTTCAAGGAATTGGTCCTCAGCCCGCGTGGGAAAACCCTGAGCGGCAACGCGAAACGCTTCGAATCCAGCGAGCAATTGTCCGACGCGGTCAGTCTGGACCCGCAAGGTATCGGCTTCATCGGGTTGCCTTATGTGCGCCAGGCCAAAGCCGTGGCCATTGTCGATGGCGACTCCCAGGCCATGCTGCCGCTCAATAGCCTGATCGCGACGGAAGATTACCCGCTATCCCGTCGGCTGTTTTTTTACCTACCGCCGACCGGGAAAAATCCCTGGGCCAAGGCCTTGGTGAAGTTTGCCCAAAGCAGCAAAGGCCAGGCGATCGTCGCAACCAATGGCTTTATCGCACAGACTGTTCAGGCCATGGCGGTCACGCCGAATGCGTTGATGCCCGAGGGTTATCAGGCGCTCAGCCGTCATGCCCAGCGGCTGACGGTGAATTTCCGTTTCGAAGAAGGCAGCGCGACGCTGGACAACAAGGCCCGACAGGATCTGTCGCGGGTGCTCGACTATATAAAGCAGCACGACAAAACCAATCGGCAAGTGACGCTGGTAGGGTTTGGCGACGCCAAGAGCGACCCGGCGCGGGCCGACCTGCTGTCGAAACTGCGGGCCATGGCGGTGCGGCGAGAGCTGGTGAAAAGCGGTGTGGTGTTTCGCGAGATTCGCGGTTTCGGCGCCGAGATGCCGGTGGCGACCAACAGCGGGGATGAGGGGCGGATCAAGAATCGGCGGGTTGAGGTTTGGGTGTATTGAATCTGATGTTGATGGGTTGAATGGGCCGACGCCATCGCGGGCAAGCCCGCTCCCACAGTTGCAGTGGTGTTCACAGATTTTGTGTACGACACGGACACTGTGGGAGCGGGCTTGCCCGCGATGAACGATGACGCGGTGCCTGTCAGTGCCCGCTGCGCGAAACCAGACAACCCGGTACATCTGAAACAACCGGGTTGCCGTATTTCAGGGCCGCTTCGCGCCCCAGCGGGAGCAAGCTCCCTCGCCACAAAAGCCCACCAGTCTTACTGCCCGCTACGCATCATCTCTTTCGGCACGTACTTGCCGATCTCGAACTTGCCGATCGCCGCGCGGTGCACTTCGTCCGGGCCGTCGGCCAGGCGCAGGGTGCGTTGCATGGCGTACATGTAGGCCAGCGGGAAATCGTTGGAAACCCCTGCCCCGCCATGGATCTGGATCGCCCGGTCGATCACCCGCAATGCCACGTTCGGGGCCACGACTTTGATCTGCGCGATTTCGCTCTTCGCCACCTTATTGCCAACGGTGTCCATCATGTACGCCGCTTTCAACGTTAGCAGGCGCGCCATGTCGATCTCCATCCGTGAGTCGGCGATTTTGTCGATGTTACCGCCCAGACGCGCCAAAGGTTTGCCGAACGCAGTGCGGTTGACCGCACGTTTGCACATCAGCTCCAACGCACGCTCGGCCATGCCGATCGAACGCATGCAGTGGTGAATCCGGCCTGGGCCGAGGCGACCTTGAGCAATTTCAAAGCCGCGTCCTTCACCCAACAAGACGTTTTCGTACGGCACCCGGACGTTTTCGAACAGTACTTCGGCGTGACCGTGAGGCGCGTCGTCATAACCGAACACTGGCAGCGGACGCACAATCTTCACGCCTGGGGTATCCACCGGCACCAGAATCATTGAGTGCTGCGCATGGCGCGGAGCATCCGGGTTGCTCAGGCCCATGAAGATCAAAATCTTGCAGCGTGGATCGCAGGCCCCTGAGGTCCACCATTTCTTGCCGTTGATCACCCATTCGTCGCCATCACGCACAGCGCGGGCGGCCATGTTGGTGGCGTCGGACGAGGCCACGTCCGGCTCGGTCATGGCGAACGCCGAGCGGATCTCGCCGCGCAACAGCGGTTCGAGCCAGCGTTGCTTCTGTTCTTCATTGGCGTAACGCACCAGCACTTCCATGTTGCCGGTGTCTGGCGCGGAGCAGTTGAACGGCTCAGGGCCCAGCAGCGAGCGGCCCATGATTTCCGCCAATGGCGCATATTCGAGGTTGGTCAGGCCGGCACCGAGTTCGGATTCAGGCAGAAACAAATTCCACAGGCCTTCAGCTTTGGCCTTGAGTTTGAGTTCTTCCATGATCGCCGTCGGCTGCCAGCGATCGCCCTCGGCGACCTGGCGTTCGAACACCGCCTCAGCGGGATAAACGTAGGTGTCCATGAACGCGGTTACGCGCTCACGCAGTTCTTGCACTTTGGGCGAATAAGCGAAATCCATGGGCAGCTACCTTCTTACTTAAGGGAGGTTGTTCAGGGCATGCATTCGATGCTAGAACAGCGCTGATAATTTACCTAGCCTATTCTCGGCGTGTATTAACATTCATCACCGATATATGATCGACTGATAGAGCCACCTTCCTAAAACAAGAAGCAGAGAGCGCAGCGCAATGAATCTGAGCAAGGTCGACCTCAACCTTTTCATCGTCTTCGACGCGATCTACACCGAAGCCAACCTGACTCGCGCCGGGCAAATTGTCGGCATTACTCAACCGGCAGTCTCGAACGCTCTGGCCCGCCTGCGCGAGACCTTCAACGATCCGCTTTTCGTGCGCACCGCCCAAGGCATGGTGCCCACGCCAATGGCGCAGAACATCATCGGCCCCGTACGCAACGCCCTCTCCTTGCTGCGTGTGTCGGTGCAGGAAAGCCGCATCTTCAACCCGTTGCAGGCGGTCAAGACCTACCGGATCAGCATGACCGACCTCACCGAAGCGGTGATCCTGCCGCCGCTGTTCCAGCGCCTGCGACGCTTGGCGCCGACGGTGATCATCGAAAGCTTCCTGTCCAAACGTCGTGAGACCACCAAGGAATTGGCCGCCGGTCGTCTCGATTTCGCGGTGGATGCGCCGCTCAACACTGACCCGCAGGTGCGTCACGTCAAGTTGATGGAGGACCGTTACGTGTGCGCCATGCGCAAGGGCCATCCGTTGGCGGGCAAAGAGAAATTCACCCTCGACGATTATCTGTCCCTGACCCACATCCATATCTCCAGCCGTCGCAGCGGTCTGGGTTATGTCGACCTGGCCCTGGGCAAAATGGGCATCCAGCGCAAAATCGCCCTGCGCTCCCAGCATTACCTGATGGCGTCCCAGGTGTTGCAGCAGACCGACATGGTCATGACCGTGCCGGAACGCTTCGCCCGTCGCCATGACTTGTACTCGGTGAACCTGCCGGTCAAAGAAGTTCCGCCGGTGGAAACTCACCTCTACTGGCACGAAAGCACTGACCAGGACCCGGCCAACCGGTGGATGCGCGAGCAGATGATCGAGTTGTGCCAACAGGTCACGGCGCATGAGAAGAAGTTCGATAAGGTGTAGGGCTTTTGACCGCGTCATCGTTCTTCGCGGGCAAGCCCGCTCCCACATTTGATCGCATTCCCCTGAGAGAACGCGGTCACCTGTGGGAGCGGGCTTGCTCGCGAAGAGGCCGGTGATACCAACGAAGATCCATGCCCCTTGACGTAAACGTCAACCTGCCATTAGCTTAGCGCCATGACCTTTTTCGAGCGCTTCCATGAGCAGCCAGACCTATAGCATTTCCGACCTCGCCCGCGAGCTCGACATCACCACCCGGGCCATTCGCTTCTATGAAGAGCAAGGCCTGCTCAGCCCCGAGCGTCGTGGCCAGGAACGCATTTATTCGCCCCGTGACAAGGTCAGCCTGAAGCTGATCCTGCGGGGCAAGCGCATTGGTTTTTCCCTGGCCGAATGCCGCGAGCTGATCGAGCTCTATGACCCCTCCAGCGGTAACACCAAGCAACTGCACAGCATGCTGGCGAAAATCGCCGAACGTCGGGAACAACTCGAACAGCAATTGCTGGACATCGAACAGATGAAACTGGAACTCGACACGGCCGAAGAGCGCTGTACCCAGGCGCTGGAGCAAACGATCAAGAGCCAGCAAGCGGTTTAACAATCCCATTGTGGGAGCGGGCTTGTGTGGCGAGGGGGCTTGCCCCCGTCCGAGTGCGCAGCGCTCGCAGATCCTGGGTCCGCTACGCGGCCCAACGGGGGCGAGCCCCCTCGCCACACAAGCCCGCTCCCACAGGGTTCTCTGAACATTCAGACAATCAGCACAGGTCGATTCCCATGTCCCTACCCACCCACGTACGCCTGGTCGAAGTCGGCCCTCGCGACGGTCTGCAAAACGAAGCCCAGCCCATCAGCGTTGCGGACAAGGTGCAACTGGTCGACGCGCTGACAGCCGCAGGTCTGGGTTATATAGAAGTCGGCAGTTTCGTCTCGCCCAAATGGGTGCCGCAAATGGCCGGTTCCGCCGAGGTCTTCGCGCAAATCCAGCGCAAGCCGGGCGTGACCTATGGCGCCCTCGCCCCCAACCTGCGGGGCTTTGAAGATGCCATCGCCGCCGGGGTCAAGGAAGTCGCCGTATTCGCTGCAGCATCCGAAGCGTTTTCCCAGCGCAACATCAATTGCTCGATCAGCGAGAGCCTGGAGCGCTTCGTGCCGATCATGGACGCCGCCAAACAACACGGCGTCAGTGTGCGCGGTTACGTGTCCTGCGTGCTGGGCTGCCCTTACGAAGGTGACATCGCACCGGAACAAGTCGCCCGGGTTGCTCGCGAGCTCTATGCGATGGGCTGCTACGAGGTTTCGCTGGGAGACACCATCGGCACCGGCACCGCTGGCGCGACCCGCAAGATGTTCGAAGTGGTTTCGGCTGACGTACCACGTGAAAAACTGGCCGGACACTTTCACGATACCTATGGCCAAGCCATGGCCAACATCTACGCCAGCCTGCTGGAAGGCATCGCGGTGTTCGACAGCTCCATCGCCGGCCTCGGCGGCTGCCCGTATGCCAAAGGCGCCAGCGGTAATGTCGCGACCGAAGACGTGGTTTACCTGCTCAACGGCCTGGGTATCGAGACCGGAATCGACCTGGACGCCTTGATTCGGGCCGGCCAACAGATTTGCGCGGTGCTGGGGCGCCCTACCGGTTCGCGCGTGGCCAAGGCTCGCAGCGCACAGTGACAGTGTGAATGTGTCCGGGTGTTACCGCGTGTTCTGAAACGTGGGCGGAAACGAGTAACACGGAAACAAATTGTCGGGTTTGGGTTGGATGAAAAATCCTACGAAAAACTCAAAGTATTGATTTTAAAGGGTTTTTAAAAGTTGGCACGGCTTCTGCTATCTCTATGGCATAACAAGAATAAAAACTGCAAACCAATAAAAATAAGACGTAACGACTCTGACATAACAAGAACAACACGGCAGAGACGCAGCTAACAGATTTTTTTGGAGAGGATGTGCTTTTCAGGGTGCTTTTCGAAGTAACCCGCAACCGGGCAGAGAACAATAAAACTACCTTCAGGTAGCTCCCGAACTGGTTGGATCGCTTAGCGAAAAAGTAGATCAGCGCTCAAAAAAATACGTTTGCTCTTGATCCCGGATGGGGATCGACAAAAACAGCGGTAAAGGGCCACGGTTACCAAAAACAACAACAGACCGCCCCTCAATAATAAAAAAAGAGCACGTACGACAAAATTAAAGGGGAGCTTCGGCTCCCCTTTGTGCTTTCTTGCCTTTCGGTTTTTCTCGATCCAAATGTGGGAGCAACTGTCTTGATGACCTTTATTTTGAAGGCATATTGATAGACAGCTGAACTCCCACAGCTTTAGGCCATGCGATGCCCTACAGGAACACCGCGACCCGTTTAGGCCAAGGGTTCTTTCCACTCAGTTCGGTCTCGGATCATGGCGTTCAGCCGTATCAACAACACGCGCATACAGGCGATGAGCGCTACTTTTGCGCATTTGCCCTTATGACGCAGTGCGTCATACCGCGCTTTGAACTCAGGCTGTCGCTGAATCACCACCCAGCACGCCATGTACATCGCCCGACGCGCAGCAAACCTGCCACCGCCAATGTGGCGGGGGCCTTCATGTTTGCCGCTGTCGTCGTTGTAGGGGGCTATGCCTGCCAGCGCTGCGATCTCGTGCCGTCCAACCTCGCCCAGCTCAGGTAAATAGGCCATCAAGCTGGCTGCCGTCACGAGCCCTATACCCTTGACCGAACACAAACGGGCCGTTTTATCACTGTCCAGGTCTTTAGCAGTTTGACGGATCAACCTTTCTATCGACTTTATTGCTTGGCATAAATAGTCGATATGACTTCGCAGACAGGGTTTTACCGTGTCAGCAGAGGCTGTTTTGAGGCGCCGTAAATCGTCGCCATGTTGCTGAACAAAGTTTTCACGTTGCTGTACCAGCGCACGTAAATTGTCCTGTTCAGGGCTGGTGATTCGGTTGCTTGGCGACTTTATGACTTCGGCAAACTGCGCGAGCAGCCGCGCATCTATCGGGTCGGTTTTAGCGCGCTGCCCCATGGCCTTGGCAAAGTCTCTGGCTCGGCGAGGGTTGATCCGCAAGACTTCGAAGCCGGCAGCCTGAAGCGCTTTCATGACCTCTCGCTCATAGCCGCCGGTGGCTTCCAGCAATACGCGGCTGACCTGGTAGCGCTTTAACCAATCAATCAGCCCAAGGAAGTCACTGGCGGTATTGAGGTAACTGGCGCCAATGTCTTGCGGGTTAATCCAAATTTCAAGGGTATCTTTGGAAACATCGATGCCTGCGCAGGAAAACATAGCCGAACCCTCTTACACTCAAAGGTGAGAGCGCTCTGGCTGGGCACCACGCTTGTAATGTTCGAGGTCGGCTCGTTCAACTGTTCGGGCTCAATAACCAGAGCGGAGAGGTGAATGGCAGCATGGGCTCCCACACGTGCTTTAAGCACTCCGGGCATTCAGCTTGCCACTCACCGCTCTCACCCTCAGTCTAATTCCTGCCCAAGACACAAGCGGGCTTGCTCGCAAATGCGGTGTGTCAGTCAATACTAATGGTGACTGATCCCCCGCATTTGCGAGCAAGCCCGCTCCCACACTGGTTATGCGTCAGGCGTTTTTACTGCGCAGCTCCTCAATGCTGATCTCTCGCATCCGAAACTTCTGGATCTTGCCGGTCACCGTCATCGGAAACTCCTCGACGAACTTGAAGTAACGCGGCGTCTTGAAGTGTGCAATGCGCTCCTTGCACCAGGTTTGCAGTTCCTGCTCGGTGGCGCTGTGGCCGGGGTGGAATTTGATCCAGGCGACGATCTCTTCGCCGTAGCGGGAGCAAGGAATGCCGATCACCTGCACGTCGGCGACCGCCGGATGGGTGAAGAAGAACTCTTCCAGCTCCCTTGGGTAAACATTCTCACCGCCGCGGATGATCATGTCTTTGTTACGCCCGGCGATGCACACGTAGCCTTCGTCGTTCATGCTCGCCAGATCGCCGGTGTGCATCCAGCCCGCCTCATCGATAGCCTCGGCGGTGCCTTGCGGGTTATTCCAGTAGCCGAGCATCACGCTGTAGCCCCGAGTACACAACTCACCGATGGTGCCGCGCGGTACCAGGTTGCCCGCCTCGTCGATAATTTTGCTTTCCAGTTGCGGCTGGGTTCGGCCAACGGTGGTGACACGCAATTCCAGCTCGTCTGACGGACCGGTCTGCAAAGACACGGGGCTGGTTTCCGTCATGCCGTAGGCAATTTGCACTTCGCTCATGTGCATTTCGCTGATAACCCGGCGCATTACCTCGATCGGACAGGTCGCCCCGGCCATGATCCCGGTGCGCAGGCTCGACAAATCAAACTCGGCGCGCTTGGGTTGATCGAGCATGGCGATGAACATGGTCGGCACACCGTAAAGCGCGGTGGCTTTTTCTTCGGCGACGGTGCTCAGCGTCAGCAATGGATCGAAGGCGTCGTTGGGGTAAATCATGGTGCTGCCGTGGGTGACGCAGCCAAGATTGCCCATGACCATGCCGAAGCAGTGATACAGCGGCACCGGAATCACCAGCCGATCATTGGCCGTCAGCCCGAGGCTTTCGCCGACCATGTAACCGTTGTTGAGAATGTTGTAGTGGCTGAGGGTCGCGCCCTTGGGGAATCCGGTGGTGCCGGAGGTGTACTGGATGTTTACCGCTTGATCGAAATGCAGACTGTCCTGACGTTCGCGCAATTGCTCGACCGACACGCTGGCCGCCAGATCGGTCAACTGCGACCACGGCAGGAAACCCGATGGCGGCTGCTCATCCAGGCTGATCACCCCGCGCAGTTCCGGCAGGCGTTCGCTCTGCAACTGGCCGATGGATTGCTCCGCCAATTCCGGTACCAGCCCTTGCAGCATGCCGTGATAGTCGGAGGTCTTGAAAGCCCCGGCACAGACCAACCATTGGCAACCGGACTGCTTCAACACGTATTCGAGTTCGGAACTGCGGTAAGCCGGATTGATGTTGACCAGGATCACGCCGATTTTCGCGCTGGCGAACTGGCTGATGCACCACTGGGCACAATTCGGCGCCCAGATGCCGAGCCGGTCACCAGCCTGCAAGCCCAGCGCCAACAACGCTCTGGCGTGCAGATCGACGGTTTCTGACAACTGCTGCCAGCTGTAGCGCAACTGCTGATGGCGCACGACCAGCGCCTCCCCGTTCGGGTATTGCGCGACCGTGTTATCAAACGCCTGACCGATGGTCATCGCCAGCAAGGCTTTGTCCTGGGAACCACGGGTATAGCTGCGCTGCGGGTTTGCACTGGGTTGATCCATGACGACCCCTATTGTCTTTATTAGTGGGTTTGACCGGCGACCTGTGGGAGCGGGCTTGTGTGGCGAGGGGGCTTGCCCCCGTTGGGCCGCGCAGCGGACTCAAGATCTGCGAGCGCTGCGCACTCGAACGGGGGCAAGCCCCCTCGCCACACAAGCTCCCTCGCCACAGAGTGCGACGCTGGTCTTTCAGAACTGGCTCTACTCTCGCCCAAGTTGACGTTAACGTAAAGGGTGATTGACAGCTATTCATCACAGGCTTACGTTAACGTAAAGGTGAGAGCCGAATCACTGCCCTCCCCACCCTACAAAAAAGCCAAAAGGTGCCCCATGAGCTACCCATCCCTGAACTTTGCCCTCGGTGAAACCATCGACATGCTGCGCGATCAGGTTCAGTCCTTCGTCGCCAAAGAGATCGCCCCGCGCGCTGCTCAGATCGACATCGACAACCTGTTCCCCGCCGACCTGTGGCGCAAATTCGGCGACATGGGCCTGCTGGGTATCACCGTGCCGGAAGAGTACGGCGGCGCGGGCCTGGGCTATCTGGCGCACGTCGTCGCCATGGAAGAAATCAGCCGTGGTTCGGCCTCGGTCGCCCTGTCCTACGGCGCCCACTCCAACCTGTGCGTCAACCAGATCAACCGCAACGGCACTCACGAACAGAAAAGCAAATACCTGCCGAAACTGATCAGCGGCGAGCACATCGGTGCCCTGGCCATGAGCGAACCGAATGCCGGCTCCGACGTGGTCTCGATGAAACTGCGCGCCGACAAACGTGGCGACCACTACGTGCTCAACGGCAGCAAAACCTGGATCACCAACGGCCCCGACGCCAATACTTACGTGATCTACGCCAAGACCGACCTGGAAAAAGGCCCGCACGGTATTACCGCGTTCATCGTCGAGCGCGACTGGAAAGGCTTCAGCCGCAGCAGCAAGTTCGACAAGCTCGGCATGCGCGGTTCGAACACCTGCGAGCTGTTTTTCGATGACGTTGAAGTGCCGGAAGAAAACATCCTCGGCGTGCTCAATGGCGGTGTGAAAGTGCTGATGAGCGGCCTCGACTACGAGCGTGTGGTGCTCTCGGGCGGCCCGACCGGGATCATGCAGGCCTGCATGGACCTGATCGTTCCGTACATCCATGACCGCAAACAGTTCGGCCAGAGCATCGGCGAATTCCAGCTGATCCAGGGCAAAGTCGCCGACATGTACACCCAACTCAATGCCAGCCGTGCCTATCTTTATGCGGTGGCCCAGGCGTGCGAGCGCGGCGAAACCGCGCGCAAGGACGCCGCCGGAGTCATCCTCTACAGCGCCGAATGCGCGACCCGAATGGCCCTCGACGCGATCCAGATTCTCGGCGGCAACGGCTACATCAACGAATTTCCGGCCGGTCGCCTGCTGCGTGACGCCAAGCTGTACGAAATCGGCGCTGGCACCAGTGAGATCCGTCGCATGCTCATCGGTCGCGAACTGTTCAACGAAACCCGCTAAACGGAGCTGCACATGGCTATTCTGCATACCCAGCTCAACCCCCGTTCGGCGGAGTTCACGGCCAACAGCGCGGCGATGCTCAAACAGGTCGACGCCCTGCACACCCTGCTCGCGCAAGTGCAGCAAGGTGGCGGCCCGAAGGCTCAAGAACGCCACACCTCGCGAGGCAAATTGCTGCCGCGTGAACGGATCAATCGTCTGCTCGATCCGGGTTCGCCATTTCTGGAAATAAGCCAACTGGCGGCCTACGCGGTGTATGGCGAAGACGTTCCCGCCGCTGGGGTGATTGCCGGTATCGGTCGGGTGGAAGGCGTCGAATGCATGATCGTCGCCAACGATGCCACCGTGAAAGGCGGCTCGTATTACCCGCTGACCGTGAAAAAACACCTGCGCGCACAAACCATCGCCCAGCAAAATCGCCTGCCCTGCATCTATTTGGTGGACTCCGGCGGCGCCAACTTGCCGCGTCAGGATGAAGTGTTTCCGGACCGCGAACACTTCGGGCGGATCTTCTTCAACCAGGCCAACATGAGCGCCATGGGCATTCCGCAGATTGCAGTGGTCATGGGCTCGTGCACCGCCGGTGGCGCTTATGTACCAGCGATGGCCGATGAAGCAATCATGGTCCGTCAGCAGGCAACGATCTTCCTCGCCGGCCCACCGCTGGTGAAAGCCGCGACGGGTGAAGTGGTCAGCGCCGAAGACCTCGGCGGGGCCGATGTGCACTGCAAGATTTCCGGTGTCGCCGACCACTATGCCGAGAGCGATGAACACGCCCTCGCATTAGCCCGGCGCAGCGTCGCCAACCTCAATTGGCGCAAGCTCGGTGAACTGCAACAACGCACGCCGATCGCGCCGCTGTACAGCAGCGACGAGTTGTACGGCGTGGTGTCGGCGGATGCCAAGCAACCATTCGACGTGCGTGAAGTGATTGCGCGCCTGGTCGACGGCTCTGTGTTCGATGAATTCAAGGCGTTGTTCGGTACGACATTGGTATGTGGTTTTGCCCACCTGCACGGTTACCCGATCGCGATCCTCGCCAACAACGGCATCCTCTTCGCCGAAGCCGCGCAGAAAGGCGCGCACTTCATCGAACTGGCCTGCCAGCGCGGCATTCCGTTGCTGTTCCTGCAAAACATCACCGGCTTCATGGTCGGCCAGAAATACGAGGCCGGTGGCATCGCCAAGCACGGCGCGAAACTGGTGACCGCCGTGGCCTGTGCCAAGGTGCCGAAATTCACCGTGATCATCGGCGGCAGCTTCGGCGCCGGTAACTACGGCATGTGCGGTCGGGCCTACGATCCACGCTTCCTGTGGATGTGGCCGAACGCACGGATCGGCGTGATGGGGGCCGAACAGGCGGCGGGCGTGCTGGTGCAGGTCAAGCGTGAGCAGGCCGAGCGCAGTGGTCATGGTTTCAGCGCCGAGCAGGAAGCCGAGATCAAGCAACCGATTCTCGATCAGTACGAAGAACAGGGGCATCCCTATTATTCCAGCGCTCGACTGTGGGACGACGGTGTCATCGACCCGGCGCAAACCCGCGACGTGTTGGCCCTGGCCTTGTCGGCGTCGCTGAACGCGCCTATCGAACCGAGCCGCTTCGGCGTGTTCCGGATGTGATCTGGAGAAAACCATGAGCGACTTCAACACCCTCGAACTGCTGAGCGATCCAAGGGGTTTTGCGACCTTGTGGCTCAGCCGTGAAGAAAAGAACAACGCCTTCAACGCCGAAATGATCCGCGAACTGATCCTCGCGCTGGACAAAGTGTCGAGCGATGCCAGTCTGCGTTTTCTGCTGATCCGTGGGCGCGGCAAGCATTTCAGCGCAGGCGCCGATCTGGCCTGGATGCAGCAATCGGCCGAACTCGATTACCACACCAACCTCGACGACGCCCGGGAACTCGCGGAGTTGATGTACAACCTCGCCAAGCTGAAAATCCCGACCGTGGCGGTGGTGCAAGGCGCGGCCTATGGCGGCGCGCTGGGCCTGATCAGTTGCTGCGACATGGCCATCGGTGCCGACGACGCGCAGTTCTGCCTGTCGGAAGTGCGCATTGGCCTCGCGCCGGCGGTCATCAGCCCGTTCGTGGTGCAAGCCATCGGCGAACGCGCGGCACGGCGCTATGCCTTGACCGCCGAACGTTTCGGCGGGCAGCGGGCTCGGGAAATCGGCTTGTTGTCGGAAAGCTACCCGATGGCTGAACTGGAACAGAAAGTCGATCAGTGGATCGACAACCTGCTGCTCAACAGTCCGGCGGCCATGCGCGCCAGCAAGGATTTACTGCGTGAAGTCGGCCATGGCGCGCTGACCCCGGCGCTACGACGCTACACCGAGAACGCCATCGCCCGAATCCGCGTCAGTCCCGAAGGCCAGGAAGGCCTGCGCGCCTTCCTGCAAAAACGTCCGCCGAACTGGCAAGCCGAAACCACCCTCAAGGAGCCGCGTTGATGAGCGCACCTGTTCTCACCACTTTGCTGGTAGCCAACCGCGGCGAAATCGCTTGCCGAGTGATGCGCACCGCCAAGGCTCTGGGCCTGACCACCGTGGCCGTGCACAGCGCCACCGACCGTGACGCCCGGCACAGCCGCGAAGCCGATATACGCGTCGACCTGGGCGGCAGCAAAGCCGCCGACAGTTACCTGCAAATCGACAAACTGATCGCTGCCGCGAAAGCCAGCGGCGCTCAGGCAATTCATCCCGGTTATGGCTTTCTCTCGGAAAACGCCGGGTTCGCCCGCGCGATCGAAGCGGCCGGCCTGATCTTTCTCGGCCCGCCCGCCTCGGCCATTGACGCCATGGGCAGCAAGTCCGCGGCCAAAGCCTTGATGGAAACCGCCGGCGTACCACTGGTGCCCGGCTATCACGGCGAAGCCCAAGACCTCGACACCTTCCGCGACGCCTGCGAACGCATCGGTTATCCGGTGCTGCTCAAAGCCACGGCGGGTGGCGGTGGCAAAGGCATGAAAGTGGTCGAGGATGTCAGCCAACTGGCCGAAGCCCTGGCCTCGGCGCAACGTGAAGCGCAGTCGTCGTTCGGCGACTCGCGGATGTTGGTGGAAAAGTACCTGCTCAAGCCACGCCACGTGGAAATCCAGGTGTTCGCCGACCAGCATGGCAACTGTCTGTACCTCAACGAACGTGATTGCTCGATCCAGCGTCGGCATCAGAAAGTCGTCGAAGAAGCCCCGGCTCCGGGTCTGAGCCCGGAACTGCGTCGGGCCATGGGTGAAGCCGCTGTGCGCTCGGCACAGGCCATCGGTTACGTCGGTGCTGGCACCGTGGAATTTTTGCTGGATGCGCGCGGTGAGTTCTTCTTCATGGAGATGAACACGCGCTTGCAAGTTGAACACCCGGTCACCGAAGCCATCACCGGACTCGACCTGGTGGCCTGGCAGATTCGCGTGGCTCGCGGTGAAGCGCTGCCAATGACTCAAGACCAGGTGCCGCTGATCGGCCACGCGATCGAAGTGCGGCTGTATGCCGAAGACCCGAGCAACGATTTTCTACCGGCCACCGGACGTCTGGCGTTGTACCGCGAGTCTGCCGAAGGACCGGGTCGTCGCGTGGACAGTGGCGTCGAAGAAGGCGATGAGATTTCGCCGTTCTACGACCCGATGCTCGGCAAGCTGATTGCCTGGGGCGAAGACCGTGAACAGGCGCGGCTGCGTTTGCTGAGCATGCTTGATGAGTTTGCCATTGGCGGCCTGAAAACCAACATCAACTTCCTGCGCCGGATCATCGGCCATCCGGCGTTTGCCGCGGCCGAACTCGATACCGGGTTCATTCCGCGTTATCAGGAACAACTGCTGCCAGCACCTTCAGACCTCAGCGATGAATTCTGGCAAGCGGCCGCGCAGGCATTTGCCCAGAGCCAGCCGAGCACGACCCGCGCTGATGACCTGAGTTCGCCTTGGGGTATCGGCAACGGATTCCGTGCCGGACTGCCGACAGAAATCACCCTGCATTTGAGTTGCGAAGGGCAAGACCGGGCGCTGACCTTGGGCGATGCCGACGTTCATACCGCACAGCTCAAGGGTGAATACCTGCTGACCGAACACAACGGCTTGCGCCGCCAGCATCGGGCAATCCGCCGTGGCGATATGCTGTATCTGCAATGGGACGGTGAACTGCGCCGCATCGAGGCGTACGACCCGATTAGCGCTGTCGAAGCCAGTCACAGCCATCAGGGCGGACTCACCGCGCCCATGAACGGCAGCATCGTGCGAGTGCTGGTGGAGGCCGGGCAAACGGTCGAAGCCGGGGCGCAATTGGTGGTGCTGGAAGCGATGAAAATGGAGCACAGCATTCGCGCGCCCCACGCCGGAGTGATCAAGGCGTTGTATTGCCAGGAAGGCGAGATGGTCAGCGAAGGCAGTGCGTTGGTGGAGTTGGAACACGCGTGAAATGAAGATCGGTCCTACGCGTTGCGAGGACCGATCTGATTAGAATTTGGCAGTCGCCTGAACCACTACGCCGATGATTCGGCATTCTTCGGTGTAAAGGGCTTTCGGATAGGTCGGATTGAGCGGGACCAGATAACGCTGCCCGCCCTCTTCGATCAATTTGCGAAAAACCGCCTCGGCGCTGCCGGGCCATTGGGCGATCACCAGTTTGCCAGGCTCCGGCACGATGGCCGGGTCCACCAGAATCAACATGTCCGCAGCAATGCTCACACCCGAGGGTGCGGTCATCGCATCGCCAACCACCACCAGCCAGAACGCCGCGCCCTGTGCGTGGTAATCGGACAGCTCGAAGCGCGGCTTGCTGACAGCCGATGAAGCGCCGTAGCTCGATAACTCCCCGTCGCGCACCTCCCCGGTTTCCCGCCAGTCACTGACCGGGTAGCGAAAGTACGGGTTGTACTTTTGCGTCAGAGAGATCTCCTCATCCTGTGAGACCTGCGGTTCCCTGATCACCATCGCGACTTCCAGATAGTCCATTCCCAGCGCCTGCAAGACACGGTTCATCTCTTGGATGCGGGGCTGACGACGTTTATTCAGCCAATGGCCGACGCCGCCCTGGGACATTCCGATGCGCTCGGCGAGTATCTCTTGAGTGACTTTGAGTTCACTCATTTTGGCCTTGACCAATTCAATCCATTTATCCATGTGCGGCACGATACGTGGGGTACTCCGACCAACAAAACACAAATTGTAGTATTTAAATTCAAGACACAAATACAGTACGTACTAAGCTGGGCTCACGGATTTGAATCTATCACGGAGCTTGCCATCGTCATGACCATCCCCAGCATTACCCTGCCTGACACGCAATTCGACACTACGCTCAACTCGCCAAAAGGCTCTGCCGCCGCGCAGCGGGCGCTGGACTATTACTTGAAACCAGCTGTGTCAGAAGAGGTCAGCGAAGAACGTTTCTTCGATGTGAACCGTAACATCAGCAGCGAAGAGGCACTGGTCCATGCTTCGGATCTGTTGCGATGTGCCGCCGCCACCGCGCATGAATCAGCCAACCAGCTGCAGGGCGCAAGCCGGGATCTGGCGTTTTCGACGGTGCACATGATCGACATGGCCAAGGCGATGGTCGACCGGTCCCTGGAGGGCAATCAGAACGATTGACGAGGAAGCGCTTTGGAGGAGGACAGGAAAAATTTTCCAATCGCGCAGATAAAAACATTTGACTTGCAAATGATAATGATTATTATTGCATCAACTGGTCGCGAGATCAGTCGATGGCCCAAGGGACCTTAGGTCGGTCTCCTGGACTATCTCCTCATCAGGCTAATCACGGTTTTTGACCCGGCTTTTTGCCGGGTCTTTTTTTTGCCAGTTATTCTGGCTTTGGCTTCAGGCTAATGAAGTCTGTGGGTGCTGAAAATTCGATTGGCGCGGATGATATCAAATGAATATCTGTTGGCAAGAGAGGCCCGGTAGCATTGGGCCAAACTAACGCAAAATAGCACTTGAGAATCACTTGCACAGTCACTAAGCTGCATCGGCGTCAAGGAGGACGCCCCCCCTTTTCAACCCCGCAATTTCCCCCCGGTTTATCCTTCCCTTGCGTGTAAAGTAGCAGCCATAAAAATCATATTCAGGAACCGATTATGGCCGTGGGTAAATCTTCTTTCGACATCAGCGCAAACTTCGACAGCGGCAACATCGAAGTGCTGGACATCAGCAATCCGCTGCAAGCGCTGCTGGCGATCAAGCCAGACACCCGCAGCCAGCACTTCCAGTGGTTCCACTTCAAGGCCAGCGGTCTGCACGTCGGTCAAGATCATTGGTTTCGTCTGAACAACGCCAGCAAATCCTCGTACAACAAAGCCTGGGATGGCTATCAGGCGGTGGCGTCCTATGACCATGTCAACTGGTTCCGGGTGCCAACCATCTTCGAAGGCGACTGCCTGCGTTTCAGCCTTGAAGCCACTGCCACCCATGCCTGGTTCGCCTACTTCGAACCTTACAGCCGTGGCCGCCATGACTGGCTGATCGAACAGGCCCTGACCAAGGCCGGCACCGAACTGCTGGCCACCGGCAAGAGCGTTGAAGGTCGCGACATCCAGTTGTTGCGCAAGGGTACGGGTGCCGAAGGTCAGCGCAAGGTCTGGATCATCGCCCAGCAACACCCCGGCGAACACATGGCGGAATGGTTCATGGAAGGCGTGATCGAGCGCCTGGAAAAACACGACGACCCAGTGCTGAAAAAACTCCTGGCCAGCGCCGACCTGTACCTGGTGCCAAACATGAACCCGGATGGCGCCTTCCACGGTCATTTGCGCACCAACGCCATGGGTCAGGACCTGAACCGCGCGTGGCAGAACGCCAGCCAGGAAATCAGCCCGGAAGTGCTGTTCGTTCAGCAGCAGATGGAAAAGTATGGCGTCGACCTGTTCCTCGACATCCATGGCGATGAAGAAATCCCCCACGTGTTCACCGCCGGTTGCGAAGGCAACCCGGGCTATACGCCGCGGATCGAAAAACTTGAAGAACATTTCCGCAGTCATCTGAAACATCAGACCAAAGACTTCCAGACCAAACACGGCTATACCCGCGACGAGCCGGGCAAAGCCAACATGACCCTGGCCTGCAACAGCGTCGGTCAGAAGTTCGACTGCCTGTCGCTGACCCTGGAAATGCCCTTCAAAGACCACAACGACGCACCGAACCCGCTGACCGGCTGGTCCGGCAAACGCTCGAAGCAGTTGGGCAAGGATGTGCTGGCGACCATCGCCGACATGGTCGATGCTCTACGTTGATTATTTAAAATCAAAAGATCGCAGCCTTCGGCAGCTCCTACAGATGTTCACAAAAATCCGTAGGAGCTGCCGAAGGCTGCGATCTTTTTACTCAGCCGGGAGCCGCACACAATCCTCCGGCCCCAACAAGCGCCCATCCTCCGCACGCAATTCCAGAGCCCGCACCGGTCGACCATTCTCACGATCGACAACCCGCGAATGCGCCTCCCCCGCCTCATAGAAAAACGCCTCGCCCCACTGCCGTAACCCGATGATCAACGGGAACAGGCCCTTGCCCTTCTCCGTCAGCACGTATTCCTGATATGCGCTGCCGTCCGACGCTGGCACCAGATCGAAAATCCCATGAGCCACCAAGGTGCGCAGGCGTGCCGAGAGAATGTTTTTGGCCATGCCCAGATTGCGCTGGAACTCGCCGAATCGCCGCAGGCCATCGAACGCATCGCGCACGATCAATAACGACCACCAATCACCAATCGCGTCCAGTGAACGGGCGACCGGGCATTCGGCGCCTTCCATGCTTGTACGTTTAACCATGACCGCGTTCCGCCGGCAACAAATGTGGTTGCAATATAAAACCAGACTCCCTACCGTACAACTGGTTTTATTTTGAAACCACACAAGGAAGCCTGTGATGAAACGTGACCACCCGTTAAGCGGCGCAGTGGTGCTGCTATTTGCTGTTGCCTGCGGCCTGGCCGTCGGCAATGTGTATTACGCACAACCGCTGCTCGATGCCATGGCCGAGGCCTTCGCCATGGACCCGGCAACCATCGGCATCGTCGTCACCCTTACCCAGATCGGTTATGGCGTGGGTCTGTTGTTGCTGGTTCCGCTAGGGGATCTGCTCAACCGTCGACGGCTGATTGTTGTGCAAACCCTGCTGTCGGCGCTGGCTTTGTTGATGATCGCGTTTGCCTCGAACAGCATCTGGCTGCTGCTCGGCATGGCGCTGACCGGATTACTGGCGGTCGTGACACAAGTCCTTGTGGCCTACGCCGCGACCCTGGCCATCCCGGCGCAACGTGGACGAGTGGTGGGTGTGATCACCAGCGGCATTGTCGTCGGCATTCTGTTGGCACGAACGGTGGCGGGCGGCATGGCCGATCTGGCCGGTTGGCGTTCGATTTATCTGTTGTCCGCCGGGTTGACCCTGCTGATGGCGCTGCTGTTGTTTCGTGTGCTGCCCAAGCACGAAGATGCGCGACCGGAAAGCGCTTACGCCGCGTTGATCGGCTCGGTCTTCACGCTGTTCAAGGAAGAACCGGTATTGCGTCAACGGGCCATGCTCGCCCTGCTGACCTTCGCCAGCGCCATGGTGCTGTGGACACCCTTGGTATTGCCGCTGAGTGCCCCGCCGCTTTCACTTTCCCACACCGAAATCGGGCTGTTCGGCCTGGCCGGTGCTGCCGGTGCGCTGGCCGCCGCTCGCGCCGGGCATCTGGCCGATCGCGGTCTGGGGCAATGGACCAGTGGACTGTCGTTGCTGCTGATGCTTGTCTCATGGTTACCCATCGCACTCACTCAATCCTCGCTATGGGCGCTGCTGCTCGGGGTGATTACGCTGGATCTGGGTTTGCAAGCCGTTCATGTCACCAGCCAGAGCATGATCTATAGCGTGCGCCCCGAAGCGCAAAGCCGACTCACCGCTGGCTACATGCTGTTCTATTCGATCGGCAGCGCCTTGGGTTCTATCGGTTCGACGGCGATGTACGCCTGGGCGGGATGGATTGGAGTGTGTTGGCTGGGTGCGGGGATCAATGCCGTGGCGCTGATTTATTGGTGGATGACGTTGGCCACGAAGGACCGATCTGTGGAAGCAGCTTCACACTGACGCGTAGGAGCTGCCGCAGGCTGCGATCTTTTGATCTTCGCGGTCTTACGGCGCCAAGATAAAAAGATCGCAGCCTGCGGCAGCTCCTACATGACCGTGTACATCCGCAGAATTTGGCTGCAGCTGTTGGGATCACCCGCGATCCTTACCCCGCAGCATGCTGTTCAGCACATTATCCCGACGCACCCAGCCATGAAACAACGCCGCCGCCAAATGCAGCAGCACGGTCAGGAACAGCAGATACGCCAGATACCCATGCGCCTTGCGCAGGAACGCAAACACCTGGGCATTCGCCGGCAAGATCGACGGCAACTGCAACGAACTACTGAGCATCACCGGGTCGCCAGCCGCGGAAATCATCGCCCAGCCCAGCAGCGGCAAAATCAGCATCAAGGCGTACAGCAAAAAATGCGAAGCCTTGGCCGCGACCACTTGCCAACCCGGCAGGTCCGCCGGCAGCGGTGGTTGGCGAGTCGAAAACCGCACGGCCAGACGCACGATCACCAGCAACAGAATCGCAACGCCCAAAGGTTTGTGCAGATGGATCAGCCACTGATGGCGCTCGGACACCGAGGCTGCCATACCCGCGCCGATAAACAGCATCGAGATGATCATCAGCGCCATCAGCCAGTGCAGCAGCCGCGCCAAAGGTGCGAAATGGTTCGGTTGAGCACTCATTGTTGAGACTCCTGTTTGGCGTTGGGCAACTGCTTCACTTCGCTGGTGCGGCGCAGGTAAGAACGGGCGTAACCCGCTGAGCGAGCGGCAAGCAGCGGGTCGTCGGAGCCTTCGATACCGCTGGGCAACACCAGCGGGTCGTAGTTGATGTCACGGCACTCGCCATTGAGTTGCGGCTGAGTACTTTCGAGCACCAGCGTGCCGGCGTTCAGCACTTTTCTACCCTCGGGCCAGGCCTTGCTCGCGTCGTTGACCGAGTCCCCGGGGTTCGCCAGGGTGATGTTCAACTGCCAACGCAACGGTCCGGCGGACAAGCGCTGTACCAGATCTTTCTCAAGGAAATCACCACCTTCGGGGGCCGTTGCACCTGCCGCGTCCTGAGCCACTGGCGTCATGCTCCAACGCACCGCTTGCCGCTGACCGACCGCGTTCACCAGGTAAAACGCGTTGACGCTGTTATAGGTTTCCGTCGCGTAACTGGCCGACGGTTTGGCGGTCTTGACCCAAGTCAGAAACGGCACGGCTTCGGGGTGCGCCGCAAAGAACGCTGGCACAGCCGCCGGGTTCGGTTTTCCGGTAGCCGGATCCGGTGACTGCGCTTGTTGCAACTGATAGAACGCCTCGGGCGTGCCCACCGGGAACACCGGCATGCTGTTCATTCCGGTGCGCCACTGCTGACCGTTGGCCTGGGTGAAACGCAACGCCAGGCTGCGGATCGGCACGCTGTTGTCCGGCGCGTAAGGATTGCCCGCAGGCAGCGCGAAACGCCCGACCACCGGGGTCCGCGCGTCACTGAACACTTGGGCGCTGGAGTACTCGCGCGCCTGGCTACTGCTCTCGAAATGCCCGATCACGCAAACGCCTTTGGCGTGATTACGACGGAATCCCGGGTGCACGCCGTTGTTTTTCTCCAGCACATTGACCAAGTCTTTCGGCGTCAGGCGCTGTGGGTCGAGTGTGCCGTTGACGTAGGCAAAAGCCCCGGCCAGCGCGGCGACCACCACGGCAATGCCGGTCAGGCGCAACGTCAGGCTCGCGGCACTCAGCGGTGGCCGGCCAGGCCCCGTTGGCGGTGATGAGCGATCTACCATGAATGACTCCAGGGCCATCGGCCACAAGTGAGAAGAATCAGGCAGACGAACCGCGCCAGGGTTTATTCCATCGCCCGGTGTTTATTTTTCCAGGCGTGGAATAACCTCGAATGCCGGGCGTCTTCCTGAACACTCACCACAGCGTAGTGACTGGTCAGAACTTCATGAACGATATCGACGAACAACTCAGGGAAGTCATTCCCAGGCTGCGGCGTTTCGCCGTATCGCTGACGCGCAACCCCAGCAGCGCCGATGATCTGGTGCAGGCCTGCCTTGAGCGCGCGCTGTCGAGTTGGGGCGACAAACGTCCCGAGGGCGACTTGCGTGCCTGGCTGTTTTCGATCCTTTATCGGCAGTTTCTCGACGCTCATCGCCGCTCCCGGCGTTATGCGCGGATGCTCGAATTCTTTACCGGCCGTGATGATGCGCAGCCTTCGGCAGAACGCACGGTGATCGCCCAATCGACCCTGCAAGCCTTCGATCAGCTCAGCACCGAACAGCGCGCGCTGCTGCTCTGGGTGTCGGTGGAAGGCTTGAGTTATAAGGAGGTCGCCGAGATTCTCGACGTCCCCATCGGCACAGTGATGTCGCGCCTGTCCCGTGCACGCCAGGCCTTGCGCCAGCTCAGCGACGGCGAAATCACCCACCCCTCTCTGCGGAGACTCAAATGATCAGCATGCCTCCCAGCGAACGTGACCTGCACGCCTACGTCGATCACCAACTCAACGATGCCGATCGACATTTGGTGGAAACTTATCTGGCCAACAACACCGAAGTGGCCGCGCAAGTACGCGCCTGGCAACACGATGCCCAACAATTGCGCGCGGCCCTGAGCGGCGCCTTGCAGCAACCGGCCAACCCGCAACTTGACCCGGCAATGATTCGCCAGCGAGTCAAACGCCAGTCGCGCCGCCATCTGGCCAGCGCCGCGGTATTGCTGATCGCGGTCAGCGTCGGCGGTTTGAGCGGTTGGCAGGCGCGGGAAATGACCCTGGTCCGCGCCCCGTTGCCGATGACCGACGCGATGCAGGCCTACCGGCTGATTGCCCAGCAAGGCATCCTGCCGGCGGATTACAAAGTCAGCGATGACGGCGATATGCAGGGCTGGCTCGATCGGTATTTCAGCCAGGCCCATCGTCTGCCGAACCTGACCGCTGCCGGATACAAACCCATCAGCGGGCGGCTGCTCAGCACCGAACAAGGGCCGGCGGCAATGGTGGTATACGAGGATCAGAGCGGCCATAAAGTCAGCTTCTACGTCCGTCCACCCGGGCCGAAAAACACCCTGCTGCCTCGCGGTAGTCGCAGCGACGGTGAGTTGCAGGCCGAGTACTGGTCGGGGGCCGGCTACAACTACGCGATGGTCAGCCCGAGTGATACGCCGGCGGCGCAGATGCTCAAACAAACTGCGCAGTTCTGATCATCACCACCAATCTCTGTGGGAGCGATTATTTGGAGATTGCAGTCACCCCTGCCCGAAGACTTGCGAAGGCCTTCGCAACAGCGGATCGAACGGATTGATCCGCGGCCCGATCAGCGCGGCTTCACGCTTGAGCATTTCCACCACCGTCGGCAAGCGATCCGGCCCCAGGCGATCGCTGACCGTGGCCACACTCAGCGCCGCCACCGCCCGACCTTCGCGGTCGAGGATCGGCACGGCCACCCCGGCCATGCCTTGCAATACGCCGGTATTGCGCCCGGCGTAACCGAGGGTGCGCACACTCTCGACTTCCGAGCGCAGGAACACTTCATCGTACAGATGAAAATCCTTGAGCCGCGGCAAGTTGTAATGAATCACCGTGTCGCGCTCCTCTTCCGGCAGAAACGCCAGAATCGCCAGGCTGCCCTGCCCCACACCCAGCGCCACCCGCCCGCCGATGTCACCGGTAAACGTGCGGATCGGAAAAGGCCCTTCACTGCGGTCCAGACAGATCGCATCGAAGCCACTACGCGCCAGTAAAAACAACGAATCCCCCAACGATGCCGACAGCCGCAGCAACGCCGGCCGCGCCAGTTCGCGCAAGTTGCCGGTGTTGCCGGCACGGGCCGCCAAGGCAAAAAACTCCAGGCTCAGGCGATAGCGTTTGCTGCGCGCGTCCTGCTCGACCATGCCCTCGTCCATCAGGCTGCGCAGCAAGCGGTGGGTGGTTGGTTGCGACAAACCAATGCGCTGCGCCAGTTGCGTCACGCGTTCTCCGCCTTCGACGGTGTCACCCAGACTGCGCAGCACCGCAAATAGTCTTGAGACGGCACCGACGCCGACTTCATTTTTGTTTTCATTCCGTTCAATGGAATCAGGCATGTGATTTCTCGACAATAAATTTACTCACTGAATGAAACTGAAAATAGTCATCGCTTCAGTGAAATAGGCCATTGAGCCCATCCTATTCTTCGTCCTACTCTGCGTCCATCAGGGGCGATTCGAACAACAGCGGCAGCCGACAGAAGTCGAGCGCCAACGCACCCCGGCAACATCCTTTTCGTATCTGCCCATACAAAAAAGCGCGCCTTTGGCGACGCATAACAATCTCAGGTGGAGCGCAGTCATGGCCTTCGTGCAACTTGAAAACCTCGGCAAACGTTATGGTGAGATCGACGCGGTCGTCGCCACCAATCTGTCGGTGGAAAAAGGCGAGTTCGTTTCCTTGCTCGGCCCCTCCGGCTGCGGCAAAACCACCACCCTGCAAATGATCGCCGGCTTCGTCGAAGTCAGCAGCGGGCGCATTGTCCTGGACGGTCGCGACATCACCCACGCCAAACCCGCCAGTCGCGGTCTGGGCGTGGTGTTCCAGAGTTACGCGCTGTTCCCGCACATGACCGTGCAAGACAACGTCGCCTTCGGTCTGCGCATGCGCAAAGTGCCCAACGGCGAGTTGCAGCAACGGGTGGATCGGGTGCTGAAACTGGTACGTCTGAACCAACACGCCGAGCGCTACCCACGGGAGCTTTCCGGCGGCCAGCGCCAACGTGTCGCGCTGGCCCGGGCGTTGGTGATCGAACCGCCGGTGCTGCTGCTCGACGAACCGCTGTCCAACCTCGACGCCAATTTGCGCGAAGAGATGCAGTTCGAAATCCGTCGTATCCAGCGCGAAGTCGGCATCACCACGCTGATGGTCACCCATGACCAATCCGAAGCGCTGTCGATCAGCGACCGGGTGGTGGTGATGCAGGCCGGGCGCATCACTCAGATCGACGCGCCCTACACCCTCTACGAACACCCGCGCACCGAGTTCATTTCCGGCTTCGTCGGCAAGGCCAATCTGCTGCCCGGCGAACGGAACAGCGCTGGCGTTGTGCAGGTCTGCAATCGTGGCGACGGCGAACTGACCCTGAGCCTGCGCCCGGAAAAAATCGACTTGCTGGATAAAGGTCAGGGCCGTCTGCCAGGCAAGATCGTCAGCCGCTTTTTCCTGGGCAGCCAATGGCTGTACGGCGTATCGACATCGTTGGGCGAACTCAGCGTGGTGCGCCGCAACGACGGTTCCGCCCCCTTGATCGAAGGCACGGCGGTCGGCCTCGATTGGGATGCAACATTGCTGCGGGTGCTGAGTGTCGACGAGGTGTCGGCATGAGTACGCTTACCGTCATCCGCCAGAGACGTCAGGGACATCAGGGCTATTGGTTATCCGCACCGGCCCTGGCGTTGTACTTCGGTCTGCTGGTGATCCCGTTGCTGCTGACGCTGGTGCTGTCGTTCAACGTCTTCGACTACAGCTCGGGGATCAACAGCGACGCCTACACCCTCGATCACTACAGCAGCTTGCTGGGCGATCCGTACTTCTACGAGATCTTTCTGAGGACGTTCTGGATCAGCGCCCTGACCACCCTGCTCTGCGTGGTGATCGGCGTGCCCGAAGCCTACATCCTCAGCCGCATGGGCGCGCCGTGGCGCTCGATTTTCCTGATTCTGATCCTCACGCCGTTGCTGATTTCGGTGGTGGTGCGTGCCTTCGGCTGGAGCCTGTTGCTCGGCGCCGACGGTCTGGTCAACCAGACGCTGCAAGCCTTCGGTGGTTCGCCAATGAAGCTGCTCTACACGCCGTTCGCGGTGGTGATCGCACTAGTCCACGTGATGCTGCCGTTCATGATCATTCCGGTCTGGACCTCGCTGCAAAAACTCGACCCGGCCGCCGAACAAGCCGCGTTGTCGCTGGGCGCCAGCCACCTCACGGTGATGCGCAAAGTGGTGCTGCCGCAAATCATGCCCGGCGTGCTCTCCGGCACCTTGATCGTGTTCGGCCTCGCGGCCAGTTCATTTGCCATCCCCGGACTGCTCGGCGGACGCCGGATAAAGATGGTCGCCACGCTGATCTACGACCAGTACCTGTCGGAGCTCAACTGGCCGATGGGCGCTGCGATTGCCGTCGCGCTGCTGTTGCTCAACCTGCTGATCATGCTGTCGTGGAACCGGATGATCGAAGGCCGCTACAAGAAGTCATTGGGATAATTCGTCATGTCCAGAAACGGTCCTTTCGCCCTGCTGTTTCATACCCTGGTGGTGCTGTTCATGCTCGCGCCGCTGGTGGTGGTGTGCCTCGTCGCCTTCACCCCGGAAAACACCCTGAGCCTGCCGACCACGGATTTTTCCCTGCGCTGGTTTCGCGCAGTGTTCGA
Organism: Pseudomonas sp. TH37; assembly: GCF_016650735.1. Taxonomy (NCBI): domain Bacteria; kingdom Pseudomonadati; phylum Pseudomonadota; class Gammaproteobacteria; order Pseudomonadales; family Pseudomonadaceae; genus Pseudomonas; species Pseudomonas sp. TH37. Next base: position 486,696 of record NZ_JAEKFD010000004.1, read on the forward strand.
GCGCGCGGACTTTGTCGATGCCTTCTACAACAGCCTGATCCTGGCGTTCTGCGCCGCCACGCTGGCGACGCTGATCGCGGTGCCGGCAGCCCTGGCAATCACTCGATTCGAGTTCCCCGGACGAGACTTTTTCAACGGTCTGTTCCTGTCACCGATCATCATTCCGCACCTGGTGCTGGGGGTGGCGTTGCTGCGGCTGTTTGCGCTGATGGGCGTAAACGGCAGCTTCGCCTGGCTGATCTTCGCCCATGTGCTGGTAATCACGCCGTATGTGTTGCGCCTGGTGTTGGCCTCGGCCATCGGTCTGGACCGCAGCGCCGAACACGCCGCGCAATCCCTGGGCGCCGGACGTTTCACGCTGTTCCGGCAAATCACCTTGCCGATGATTTTGCCGGGGGTCGCCGGTGGCTGGCTGTTGGCGTTCATCAACAGTTTCGATGAGGTCACGTTGTCGATCTTCGTCACCTCGCCGGCCACGCAAACGCTGCCGGTGCGCATGTACGTGTACGCCACCGAATCCATCGATCCAATGATGGCGGCGGTGTCGGCCCTGGTGATTGCGCTGACCGCGCTGACGATGATTCTGCTCGATCGGGTCTACGGCCTGGATCGGGTTCTGGTGGGTAAACAATGAGGGCGCCATGGCTCTGCTGAAACGACTGGCCGAAGGCGACCGCCCGGCCCTGGACTTTACCCTCGACGGCAAGCCTGCCAGTGGCTTGCTCGGCGACACCTTGCTGACCGCCGTACTGACCTGCAGCGAGCACCTGCGCGGCAGCGATTTCAGCGCCGAACCCCGCGCCGGTTTCTGCCTGATGGGCGCCTGCCAGGACTGCTGGGTACGCCTGGGCGACGGCCGCCGGGTGCGCGCCTGCTCAACGCTGCTTGAAGCCGGACAGCACATCAGCCGCGAACCGGGGCGATCGGTATGAACACGAATTCTCCCTGCAGAAACCCAATCCCCTGTGGGAGCCAGCCAAAAATAATGCGGCATACCTCAACCAACTGTGGGAGCGGGCTTGCCCGCGATAGCGGACTGTCAGCCACCACCGATGTTGAATGTGCCGCCGTCATCGCGGGCAAGCCCGCTCCCACAGGATTGGGGCGTCGATCACATATGGGGTGGGTATGAAGTCTGTAGTCATCATCGGCGCAGGCCCCGCCGGAATCCGGGCGGCGCAAACCCTCGTTGCCCATGGCGTGCACCCTGTTCTGCTAGATGAAGCCGCGCGCGGTGGCGGGCAGATTTATCGACGTCCACCGGCGAATTTCAAGCGTTCGGCGGTCAAGCTGTATGGCTTCGAAGCACGCAAGGCCAAGGCACTGCATCAGACAATCGACGCACTGCGCGAGCAACTCGATTACCGTCCCGACACGCTGGTGTGGAACGCCGAATCTGGGGCGCTCGACACCTTGCATGAGGGCCGCGCCGCACGGCTGGAGTTCTCCCGGGTGATCGTCGCCACGGGCGCCACCGACCGGATTCTGCCCGTACCAGGCTGGACGCTGCCGGGGGCATACAGCCTCGGCGCGGCGCAGATTGCCTTGAAGTTTCAAGGCTGTGCCATTGGTGAACGCGTGGTGTTCGCCGGCAGCGGACCGTTGCTGTATCTGGTGGCGTACCAATACGCCAAAGCCGGCGCCAACGTGATCGCCGTGCTCGACAGCTCGCCCTTCAGCGCTCAGGCCCGTGCCCTGCCCGGCCTGCTGTCACAACCGGCCACTCTCGCCAAAGGCGTCTATTACCGCACCTGGCTAACCGCCCACGGAATCCCGGTGCACCAGGGCGCCACCTTGAAACGCATCGATGGCGAACAGCGCGTGCAATCGCTGAACTGGCATAACGCAGCAAGCGAACATCGAATCGACTGCGACGCCATAGCCTTCGCCCATGGCCTGCGCAGCGAAACCCAACTCGCCGACCTGCTGGGCTGCGAATTCACCTGGAATCCGCTCAACCGCGCCTGGCTGCCGCAGCGCGACAGCGCCGGTCGCAGTAGTGTCGCCGAGGTGTACCTGGCCGGTGACGGCGCCGGCATCATGGGCGCCGATGCGGCGGAAATGGCCGGCGAACGGGCAGCCCTGGCGCTGCTCGAAGACATCGGTTACCTGATCCCGCCACAGCGAGCCATTCAGCTGGAACAGTCGCTGAACACTATCGGCAGATTCCGCCAAGGCTTGGAGCGCGCCTTTATCTTTCCCGAAGGCTGGGCCACCAACGCTGTGGATGACCTGATGATCTGCCGCTGCGAAGAAGTGCGCGCCGGCGACATCCGCCAAGTGGTGCGCGAAGGCCATTGGGAGATCAACCGGGTCAAGGCCCATTGCCGGGTCGGCATGGGTCGCTGCCAGGGACGGATGTGCGGCGCCGCCGCAGCGGAAATCATTGCCTGCGAAAGCCAGCTCAACCTGTCCGACATCGGCCGGTTACGGGCTCAGGCGCCGATCAAACCCTTGCCGTTCGGTCTGGAGGTCGAGCCATGATCGAGGTCGATGCAATCATCATTGGCGGTGGCATTGTCGGGGCTTCCGCCGCTCTGTTTCTGAGCAAGGCCGGCCGGCGCGTTGCATTACTGGAGCGGGACTTTTGCGGTTCGCACTCCAGCGGCGTGAACTACGGCGGCGTGCGGCGTCAGGGCCGGCCTCTGTCGCAATTACCGCTGTCGCAACGGGCTCACGAGATCTGGGGCCAACTGCCGCAGCTCATCGGAATCGACGGCGAGTACCAGCGCAGCGGTCACCTGAAACTCGCCCGCAGCCTCAACGACCTGCACGCCTTGCAGGATTACGCCGCCAGCAGCCAGGGGTTCGGCCTCTATTTGCAGGTACTCGACCGCAATGAGCTGCGCGCACGTTTTCCGTGGGTCGGAGAGGTCGCGGTCGGTGCCTCGTTGTGCCCGGACGATGGCCACGCCAACCCGCGCCTGGTGTCCCCGGCCTTCGCGCAGGCGGCGCGTCGGCACGGTGCGCAGATCCATGAACAATGCGCAGTGACGGCGGTGGTGCATGACGGTCAGCGCTTTCACGTCAGCACTCAATCCGGCCTCGAGCTGCACGCCCCCTGGCTGCTGAATTGCGCTGGCGCCTGGGCCGGAAAGCTCGCCGCGCAATTCGGCGAAGCGGTGCCAATGCACGCCGGTCACCCGGCAATGCTGGTCACCGAACCGTTGCCGCTGGTGATGAACGCCAGCACCGGCGTCGAGGGCGGCGGCATCTATGCCCGTCAGGTTGCTCGCGGCAATTGTGTGTTGGGCGGCGGCCAGGGCTTTGCCCTCGATAACGCCCGCGCCCGGCCTGGTCAGAACGCCGTCATCGAGATCCTGCGCCAGGCCGTCGAACTCTACCCGTTTCTTGAACGTGCCCAGGCGATTCGCACCTGGAGCGGCACCGAAGGTTATCTGCCCGATCGCCAACCGGTGATCGGGCACAGCAGCACTCAACCCGGTCTGTTGCACGCGTTCGGCTTTGCCGGCGCGGGCTTTCAGATCGGGCCTGCGGTGGGCCAGGCGCTCACCGAGATCATCTGTAGCGGCGCGTCAAAGACGTCGCTGCATGCGTTTTCCATCACCCGGTTTCACTCCATCTCCGTTGCTTGATAGAGGAAGGTCGCGCCATGAATAATTTCAAACGCAGTGCACTGCTCGGTTTCTCTAGCTTGGGCGCCATGCTCACGGTCAGCCAGGCCCAGGCCGAACCGACGCTTTACCTGGGCATGAACGGCGGAACCATGGAGCGGCTCTACGCCGACAAGGTGCTGCCGGCTTTCGAAAAAGCCAATAACGTCAAAGTGGTGATCGTGCCGGGAACCTCCGCCGATATTCTGGCCAAGGTCCAGGCCAGCAAAGGCAACCCGCAGATGCACGTGATGTTCCTCGACGACGGCATCATGTACCGCGCCATCGCCATGGGTTTGTGCGAAAAACTCGAAGACAGCCCGCCCCTGGCGCAGATTCCGGCCAAGGGCCGCATCAAGGATCAAGCCGTGGCGGTCAGCCTCGGCGTCACGGGGCTGGCGTACAACACGCGGCTGTTCAAGGAAAAAGGCTGGAACGCGCCGACCTCATGGATGGACATGGCCGACCCGCGCTTCAAGGACAAACTGGTGTTCCAGTCGATGGCCTCGTCGACCTTCGGTCTGCACGGTTTCCTGATGTTCAACCGGATTCAGGGCGGCAGCGAAACCGACGTCGAACCGGGGTTCAAGGCCTGGCCGAACACCGTCGGGCGCAACGTGCTGGAGTACATTCCGAGCTCCGCGAAGATTTCCGAAATGCTCCAGACTGACGAAGCGGCGCTGTTCCCGCTGACGCCGACCCAGGTCACCGCGCTGAAACTCAAGGGCATGCCAGTGGAATATGCGCAGCCGAAGGAAGGCGCCGTGGTGCTCAACGTCGCCGAATGCGCCATCGCCAACAACACCCAACCGGAACTGGCGCAGAAGCTCGCAGCTTTCCTGCTGACGCCCGAAGCGCAAGCCGCTGCGCTTGAAGATGGGGATCAGATTCCATCCAACCCGAATACGCCAACCACCGACAAGACCCGCGGCCAGGTCGAGGCAATGAAGCAGTATCTGACGACCGCGATCGCCATCGACTGGGATCAGGTCAACGAACAGCGCCCGGCGTGGAATGCCCGGTGGAATCGCAGTATCGAGCGCTAACCTCGAAGATCAAAAGATCGCAGCTAGAAATTTGAGCGACGATAATCCTGTGGGAGCGTGGCTTGCCCGCGAAGAACGATGACGCGTAATACCTGAAAAACCGCGGTGCATTCTTCGCGGGCAAGCCACGCTCCCACAGGTTCTGCGTCTTGACTTACAGGCCTTTAGGGCAAGCCCGACTTTCCCGCTATCATGTCGCCCATTTCCAGGCCCCCACGCCCTCCCCCTGATCAATAGCGAACCTGCCCATGGATACCCTCGCCCAACTGCGCGCCGGCCAACTGTCGGGCATCACCCGTCTGGATCTGTCCTGCGGCCTGACCGAGTTCCCCCGGGAAATCTTCGACCTGGCGGACTCGCTCGAAGTGCTCAACCTCAGCGGCAACGCCTTGCGCAGCCTGCCGGACGACCTGCACCGCCTGACCCGTTTGCGCGTGCTGTTCTGCTCGGACAACCAGTTCACCGAACTGCCCGCTTGCCTTGGCCAGTGCACCGCGCTGACGATGATCGGCTTCAAGGCCAACGCCATCGAAAACGTGCCGGGCGCCGCCCTGCCGCCGCTGTTGCGCTGGCTGATCCTGACCGACAACCGCCTCACGGATCTGCCGACCGAACTGGGTGAATGCGCGCAGCTGCAAAAGCTCATGCTCGCCGGCAACCAGTTACAGCGTCTCCCCGAAAGCCTGAGCCGTTGCCATCAACTCGAACTGATCCGCATCGCCGCCAATCAGCTCACCGAGCTTCCCGAATGGCTGCTGACCCTGCCGAGCCTGACCTGGCTGGCGTACGCCGGTAACCCGCTGGAAACCGAAGCCGATGCCGCCGCCCTCGAAGCCACGACGAGCATTCCCTGGTCCCAACTGAACCTGGAGAAAAAACTCGGCGAAGGCGCGTCGGGGGTTATTCATCAGGCGTTGTGGGAGCAGACGAAACAGGTCGCGGTGAAACTCTACAAAGGCGAAATGACCAGCGATGGCTCGCCGTTGCACGAAATGAACGCCTGCATCACCGCCGGCATCCACCCCAACCTGATCCGGGTCGAAGGGCGGATCGTCGACCATCCGCAAGCGCAGGCCGGGTTGGTGATGCAACTGATCGATCCGAGCTACCGCAACCTGGCCGGGCTGCCGAGTCTGGCGTCCTGCACCCGCGACGTCTACGCCGATGACACCCGGTTCAGCGCTAGCGTGGCGCTGCGCATCGCCAGTGGCATTGCTTCAGTGGCTGAACATTTGCACCGCCAAGGCATCACCCACGGCGACCTCTATGGTCACAACATCATGTGGAACGAGCACGGTGATTGTTTGTTGGGGGACTTTGGGGCGGCGTCTTTCCATGCCACTTCGGACAGCCTTGAAAGCCGCGCACTGCAGCGGATCGAGGTGCGGGCGTTCGGGGTGCTGCTGGGGGAATTGCTGGAGCGGATCGACTCGGGGTTGAGCGATGAAGGTCGTGAGTCGTTAGAGGCATTGCAGCAGCGCTGCTGTCAGCCGGATGTGCTGGCGCGGCCGGGGTTCAGCGAGGTTGTGCGGGAGTTGGCTGCGTTCAACTAGCGGCAAATATAAAACCTGTGGCGAGGGAGCTTGCTCCCGTTGGGTTGCGAAGCGACCCCAAAAGCGACGGCTGCTGCGCAACCGAACGGGGGCAAGCCCCCTCGCCACAGGCAAGCTCCCTCGCCACAAATCAGATCACAAACTGTCGGAACCGCTTAACCCGCCAACCCGACAAACATGTCCTGCACGTCATCATGGTTATCGAGGCCTTCGAGGAATGCTTCGACTTCTGCCATCTGCTCATCGCTCAAACCACTGACCGGGTTTTTCGGCTGGTAACCCAACTTGGCCGACAACACGGTGAAACCCTGCTCCGGCAGCGCTTTCTGTACCGCATCCAGGTCCGCAGGTTCGGTCAGGAACAGCGTCGCGCCGTCTTCACCCGGTTCGAAATCCTGGGCACCGGCTTCGATCGCAGCCATTTCCGGATCGGCGTCAGGGCTGTCCGGGGACGCCTCGATCATGCCGACGTGGTTGAAGTCCCAGGCCACCGAACCGGAAGCGCCCAACTGGCCCTTACGGAACGCGACGCGGATTTCAGCGACGGTACGGTTGATGTTGTCAGTCACGCATTCAACGATCAGCGGCACCTGATGCGGTGCGAACCCTTCATACGTCACGCGATGGTATTGCACGGTTTCACCCAACAGGCCCGCGCCTTTCTTGATCGCGCGATCCAGGGTTTCCTTGGGCATCGAGGCTTTCTTGGCCTGCTCGACCACCAGACGCAAGTGTGCGTTGGTGGCAGTATCGGCACCGTTGCGGGCAGCGATGGTGATTTCTTTCACCAGTTTGCCGAAGATCTTGCCCTTGGCGTTGGATGCCGCTTCTTTGTGTTTAACCTTCCACTGTGCGCCCATTACTCACTCTCTTGATCTGTGGCGCCGAGACATCTATTGGCCGACGCATGGCGCAAGTTTATACGGCCTAAAGATGCCAATCGACCAAAAATTCCAAGATCTTCACCCCGTGACGAATCGACATCTTCACCAGTGTTTGTAGGGCGATTCTGAAAAGTCGATTTGCGGTGACGCTTCAGGGCTGTGGTTTCGTACCCTCTGCGCCCATCCTCCCTGGCAGAAGCGCGCTCGATGCACAACGACAAGGAAAGCCCCTTCACCCTGACACTTCTTGACGGCGGTTTGAGTCTGCAGGTGTTGCAGTTCAGTGGCCGTGAAGGTCTCAACCAGCCCTATCGATTCGACATCGATGTGATCAGCCTCGCCCCGGCGCTGCACCTCGACCACTTACTGCAACAACCGGCGTTTTTGCGGCTGGCGGATGACCAAGGCATTCACGGCGTGATCCACAGCGTCAGTCGCGAACATCGCGGACCGCACCGGGTCGGTTACTCCCTGGTGCTGGCACCCTATCTTCAACAACTTCACCTGCACAGCTCGCGTCGGGTGTTTCATCGTCTCAGCGTGCCCGCGATCGTGCGTCAGTTGCTGGAGGAGCATCAATTGCCCGAGCACAGCTACCGCTTCGAACTGGCAAACGGGTGCTACCCGTCCCGACCTTTTTGCATTCAGTACGATGAGAGTGATCTGGCCTTCATGCAGCGGCTGTGTGAGGAAGAAGGTATCCACTATCACTTCGAACATCAGCACGACGGGCATGTGCTGGTGCTGGCCGATGACAGCCTGAGTTTCCCTCAGGAACCGCTGCTGATGCCGTTCCAGGACGACGCATTCAACGATTCCGCCTTGCCGGTGATCAGCGAACTGTTCCAGCGCCATGACCCGGACCTCGCCCCGGCACGGTGGGAGGCCAGAAACCGCGGCGCGCAGGTGATCGGCGATGGAGCGGCGAACCACCCGCTCACCAGAACGGGCCCGATGATGGCACGCCCCGCGCCCGAACAGCTGCATCACGACCAGCTCAGCCGCCGACGGCTGGAACGCCTGCGTTGCCAGCAACGGCAGATCCACGGCCAAAGCAATCAGAGCGAACTGTGCAGCGGACGGATCCTGCAAGTGGCAGAACACCCGCTCTCGAGTTTCAACGATCAATGGCTGCTCACCGATATCCGGCACCAGGGACAGCAGCCGTCGATTCTCGCCGAGGACCAGCCCGGCAGTGCCCGACGCTACAACAATCAGTTCACTGCCATTCCCTGGTCAACGGTGTTCAGGCCGGCGCTCAAACACGCCAGGCCGAGCATCCCGGGCTATCAGACCGCCCGGGTGCTGGGCTCCGTCGGGCAACCGGCGGCGCTCGATGATCAGGACCGGATACAGGTCAGGCTATGGCCGACGCCGGCGTTCGAGGTGGATGAATCCGACGGTCTCTGGCTACCGGTTGCCCTCGCAACACCGGACGGTCGGATCGATCCGTCCAGATTGCCCATGGCCGGCACCGACGTGCTGGTCAGTTTCCTCGACAGCGACCCGGACCGGCCGGTTTTGTGTGCCGGCATGGGCCATCCCCAGCCTTCCCGCCCCGCTCCCGAGCCACGTCGCGATGGTCGTCTGCTACTCGACTGGCTGATCAACCGCTCGGATCTCGCCCCCTGAGCCTCATCATCCCTTGTCGGTCTTGCCCGCCGCAGCGGCAAACTTCGCTAGCCGCACGTCGAGGTGCCGTGGCCGATGCCCGTGATCCTCGGCGCGCTCTTTGCGGCGGATGGCGTTGCGCACCATCAATGAGCCGAGATAACGGATCGGCTCGGGCGGAAAAAACCCCAACGGGCCATTCACCAACGGCGAGCGGGTCCAGGCATTGTCCAGCCCCAGCACCATCGAGGCGAGAATCTGCCCGCCCATATGGCAAGGCCCGACACCGCTGCCGGAGTAACCGAAACCGTAGAACACATTGCCGCTGGCGCTCATCTGGCCGAAGAACGGTAAACCGGTGACGGAGCGATCCGACGGCCCGTTCCAGGTGGCCTCGACCTTGACCTTGGCGAACGCCGGGAAGAACTCACTCAGGCTGTGCTGCAACAAGCCGGCATAGGGCGATGGCTGATCGAACACCGGCAGCATTCGACCACCGTAGGCGAAGGTATTGCCGCCCTTGCCGAGCATGATTCGACCGTCCGGGGTGTTGTGGTAGTAATGCACGAAAATCCGCGAATCAAGCACCGTCACGCCGCTGGTCAACCCAATCTCGTTGAGCAAATCCGGCCGCGGTTCGGTGATCAGCATGTCGCTGGAAACAATCGCCACACTGCGTTCGAACTGTGGAAACGCCCGGGCCATCCAGGCATTCATCGCCAGCACCACCCGGTCGGCGCGGACCGTGCCATTGGGGGTTTTAATCCCCGCTGGCTTGCCCTCCACCAGACCGGTCATCGCAGTGTTTTCATGAATTTTCACCCCCAGCTGCAAGGCCACCCGACGCAAGCCGCGCACCAGTTTGCCCGGCTGAACACTCGCAGCAGCCGGGGAAAACCAGCCCTCCAGGTGTTTGCTGGAACCGGCCATGCGCTGTACATCCGCCAATGGCCGCTGGGTGAAAGAGTTGATGCCGTTGCGCTCCAGCGCCGCAATCACCGCGTCAGTCGAGCCACATTGGGCGCGATTGGTGGCGGTGTAGAGCGTGCCGTCGAGGCGGTAATCGGCGTCCACCGCGTACTGTTCGCAAAAGGCACCGATGGCGTGGATGCTGCGCTCGGACTCCTTGACCAAGCGCACGGCTTCTTCGACGCCGAACAACCGTTCCAGGGTGAAATACTTGGCCGACCACGACAGCGCACAACCACCGTTGCGCCCACTGGCACCGGCACCGCAGATGTCCGCTTCGATCAGCAGCACGTCCAGTTCGGGGTTCTGCTGCTTGAGCATGATTGCGGTCCACAACCCGGTGTAGCCGCCACCGACAATGCAGACGTCGGCGCGGGTATCACCGGATAAAGGTTCGCACGGCGCGCAGGACTCGGCCGCCAGTGCCTGTTCCAGCCAGTAAGGTCTCATGGGGGTAATCCTTATGTACGCAGGGGTTTTACGGTCATCGGTTGGTTAGGCACAAATGCTCTTTCGGGACGCAGACCCGCCGGGCGACTGTTCCAGTGGGGAATCAGCACCAGCGACGAGAACAACGCGCAGCCGGCAAAGACGATGAATACCGTGACCGAGTCGAAGTAACCCGGCAGCAGCCCGCCGAGAATCGCCCCGACCGAACCGCAACCGTTGACGAAGCCCGCCGCCGTGGCGCCGGCCTTGGCGGTACCGAAATCGATCGCCGCCGCGCCGCTGATCATCGAGTCTGGTCCATACAGAGTCAGGCCCATGACAAACAGCAGCGCCACCACCAGCAAGACGCTGCCGGTATGCAGGGCGCCCATGAACAGCGCCAGGGAAACCGTGAGCGCCAACAAGCTCAGCACACAGGCCGGCATGCGTCGAGCGCCGAACAGTTTGTCCGAAGCCAGCCCCAGCAGGATCGGCCCGAGCAACCCGGCCAGTTCGAACGCCGTGGGAATGATCGCCGCGCCGACCTTGCCCACCGTGGGCATTTGCTCGAAGACGATCACCGGCCCCCACAGCAGAATCGCGTAGCGCGCCGGTTTCAACAGAAAGTACGCCAGCCCCAGCACCAACACCGTGCGGTTGCGCAGGATTTCCCGCAGCGGCTCCAGAACGCTGATCTTGCTTTGAGCGTGCGCCTCTTCGGCAGTTAACGCAGGTTCCGGCTCCACCGCTGGCAAGCCAACGTCTTCGGGTTTGTTACGTTGAAAAATAAAAAACAGCACGGCGACCAGCCCAACCACCGCCGCACTGGAAATGAACGCCGCATGCCAGGTGCCGATCAGCGTATACGCCCACCAACCCGCAAACGGCGAGGCCACCAGCCCGCCAAAGGCGTAGCAGGAACTCCATAAACCCAACACTCGCCCACGCTGCTCGGCGGGAAAGAAACTGCCAATGTTCTTGCACAGCCCCGACCATCCGGTGGACTGCGCCAGCCCTTGGATCAGCATGCAAGTGGCGAAAATCGGCAACGTGGCAAAGCTGCCCATGACCAACGCGGCCACCGCGGAAATCAGCAATCCGCCGAGCACCACGACCCGTGGCCCGAAGCGGTCGGCCAGGATGCCCCAAGTGAATTGCCCGATGGCGTAAGCCGCCAGGTAGATGGCGTCGAGGTTGGCCATGGCCATTTTGTCGAGGGTGAAGGTGGGGTCTTCGGCGATCCCCAGTTTGGCCACGGAAAAGGCTTTGCGGGTGAAGTAGAACGCGGCATACGCGAGCCAGGTGATGGCGAAAATCTGCACGCGCCAACGCTTGATGGTACCGATGGGACTGTTCATTGTGGTTCTGACCTCAGGGTGTGAGTGTGCCGGCAGAATTGGAAGAAAACGCCTGTGTTTTTATTGTTGAGCACTGCGGTATCGCCTGTTCCCTGAGGCGATACCGGTCAGATGAGTCCTGCTGATTGCATGCATGGGCTCATGACCACCGAGCTGTTCGACTGAACAGTCACCGGGGCTGAAGCGGATAAAAACAATTACTGATTAATAAGTGAAATCGATTTATCGTATTTCAAATATAAGCTCAGCTTGTTACTGGTTACGCTTGTTACTGGTTACGCTCGTTACTGGAGAGTTCGATGTCGGTATCCCACGCCCAGCTCAAAGCCTTCCACGCCGTCGCGGTCCACGGAAGCTTTACCAGGGCCGCCGAGCGGCTGTTTCTGACGCAACCGGCGATTTCCGACCAAGTGCGCAAGCTCGAAGAGCGTTTCGGTGTGTTGCTGTTCCACCGCAACAAGCGCTCAGTGCGCCTGACCGATCTGGGCGAGCGCCTGTTGAGCATCACCCAGCGACTGTTCGTCATCGAAGCCGAGGCGCAGGAGTTGCTTCACGCGTCTCAGGCGTTGCAAACCGGCAGCCTGATTCTGGCGGTGGATGCACCGGTGCATGTGCTGCCGCAGATTGCGCGGTTCTGCGAGCGCTACCCCGGCATCAGCGTGAAGATTGAAACCGGCAACACTGACGAATCGCTGTTTCGGCTATTCAACTATCAGGCCGATCTGGCCCTGTTGGGGCGCGATGTCAGCGACGAACGTTTGCTCTCGTTGCCACTGCGCAATGACCCGATGGTGGCCTTCGTTTCGCGCCATCATCCGTGGGCCGATCGCGAATCCATCTGCCTGGCGGACCTGGACGACACGCCATTGGTGCTGCGGGAAATCGGCTCGGTGACGCGGCAAACCCTGGAAGAGGAAATGACCCGCGCCGGGTTTCGCATCCGCCCGGCGATTGAAGTCGAAGGCCGGGAAGCGGCGCGCGAGGCGGTGGTGGTCGGGATTGGCGTGGGAGTGGTGTCGGCCGCTGAGTTCGGCGCGGATTCGAGGGTGTGTGCGCTGCCGATTACCGATTGCACACGGCGGCTGACGGAGACGCTGGTGTGCTTGCGCGAACAGAGTTCGCGGCGAGTGGTGGCGACGTTTCTGGAGATGGTTCGCGAGAGTCTGGTGTAGGCAGGTCCGGCCTCATCGCGGGCAAGCCACGCTCCCACAGGATTTATGCTGGCTGCAAATCTTGTGTACGACACAAATCCTGTGGGAGCGTGGTTTGCCCGCGAAGGCCGCGCCGCGGTCTATCTGCCAGGCGCCAACTCAAAAAACGCCTGTATCAACCGCAAATCCCGCCGCCGCTCCATGCACCCGATCATGTGCCGATTGACCAACCCCTCGCCAATAATCGGTACCGCCGCCACCCGCGGGTCGTGGCTGACTTCCACCGACGATACGACGCCCACGCCCAATTCTGCGGCCACGGCCTCGGTCACTGCCTCGCGACTGTCCAGTTCCAGCAACACCCGTGGATTGACCCTGGCCTGAACGCACGCCTCATCGAATGTGCGTCGGGTAATCGAACTCGGCTCGCGCAAGACCATGATCACTTGGTCCAGATCCTTGAGCTGCACCCCTTTCGACTTTTGCGCCCACGGATGGCCAGCAGGCACCAACGCGCAAATCCTCGACTCACTCAGCGCTTGCAGGTGCAGCCCCTTGCGCGGCTCGACCTCGGTCAGCACTGCCACGTCGGCATGCTCCGACAATAACGCCGCCAATGTTTCCTGAGCATTGCCCAACCGCAGGTTCACGGTGATCCCCGGATAACGCGCGCGCAAACTGGCGAGCATTGGCATGACCATGTGCGGCCCGTCCGCCGCCACTTCCAGGCGCCCAGTCAGTAACTGCCGGTTGGCCTCCAGCATCACCTGCGCTTCTTCGGCCAGGCCAAACATCGCCCGGGTGATCGCTGCCAGTTTGGTGCCCTCTTCCGTCAGTTCGACGCGCCGCGCGGTGCGTCGCAACAAGGTGATCTGGTAGTGCTCCTCCAACGCCTTGATGTGCCCGGTGACCGCCGGTTGGCTGATAAACAGGCGCTCGGCGGCGCGGGTGAAGCTGCCTTCCCGAGCCACAGCGTCGAAGGCGCGCAGCTGAAACAGATTCATGAATAACCCTCACTGATGGCTGGCATAACAACAAACAATTTGATTGATAGCTCACCGAATTGCAATTTATGTCCCGTAGCTTCATCCCACTGAGCTTTTGCGAGGACACAAGAATGAGTACTGCCGAGCCCATCCTGCTCACCCCCGGCCCATTGACCACATCGAGCCGCACCCGTCAGGCAATGATGGTCGACTGGGGCTCATGGGATGACCGCTTCAACCAACTGACCGCCAGCCTCTGCGAACAACTGCTGACGATCATCAACGGCGGCGACAGCCATCACTGCGTGCCGTTGCAAGGCAGCGGCACTTTTGCGGTCGAAGCGGCCATCGGCACACTGGTGCCTCGCGACGGTAAAGTGCTGGTATTGATCAACGGCGCCTACGGCAAACGCCTGGCGAAAATCTGCGAAGTGCTCGGCCGCTCGTTCAGCACCTTCGAAACCGCCGAAGACGAACCGACCACCGCCGCCGACGTCGACCGCCTGCTGCGGGCCGATGCCAGCATCACCCACGTCGCGCTGATTCACTGCGAAACCAGCACCGGCATCCTCAACCCGCTGGCAGAAATCGCCCACGTTATCGAGCAACACGGCAAACGCCTGATCATCGACGCCATGAGTTCGTTTGGCGCCCTGCCGATCGACGCCCAACACGTGCCATTCGACGCACTGATCGCCGCCTCGGGCAAATGCCTGGAAGGTGTGCCGGGGATGGGCTTCGTCTTTGCGCGCAAAGAAGCGCTGGCCAATGCCGCCGGTAACTCGCACTCACTGGCGATGGACTTGTTTGACCAGCACACCTACATGGCCAAGACCGGCCAATGGCGCTTCACCCCGCCGACCCACGTGGTCGCGGCGCTGCACGAAGCGCTGCTGCAATACAACGAAGAAGGCGGCTTGCCCGCACGGCATCAGCGCTACGCCAATAACTGCCAGGTGCTGCTCGATGACATGGCCAAACTGGGGCTGCGCAGCTTCCTGCCCGCCGCGATCCAGGCGCCAATCATCGTCACCTTCCACGCGCCGAAAGACCCGCGCTATCAGTTCAAGGAATTCTACGAGCGGGTCAAGGCCAAGGGTTTCATCCTCTACCCCGGCAAACTGACCCAAGTCGAAACCTTCCGCGTCGGCTGCATCGGCCACGTCAACCAGGCCGAAATGCACGCGGCGGTGGCGGCGGTCGCCGAGGTGCTGCGCGAGATGGAAGTGTTGGAAATTTAATTCACCCCAGATCCCTGTGGGAGCGGGCTTGCCCGCGATAGCGGTCTGACATTCATCATCGATGTCGACTGACAGGGCCTCATCGCGGCCAAGCCCGCTCCCACAGGTACATCGAATCCCGAATATCTCGTTCTCATAGGATTTATTTGCCATGAACTACACCAACCCAACCAAACTCCAAGCCGCCATCCTCGACTGGGCCGGCACCGTAGTCGACTTCGGCTCCTTCGCCCCGACGCAGATTTTCGTCGAAGCCTTCGCCGAGTTCGACGTCCAGGTTTCCATCGAAGAAGCCCGCGGGCCGATGGGCATGGGCAAGTGGGACCACATTCGTACCCTGTGCGATCAGCCGCAAGTCGCCGAGCGTTACCGCAACGTGTTCGGTCGCACCCCGACCGACGATGACGTCACCGCCATTTACAAACGCTTCATGCCGCTGCAGATCGAAAAAATCGCCGAACACTCGGCACTGATTCCCGGTGCCCTCGACACCATCGCCAACCTGCGCCAGCAAGGGATCAAGATCGGTTCGTGCTCCGGCTACCCGAAGCAGGTCATGGACAAAGTCGTCGAACTGGCCGCCACCAACGGCTACGTCGCCGATCACGTGGTCGCTACCGACGAAGTGCCCAATGGTCGCCCATGGCCGGCTCAGGCACTGGCCAACGTGATTGCCTTGGGCATCGACGACGTCGCGGCCTGCGTGAAGATCGACGACACAGTACCGGGCATTCTCGAAGGTCGCCGCGCCGGCATGTGGACCGTGGCGTTGATCTGCTCCGGCAACGCGCTGGGTCTGGACTACGAAGGCTATCGCGCCCTGAGCAGCGATAAACTGGCCAGCGAACGCAAGCGCATTCACGCCATGTTCGAAGGCTCGCGGCCGCATTACATGATCGACACCATCACCGACCTGCCCGAGGTGATCGCCGACATCAACAAGCGCCTGGCCAAGGGCGAGATGCCGCAAACCGACTGATTACACCTCTCGCTTCATAAAAAAGCGCCAGCTCCTTTAACGGAACTGGCGCTTTTTTGTGGCCGATTACTTGATCCAGAGCATTGAACAGCCCCTTCACCTCAGGCAAACCCACCAAACAGGATTACAGTTAACCCCACGCCGTCGAACAAGAACGGTGACTTCAGACCAGACCTGTGAGGAACGCCGTATGCCCTGGAAGAATTCAGAATCACGCTACAGCACCGTATCGATCGCGCTGCACTGGTTGATGCTGGTTCTGCTAATCGTGGTTTACGCCTGCATCGAATTGCGCGGGATATTCCCCAAAGGCAGTGGCGGCCGGACGCTGATCAAGGAAGCCCACTTCATGCTCGGCTTGACGGTGTTCGTGCTGGTCTGGCTGCGGCTGTTCGCCCGCAGCCAGGGGCCGGCGCCGCAGATCTTTCCCGCCTCGCCTCGCTGGCAAACCCTGATCGCCAAACTGATGCATTGGGCGCTGTATATTTTCATGATCACCATGCCGATTCTGGGCTGGCTGATTACCAGCGCCGAGGGGCATCAGGTGATGTTCTATGGCTTCGATCTGCCAGTGCTGATGGAAGAAAACAAACCGCTGGCCAAGCAGCTTGAGGGCTGGCATGTGCTCGGCGGGACGATCGGCTATTGGCTGATCGGACTGCACGCCGTAGCCGGGCTGTACCACCACTATGTGGTGCGCGATAACACCTTGCTGCGGATGATGCCCAAGCGCGGTTGAGCCCGGCCACTGAAAACACCGATCCCTGTGGCGAGGGGGCTTGCCCCCGTTGGGCTGCGAAGCGGCCCCATAATCTGTGACCGTGTCGAACCTGACACACCGCATTTTCAGGTTTTGGGACTGCTGCGCAGTCCAACGGGGGCAAGCCCCCTCGCCACAAAGGTTTGTGAACTGAAACCCCGACGGCCCTGCAAGCCGCCGGTGTGGATGAAGATCAAGCGCGTGCCCCGGACAAATTTACCCGCCTCGACTCGCTGCTTGAGCGCCAGCAGCGCTTTGCCGGTGTACAGCGGCTCTAGAGGAATGCCGCTGGCCTGTTCGGTCTGCTCGATGAACGCAAGCAACGGCGGATCGACTTTGGCAAAACCGCCACGGCTGGCGTCCAGCAGTTCATAGGCGGGATCGATCAGGCCGGCTTCCTGCACAATCCTCTCGACCTGCTGCGCCACGCCATGATCGTCAGGCACCGCCAACGCGCCATACACCGGATGCTCACCCGCCTCGGCCAGAACCAGCCCGGCCAGGGTCGTGCCCGTTCCGCAGGCCAGCCACCAGCCGTCGTAGTGGCTCCAGCCCAGACCGCTCAATTGCTCGCGGGCCAGAGTCACCAATTGCCCGCAGCCCTTCGCCCCAAGCAAGCCGCCACCACCTTCCGGCACTGGATGCAGCGCAGGGTATTGCTCCCGCCATGGCTGCCAGAAGCCCGGTTCGTGCCTCGCTCGATAACCGCCATAACCCAACCAGTGCAACTGCATGCCGAACGCCTGCAAGTCCTTCACCGTCGGGGTGTCTTGCGGATGCCCGCGCAGCAGGCCGACCGTGGTGAAACCAAAGCGTTTGCCTGCAGCGGCCAATGCGTGGAGATGGTTGGAATGAGCACCGCCCAGGCTGATGATGCCTTGGGCGCCGGTCTGGTCGGCGGCTTTCAGGTGTTCGATGAGCTTGAACCATTTGTTGCCGCTGATCAGCGGGTCGATCTGGTCCAGACGCAGGATTGCGACGTCGATGCCGGCGGTGGTGAGCCAGTCGAGGTGAAGGGGTTCGAGGGGGGCTTGGGGTAGCCAGTCGCTGGGCGGGAGAAGCATCGAGTTGCCGGCTCTGGGAAAGAAGCCGGCATCTTAGCAGCCTTGAGGATGCCA